>JADLDR010000118.1 GCA_020846535.1 Armatimonadota bacterium | reverse complement strand
TGGAAAGTGAGATGGGCACTTTTTCAAAAGGCCAGAAGGTTTTTGGGGCTTGCAGACCGTCCCATAGGAACGTTTTTCGCTGGCAATAGCCCTCCCCAAGGGTTATTGCGGGGTGTGATGACCATTCTGCCCCGGAATGTTTTCCAAAAGTGTCCATCTCACTTGAACCATGCCGGAAATTCACTATAGAAAACCGGGGGAACGGAGAGTCCACCAACGTCAAGGCGACCCTCAACAACTGGCCCAGCAATGTCCAGGCGCTGGACGGCGCAGTTGTCTTCGGAACGGTTGCTGCGGGCCAAAAGGTAACGTCCGCGGATACGTTCTCGCTCCGCATCGACCGAAGCAAGCCGGTTGCCAACACCGATCTGACGTGGATCGTCGAGTATACCGATCCGGGCGGCAACCACTGGAAACTGACCAACTCCCCGCTCTTCCCCTGAAGCCTGTGAGAGATGATCTCATCATAAGGCGGTCGGGTAAAGAGTCGTAACCTCGATGGGCCTGTGGAGCGCACAGGCCCATTTTTTGTGCGGAGCCGGCAGGAATGCCCTTCGTTTTGGGGAAATATAAAAAAAACGCCCAACGCCTGAAGAGCCTGCTGACTGCCGATGAACACTTCCCCGGATGACAAAGCCCGCCGGGTGCGAGGGATGTTCGATTCCCTGGCCCCCACCTACGATTTGCTCAACACCCTGATGACCTTTCGCCGCCATAAGGCGTGGCGGCGTTTTGCCGTAAAGCGGATGCGGCTGCCGGAGGGTGGCTGTGCCCTGGATGTGTGCGCCGGCACAGGCGATTTCGCCATCGAACTGGCCCGGGCGGTCGGGCCGAAGGGCTTTGTGGCCGGGGTGGATTTCAGCCTGCCAATGCTGGCGCTGGGGCAAAAGAAGGTGGCGGGCCGCCGGTGTCCGGTCGAGATGATCCTGGGAGACGCCCTCCGCCTGTCCTTCCCCGACAATACCTTCGATGGGGTTGCGGTGGGGTGGGGGCTGCGGAATGTGTCCGATATCCCGCAGGCCGTCTCCGAGATGAGCCGGGTCGTCAGGCCGGGCGGCTGCGTGGCCTCCCTGGACCTGTCGCGCCCGACCCGCTTTCCGTTCAAACATCTCTATCACCTCCTCTATTTCAGCAAAATCGTTCCCCTGATGGGCCAAATGATCCACGGGAACCGCGACCACTATGCCTACCTGCCCGAATCGCTCCAAACCTTCCCCACCGAGACCGAACAGTCGCAGATCATGGCCTCCGCCGGCCTGAGAGATATCCAGATACTGCCCCTCACCTTCGGCGTGGTATCGGTGGTGATGGGATGGAAAGAATAGCAGGGGACACGGCTCATCTTGTCCTACGTCATCTCCTATTATTCAAAGGAGCCTGATGCCATGCCCGATAGATTTCAAGAGAGGCTGATGGAGGCTGTCCGGCAGTCGGAAGAGGAATCAGTCGGCCTCCTGTGCGATTTGATCCGTTACCCGAGCCTGCCCGGGGAAGAGGAACCGGCCATTCGATTCCTCGCCGGACGCTTCCGGGCGCTTTCCGGGGAAACGAGCCTGCTCCCCATCCCGCCCGGCATCAAGGAAGACCCGGACTACACCTTTGCGGAGCGCGAACTCCATTACGAGGGCCGCCACAACCTGGCGCACACTCGCAAAGGCGGCGGCCAGGGGCGGAGCCTGATCATGCAGTCCCATGTGGATGTCGTCCCGGCGGTCGGCTGGGAGGAAGCCTTCATTCCGAAAGTGGAGGCAGGCAAGGTCTTCGGGCGAGGGGCCTGCGACGCCAAAGGCCAGGTCGTCACCCTCTACTGGGCGCTCCGCGCTCTCGACCGGGCGGGCGTTCGGCTCCGGGGCGATGTCATCACCCAGATCGCCATCGAGGAGGAGTTCGGGGGAAACGGCGCTCTGGCTCTCCTGATGGACGGGCCGAGAGCGGACGCGGCCCTGATCCTGGAAGGAACCCGGCTTCATATCCACCCGGCCAACCGGGGCGCGATCTGGTTTTGCATTCGTGTGGAGGGCCGCTCGGTCCACATGGGCCGCAAGCATGAGGGCATCAACGCCATCGAGAAATCGATGGAGATCATCCGGCTCCTCCAGGAATACGAAATCCGCCTGGTGGCCGAAAGCCAGGGGATTCCCCTCTTTGAGCGGTACGAACGACCCGTTCAGGTCAATATCGGGATCATGCGGGCCGGGGACTGGCCCGCCACCGTCCCCGGAAGCGCCGTGCTGGAGGGAGGCGTCGGCTTCCTCCCCAATAAACCCATGAGCGCCATCAAAACCGAGATGGCCTCCCTGCTCGCATCGATCCGGGACCCCTGGACGAAAGAGCATATCACCCTCGAATTCCCGAAGCTCCACAACGACGCCTACCGCACCGATCCGGATCACCCTTCGGTGTCGGCTTTATCGGAAGCCTGTCGTTCCTCCGGGCTGCCCTCCGAGGTCTTCGGCTGGAACGTCAGTTGCGACGCCCGCCTCTACCACCACCGCGGACAGATGCCTGCCATCGTCTTCGGCCCAGGCGACATCGCCCAGGCCCACGCCACCGGCGAATCCATCGAAATCGCCCAAATGCGCGACGCGGCCCTCGCCATCGCCCTCTTTCTCACCCGCTGGTGCGGGGCCGGCAAGTGAGGCAGGGGTTGTGTTTCTAACCACCGATGAACACCGATAAAGGCAGAGTGTTTATCCGTGTTCATCCGTTCTGATCGGTACTCAGCGGTGGTTGAAAATAGAAACCCCACCGCAGAATCATCTTTCATTTGAAAAAGGACTCTCCCGCCCGGCCTCGAAGTAGACCGCGGCGGGTATTTTTGTGAATCGGGAGGTCGAATAAATGGCGAACATCCGGGTCGGGGTCATCGGGGTCGGGCGCGGGATGGGGTTCGCGGCAGGGGCCGGGTATGTGGGGATGGAACTGGTCGCCCTGTGCGATACCTGGGAAGAAAAGCTCCTGGAGGCGGGAAAACGGTACGATGTCGCCACCTACACGGACTACGACAAGTTTTTGGAGCATGATATGGATGCCGTCATCCTGGCGAACTACTTTCACCAGCACGCCCCGTTCGCCATCGAGGCGCTTGAGGCGGGCAAGCACGTGATGAGCGAGACCAGCGCCTGCAAGACGCCTGGGGAGGGCGCGGCGCTGGCGCGAGCGGTGGAGAAAAGCGGCAAAATCTATATGTTCGCCGAAAACTACGCCTTTTTCACCTACAACCAGGAGATGCGGCGGCTCTATCGGGCCGGGGAGATCGGGGAGATTCAATATGCGGAAGGGGAATACAACCACCCCGGGACCTCCGAGTTCAAAAACCGGCTGTCTCCCGGCCTGAACCACTGGCGCAACCACCTGCCGCCCACCTATTACTGCACTCACGCCATGTCTCCGATCATGTATGTGACAGATACCAGGCCTGTCAGCATCAACGCCCTGAGCATCCCGCAGTCCGAGCAGGACACGGAAAGGCTGCACGTCAAGACCGGCGATTTCGGGTTCGTCGCCATCTGCCGGATGGACAACGGTTCGGTGGCCCGGCTGATGGGACTGACCCTGAGAGGCGAAGGCATCTGGTATCGGTTCCACGGCTCGCGCGGCCTGATGGAAAACCTCCGCACCGGCGACAGGAGCAGCCTGAGGATCGTGCATGAGGAATGGGACAGGCGCGAAGGCGATGTCGGCGAGAAAATCTATGCTCCCGATTTCCCGGTTCACGCCGACCTCGCCCGTCGGGCCGGGCATGGCGGCGGAGACTTTTTCACCAACTATTTCTTCGCCGAAGCGATCCGGAAGAACGAGCAGCCCTATCTGGACGTATACCGCGGCCTGGAAATGACCCTGGTGGGCATCCAGGGCTGGCGCTCCTGCCTGGAAAACGGAGCGCCCTTCGAGATCCCGGATTTTCGCCGCGAGGAAGTTCGGAAGCGGTACGAAAACGACGACTGGTCTCCCTTCCCGGAGGACCGGCGGCCCGGCCAGCCTTGGCCTAGCATCAAAGGCAAAGTTGAACCCTCGCCCGAAGCGGTCGCCTACGCGCGACAGATATGGGAAGAAATGGGACATCAAGGTCTATAAGGGGGCTATCCAGAAGAATGAAAGTGACATCCGAAAGGGCGCAGCTTGCGCTGGACACGATTTTGATGAAGCCGGTCAAAGGCATTCCGAGCTGGCTTCTGAACCCGATGGAGCACGACCATATCGAGCGCATCGCCGGGGCATCGCCCGGCGACTATATGAAATCGCCTGTAAAGGTCTACAACGATTTCCAGAGAGCGGCGGGAACCTGCATGCTGGATCAGTATATCCCGGAGAACCCGCTCTCCATGGGCAGCAAAGGATACGAGGGGGCTGAAAGGGGAGCCACCACCGGGGCGGAAAAGATCGTTCTCAACGATATGGAGATACATTCTCCGGAAGCCGTGGTGGAGCATATGGAGAAATTTGTCTTCCCCGCACTGCGGCAGGCCGCGCTCGATTTCGATGAAGAATCTTACGCCCGCAGCATCGCGAAAAGCGAGGCCGAGATCCAGGAATCGCTGGGGCCGGATATTTTGAAAACGCCCTACGGCTATATCAGCTTTCCGGGCTTCGCCTACGGCAGCTACGGCTACGCGAACTACTTTATGGCCTATGTTCTCTATCCTGAAGTCATGGAAAAGCACTTCTCCTTGCAGGCCGACTACGCCCGGCGCATCAACCGGGCCGTGGCGCGGGCCTTTGAGGAAAACGATCTGCCTCCTCTCCACCGGATCGATCACGACATGGCAGACTCCCGCGGCACGCTCGTTCACGTCAAAACCCTCGATAAGCTCTGGTTCCCCCACTTCGCCCGCAGCCTGGAGCCGATGCTGAAAACCGGAGTCCGCATGATCTGGCACTGCGACGGCAATCTGATGGAAATGGTTCCCCGCCTCCTGGAATGCGGCCTGCACGGATTCCAGGGCTTCCAGTACGAGGACGGGATGGATTACGAGAAAATCTGCCGCATGAAAACCCGAGACGGGGAGAGCCTCCTCATTGTCGCCGGCGTTTCCGTCACCCGCACCCTTCCGATGGGCACGCCCGGCGATGTGAAGCGCGAGATGGAATGGCTGGTGGCGAACGGCCCGAAAACCGGCCTCTTCCTCGGCGCGTCCAGTTCCATCTGCCCCGGCATTCCCTGGGAAAACATGAAAACCTTCGTGGAAGGGCTGAAATATTATCAGCGGCAGGATCGAGGTTAGCCTTGAAAAGCTATACGATCCTGATCGGCTGCCTGATGATAGCTTTGATGGAACGAGAGGCCGCAGCAGGCCAGCCCCCTATCGAGATTGTGAGAGATGGGAAGCCCGCCGCTTCCATTGTCATCGCCGATAAGGCCCCGGAAAAAGTCCTGCGGGCCGTCCGCGATCTTCAGGAGACTATCCGGGAAGCCACAGGTGCAGAGGCGCCGGTCGCGCCCGAGAAGTGCCGCCCCGCCGGGTCGCGCCTCCTGGTAGGGGACAGCGCATCGGCGAGATCGCTGGGTGTGGCCGGGCCGAAAGGAACCGGCTCCCGGGACGAGGCGATCATCCTGCGGTACGTCGGTTCCGATTTCGTGATCGCCGGAAACGACGACGACCCCTACCGGAGAACGCAAGATGCCGTCTTCCGCTACGTGGCAGGGGAGGTAGATTCCGCGCCCCTGGCCGAATTCGAGCGGTGGAACCACTACGGCGGCACGGCCATCGAGCATCGCCATATCCATGCTGGCATCGCGCCGCCGGAGGTTTATTTCAAAATCCACCCGAAGTATTACAGCGAAATCTGGGGCAAGCGGTCCGCCACCGAGCCGGAAGGCTGGCAGCTCTGCACGACCAATCCCGATGTGGTCCGCCTGGCCGTGGAACGCTCGCGGAGAATTCTGAGTGAAAGCCCCGGGCTTCAAGCCGTCTCTTTCTTCAACAACGATAGGGCCGGGAAATGCGCCTGTGCGGAGTGCCGCAAACTCGATGCGCCCGATCCTGTTTCCGGGGAGGGGCCGCTACATGGTCGCCTTCGCTAACGCCGTCGCCCGCGAGGTCACCCGAACCCACCCCGGCAGAAATGTAGCCTTTGACGCCTATCTCGAAACGCTCGATCCTCCCCCCGATATGAGGTGCGAGTCGAATGTGGTGGTGCTGGCGGACAGCGCGAACTGCATGTTTCACTCCTACACCGATACTCGCTCTCCGCTGGCCCGCGATGCCCGGCTCCGGCTAGAAGGATGGTAGAAAATCGCCTCCCATGTCCTTGTCTACGATTATTACGGGTTGTACGGCGGCTACATGGGCCTTCCCTTTGCCAATGTCTACCGTCGCACGTTACAAACGGCCCGCTACCTGGCCGCCCGAGGCGCTCAGGGCTTGACCTGTGGCGGTGTCTATACGTCCGGCCCCGAGGGGTTGCGAAACTATGCGGCCCTGAGAGTGGCCTGGGAAAGCCGCCTGACCCCGCAGGGGATCGTTCGCTGCTTCTGCGATGCCCTCTACGGCAGGACTTCCGGGGCGATGCAGGCATATTACCGCCGATGGAAAGGCTTCTGCACGGAAGCCGGGCTGCATTCGGCGCTCGTCACCTGGGCGATCTGGGCGGACGAGACCTTCGCCGTTCCCCGAAAGGACCTGGAAAAAGCGGAGGCCCTGGTTCCGCCCGGCACGCCGGAATCGGCCCGGATTGAGGATCAATCCCTGTGCCTCGATTTTGCCGAAGCGTTTATTGCGCTTCAGCGCGGTCAGCTTGCCTACTACCGCGAAGAGACTCCGGAGCATCAGGCCTATACCCCTCTTCACGCCCGATACCTGAAACTCTACCGGCAGCTTGCACAGCGCGGCATGGTCTCCTTAAACCAGGGTGTGCTGGATTCCTACGCGCCTGAGAAGCTGTCCTCGATCCGCGCTACTGTATCTATAAAGCGCACACCGGCCCCGCCCGGCTCTGGCCCGCTGGCCCATTCCGATCCCGCCTGGGTGCGCTATGCTTTGCCCCTGGCCGGCGGCGGAACCTTCGTGGATGAGCATCTTCCTCTCCTATCCCACCACCCAGGCCTACATGACCTATGACGAACGGGCGCTGTATCTCAAGGCGCAGTGCTACGACCCGGACATCAGGCGCGCCAAGGCCCGCTGGGCAGGACGGAACGCTCTGCCGTGGTCAGACTGGAGCAATGAGAAAATGACCGGATATCCGTCCTGGGAGGGGACAAAGGTTATTGCGAAGCGCAGGCTTTACAGGGGCGCTCTCACTATATTCATCAATGGCACGAGTAAGGGACTTAGAAACTCATATTCACAACCAAGGGGCGCTCTCACTATATTCATCAATGGCAGGCTGATACACGGCGGGGCCGTTCTTTTTCGGAAGGCTCCCCGGGGCTATCCTTCCTTCGGGAAAGCGGAGCCGGAAATCGTCATGTTCTCTTGTGTTCCTTTCCAGGTCGGCCCGGAGGGAGCCTTCGATCTTGGCCCTATCGCAGCCATGTTCGAAAAGGTCTTTACCCGCCATCCGAAGGCGCTCGGAGCCTGCATGATGTCCATGCAGCCCGCGCCAGAGTGGATCGCACGGCATCCTGACGAGACGACCACTTACGACCGGCCTGTGGATTGGGATAAGGTAGCGGTGCGCGACCCCTCCTGGGCCTCCCCGGTATGGCGGGAGGATTCGGCCCGTTATGCGGAGGCTATAGCGCGGCATCCGCATACCCGATTCCAGGGGCGCGTCATGCTCTCCCAGATCGGGGCCGGCCAGTGCGGGGAAAACGGCCCCGCAGTCGATCCGTTCCTGGCCGGAAACTGGTTCTGCGGCGACTTCAGCCTGGCGATGGCCGCTTATTTTCGCCGCAAGCTGCGCGAATATTACGCCGAAGATGAAGAACGGCTTCGCCGCGCCTGGAGCGACTCGGATGTGACTTTCGAAACGGCCCGGCCCCCGGATCGAATCAAACGGCTGCAGATGGAATGGTTCCGCCTGCGCTCCCCGGCCCGGAGGCGGACTGCCGATTACTGCTGGGCCGGGGCGGCGAAGCGGGGAGCCAGCCGAGAATCTCTGACAGCCTCGCCGCTGGGGGCCGTGCTGGACTGCGACCTGCATGCCTTCATGATCCACCACCTGATGAAAGAGTCCTTTGAAAAAGCGACGGCCAGCCCGGACCTCGATATGTTCGAGTCTCCCGCCTCCTACGCCCTCCGCGACCCCGGCAGAGGGGACACCTCCTCCATGATCCCTCTCGGAATGCTGCGGCTGGCAAGCAAGATGTGGCTAAGAGACTTCGATACCCGCACCCGTCTTGTCGCCAACGCCCATGAAGAACACCCGGTCGGAAGCCTCTGGCGCAGCCCGGAATCTCCCTGGCGGGACATCCGGATTCTGCTGCGCGATACCGGCTATTCTCTCCTCAAAGGGGGAGCCTTATGGTGGCACGAGATCAATGACGGGATGTACAGCCTGCCAGAGCATATCGAGACGGTCAAATGCTTTCAGTCGGTCGGGCGGGGCGTTGTCCATGCCGACCGCTCCACACCGCCCGGAATGGGGATATTCCTCGATAACCGGGCCGGCTTTCATCAGCCCGCCTCCAACCGTCTGATCTGTCCGATGCATTACGAGGTCCGGCGGCTGCATTGGACGCACTGCGGCATGGCCTGCGAGGTATGCCACGTGGAGGACGCCTCCCATCCCGATATGCCTGCCCACCGCGTGCTGATGGTCACGAATGCTTTCACTCTCTCCGACCGGCAGACCCAGTCCCTGATCGTCCTGGTCCGGAAACGCAGGGCTGCCCTTATCTGGCTGGGAGCGCCAGGGGTGGTCAATCTCGATACCACCGCTTTCGACCTGGACCGGGCCTCCCGCATCGCCGGATTTCGCCTGCGTGCGGCGAACATGGAAGCCCTGCCCCGCATATCCCTGATCCCGAGCAGCCATCCCTGGAGCCGCCCTCCCTCAGCGGACGGCGGAACCCTTTCCTGCTTCGGCACAGGCCCACACGATTTTGATGATGCCGGGACGAGGGCCGTCGGCCCTCTCTTTTATGCGGAAGGTCCCGGAAGCGATATAACAGTCCTGGGCCTCCTGGACGCTTTACAGGAACCGGGCCTGATCGTCCGCCGGATGGACGGCTACACCAGGCTCTTCTGCTCCGCGCCTTATCTCCCGAACGCCCTGCTCCGCGCCATCGGGAAGACAGCGGATAACATCTCTATCTCGACACCGACGACCTGATCCCCGCCGCCGCAGAGCTGATCCTTGTCCACGCCCGGCGGCCCGGCGGCAAGCACATCCGCCGGCCCTGGCCTGCCGGAACCGTTTTCGACCTCTTCACCGGAGAGCAGGCTGCCTGCCATGTCTCCGAGTGGCCGGTGGAGATGAAACTGTATGAAACCTGATTCTTTTTCGCCGGCCCGGAGGATATCGCCCAGCAAATCCGGGGGCAAATGGAGGCGGGCCTTCAGGTGTGGGACTGAATCGGGGCACGCATCCTATGCTGTAGAGGGCGACTGGTGGATCGCCCCCTAAAGATTGTACATGATTTTTCGACCAACTTTTACAAACTGATTGACATACCATTCTCAAGGAGGTTTCTCATGGCTCATCTGGCAATCAAAGGCGGCAGTAAGGCGGTCAACCGGCCTCTCGGGAAAGCCTGGCCGATCTACGGCGATCTGGAGAAGCGTTATCTCGATGAAGTGCTGAATTCCGGAAAGTGGTGGCGCGGGGGATACAGCGAGGCGGAGAGCAGCCAATCGAAGGTGGTTCGCTTCGAGCAGGAGTTTGCCGCCTACCAGGACGCCCGTTTCGGCATTGCGGTCACCAACGGCACCCAGGCCCTCGAATGCGCTCTGAAAGCCCTCGGGATCAAGGCCGGAGACGAGGTGATCGTTCCAGCCGTAACCTTTGTAGCCTCGGCTACGGCCATCATTCTGGTCAACGCCATCCCCATCATCGTCGATATCGATCCTGCAACCTATCAGATCAGCCCGGCGGCTATCGAGGCGGCCATCACCCCGCGCACCGTGGGGATCATGCCCGTGCATTACGCGGGCTACCCCTGCGATATGGATGCCATCAACGCCATCGCGAAAAAGCACGGCCTGTTTGTGCTGGAGGACTGCGCCCACGCACACGGCACCATCTACCAGGGCAAGAAACTGGGAGCGCGGGGCGATATGGGTTCTTTCAGCCTCCAGATGGGGAAGACCCTCACCTGCGGGGAGGGCGGCATCCTGCTGACCGATAACGAGGAATTCGCAAAGAAAGCCTTCAGCTTTCACCACATCGGGCGGATGCCCGGCAGGCCCTTCTATGAATTCCACATGGTTGCCAGCAACCTCCGGATGACTGAATGGCAGGCTGCTGTCGCCCTGGCCCAGTTCTCCCGCTTCGATGAGCAGGCCAACGCCCGCGACGCCAACGCCCGGCGTTTCGAGGACGGACTGCGGGGCATCCCCGGCGTGGCCCCCATCGAGCGCGTTCCCGGGCTGGAGCGATGGGTCTTCTATTTCTACCACTGGCGGTTCCTGAAAGACGAGTGGCCCGAAGGCGTCACGCGCGATAGATTCATGGAAGCCCTCGGCGCGGAAGGTGTCCCCTGCCACCTGGGCCATCTCCATCCCATCTACCAGAACCCCCTCTTCCTGGAGCGCAACTTCGGCCCGGTCGTCTGGCCGCAGGGCATTGAGCCGCCCGACTATTCCAAAATCCAGTGCCCCCAGTGCGAGCGCATCTTCCGCGAGGAAGGCGTCAGTATGAGCCACAGCATTTTCCTGGGCGGCCCGGAAGATATGGACGCTATGCTGGACGCTGTCTGCAAGGTCAGGGAACATGCGGACGAGCTGATAGGGTGAGGTAAGTTCGGATAGAAACGATGCGGTCATCATCTGAGTACGATGGCTATGCAAAGATTGAGGGGCCGGGTTGCCATACACGATACCAAATTCCATTTGATATCATCAGGGTGTTTGCTTGGAAGGGCGACCTGATGGGTCGCCCTCTGCCGCCCCGAATCACTGCGCGGCACACCGGAAAGGAATACGCCATGCTCCTGCGCCATTTGATCCCGCTGCTCTGGCTCAACGCTCTTATGCCCGTTCAGGCTCAGCTTCGCATCGGATCCATCGATCCCGCGCTGCCGAAAGAGACACCGAAGCGGAATGCCGCCGCCCTGGCTTCTGCCCGGACGCAAGGCTCGGTTTTCCGGTTGAAGCCAGCGGCGGCAGGCGGATGGCAGGCGGATGGAAGGCGCATCTACGCGCCTGAGGAGTTCGATGTCGTCTGGTATCATGAGGGAGACGGCCCGGGGGCGGCGCTCCTGGGCGAAGCGGCCTGTGAGGATTTACGCCTTTATGTGCTGGGCGGCGGGGTGCTTCTTCTTTCCGGGGCCGCAGGCCGCATACTCAACGGCACCGGCGTTGAAACCTCGCCTTTTCGCATCCTTCCCCCCTCGGACAGCGCTTTTACAAGCGGTGTCCTGGTTCGGGAAAAATACAGGCATCATCCGATCTTTTCCGGCCTGGATACAGGAAAGCCTGTCCTGCTGACCGCCTTCGGCGGCAACGCGCTGGCCGATTTCTACGGCTCCAGTTCTCCTACAGGCGACCTTCTGGTCGAAGGTAACGCCGGGCTGGGGGAGCGGTCCCTGGTAGAATATCGCTTCGGTCAGGGCCGGATCCTCTTCGTAGGCTGGCGGCTGCCCGACTTTACCACAGACAGGGATTTATACCGGCCCAATCTGGAACAACTTTTCGGTAATATCTTGAATTACTTGAGCCGGGAAAACGCCAACCGCGCCCGCATGGTCAGCCCGCCCGGAGATAATCGCTACACCCGCATATATGGCGTTCCCTTCTTGCGGACAGCCGGGCCAGTGGATCTTTCGATAGAGGCGGACGCAGAGAAAACGGCTGCATTTTTAACCGATACAGCGGGAACGGGCGAGTCGTTTCCTGTGGAGGGAGCGTACGTGGAGGAGATGCCTGTCGAGCGGAAGCCCGTCTCGGTCAGGGCTTTGGGGCCGACACTTCTCTCCAAAGAAAAGCCGGTCTCCCGCTTTGCGGCGGCTTTGCAGGCAGAACAGGAGGCTGTCAGCCGATAGGAAGAGGAAATAACGCGCGGCCTGCGCGTTATCAAGTCGGAGGTCACGTTTCTGCCGGCCCCGCTCGAATCGTTGAAAACTCCGGACACGGATACCAGCATCCTGCTGGGCCGCTCGCTCTTCATGGCCCCGGTGACGGCAGAGGGGCTATCGAGCCTGCTTGAAGGGCGGAGGCTTCACCATCACCGGCAGCGCCCGCCGCCTGAACCGGCCTATCGTGCAGGGGCAAAACCGCGTCTGGGCGGGCGATGCGCCCCTCTTTATGATGGATACCGTTACCGGCAACGGCTGCTACTCCGAGGACCGTATATTTCCTTGTGGCCCCGGCCCGATGCGCCCGGAGGCAATGTCGACCCTTGCATGGGAACTCTGCGCCTGGGAGTCCTCGCCCCTGACGGCCAGATCGTCTGGCTCGATACGCTTCCCGGCGCAAAGGCTGATTTTCGACCCGGATACACCGACTATCGCCTCAACGGCAGCGGATGGAAGATATCGGTTCGCATCGCGCCCACGATGGAGGGGCACGGCCTGGTCTGCCGGGTGGAGTTCGATCAGGATATAAGGCTGGCCTGGCAGTACGGCGGCATCTGGTGGGTGGCTTCGGAGGCCAACGCCAATAAGGTGGAGGTCGCCAGCAATACGGCACGCATCACCGAACCCAACCTGCCGGACGGCCTGGTCATGGCAGGCTGGGACGAGGAGGGGCAGGGGAGCGTCCTGACAGCCCCCATAGCGATCCAGATCAGGCTGCCGGTCCCGCCGGGGCGGGGGGCGGGCCTTGGGGAGACCGTTACCTAACCCCCACTCCCCCTTCCCGAAACGGGCAGGGGGAGTGGGTGGCGCTGTAAAATAACGCACGATCTATCCCCCTCTCCCCGGAGGCGCTCCGACGCATCCCCTGGGTTTCGGGGAGAGGGGCCAGGGGAGAGAGGTCACCCCTCCCCCAGGAGCGGAGGATCTTTCTCCTTCTCTGGATCGCTATGGGGCGCGCCCTGACAGCCCGTTACGGCCAGCAGGCACAGTTCATCGCCGATGCGCCGCGCAGGACCTATCATATCGCGGCCGCCTGGGGAGTGACTCGCTACGATGAGGATCGCGCCCGGATAACGATGGCCCGGCTCGATATGCTCCCTGCCTCCGTTTGGCCCGAAGAGCGCGACGCTTTGAAAAAGCTGTGGTTCCACAACTATATCAGGCGGGCCCTGGAGCCAGAAAGCCGGTTCGCCCGGCTGATAGCCGCTCCTGAAAAGAGCCTTCAGGCGGCCTGCCGCTATTGGGACAGCCGCCGGGAGGAATTCCGGATCGAGACGCCCGACAGCCATTTGGATGCCCTCATCAACTGGGAGCGAGCCGTCAGCGATTACCACCGCTCCCAATACAGCATATAGAAGCTGGTCGCATTCTCAATCACATGATACTACCTGCTTTCCTGCCGCGATTTGCGAGGCCATGCAGATCCTTCCCTCTCATCCTCTCAAATTGACCGCCCCTTCCGAAAGATGCTATAATGAATGAGATGTCCAATTTGCTTCAGCGAAACCGCTGAAGAAGGGAGCCTGGGCTTGGCTATTGCTGGCATCGACATCGGTGGAACCAAGATCATTGTCGCAGTGGCGGACGAACAGATGAACATCAGAGGCCGCGCCCGCTTCGATACGAAGGCGGAGAGAGGGCCGTTGCCTGTCGTGCAAGATATGAAGAACGCGCTGCACCGGCTCCTCAAGGAAACCGGCGTCCCTGTAGAATCCCTTTCCTCTATCGGTATCGGATGTGGTGGCCCCCTCAATAGGAGAACCGGGGTGGTGCTGACCGTGCCGAACCTGCCCGGCTGGAACGGGCTGCCCCTGGTGGATCTGTTTGCGGAAGAGTTCGATTGCAAAACCCTTCTGGAGAATGACGCCAATGCCGCCGCCCTGGGAGAAGCGCGGCTGGGGGCAGGACGGGGCTTCGAGGATTTCGCCTATTTTACGGTCAGCACCGGCATCGGCGGAGGCATCATCGCCGGAGGCAAAGTCTATCACGGCACGGACGATAATGCCGGGGAGTTCGGCCATCAGATCATTCTGCCGGACGGCCCCCGCTGTAATTGCGGCAACTGGGGCTGCCTGGAATCGCTGGCTTCGGGCACGGCCATCGCCCGGCGCACCCGCGAAAAGCTGGCGGGCGGGCGGTTCTCGAAAATGCTGGAGATGGTCGGCGGCGATATCGCCAAAGCCGATGCCCAGGTCGCCGCAGAGGCGGCCCGCATGGGCGACTCGCTGGCCCTGGACATCTGGGAGGAAACCGGAAAATACTTGGGCCTGGGAGTGGCGAATATCATCAATATTTTGAACCCCAAGCGCGTGGTGATCGGTGGTGGCGTCTCGAAGGTGGGGGATCTTCTTTTCGAGCCGGCACGCCGCGTCGCCAAAGCGCGTGCCATGCGCGACCTGGCCCGGGTTGCGGACATCGTGCCCGCCGAACTGGGGGACGATGGGGGCATCCTGGGCGCGCTCTGCCTGGCGCTGGAACCGGAAGGCTAGAAACAGGCCGGATCCGCCCCGACAGGGCCTGCCGTGCCTCGCACGGATGCTGCATCATGGTAAGGAGGCATGAATGATTGTCGGAGTGCCGAAGGAAATCAAACCCTCGGAATACCGGGTGGCTCTGGTGCCGGCCGGTGTGGAATCGCTGATCAAGGCAGGACACTCGGTTCTGGCCGAGGCGTCGGCAGGGCTGGGGACAGGCATCCCGGACAGCGACTATGAAGCCGCCGGGGCCACGATATGCCCCACCGCAGCCGATGTCTACGCCCGGGCCGAGATGATTGTCAAAGTGAAAGAACCTTTGCCGGAGGAATACGCCCTGATACGCCCCGGCCAGGTGTTGTTTACCTATTTCCATTTTGCGGCCAGCCGGGAACTGACCGAGTCCATGATCGAACGGAAGGCCGTCTGCATCGCCTATGAGACGATGCAGGAGGAGAACGGCTCTCTGCCTCTCCTCACTCCGATGAGCGAGGTGGCGGGCCGGATGGCCGTCCAGGAAGGGGCCAAATACCTGGAGCGCCCGTTCGAGGGGCGCGGCATCTTGCTTGCCGGCGTTCCCGGCGTGGCCCCGGCCAATGTCATGATCATCGGTGGGGGCGTGGTGGGCAGTAATGCGGCCCTGATCGCCGCCGGGCTGGGAGCGCGGGTGACGGTGCTGGATATCAACCTGGATCGCCTGCGCTACCTGGAGGACATCTTGCCCCCGAATGTGACCACTCTCATGAGCAATAGCGTCAATATCCGTGAAAAGCTCAAGGAGGCCGATCTGGTCATCGGGGCGGTGCTGCTGCCCGGGGCGAAGGCCCCGGTCCTGGTGACTCGCGAGATGCTCTCTCTGATGAAGCCCGGTGCTGTGATCGTGGATGTGGCTATCGACCAGGGCGGCTGTATCGAGACTTCCCGCCCCACCACGCACCAGCAGCCCACCTATATCGTGGACGGTGTGGTGCATTACTGCGTGGCGAATATGCCGGGAGCGGTAGCGGGCACATCCACCTACGCCCTGACCAACGCGACCCTCCCTTATGTTCTCAAACTGGCGAACAGAGGCTACCGGGAGTCGGCGAAAGCGCGAAAGGCGATCCGGCTGGGGCTGAATGTGGTTCAGGGAAATGTCTGCTACAAGGAGATTTCCGACCTCTTCCGGATGCCCTATACCCCTGTGGAGGAAGTGCTTTAATATATGTCCGGTGAAACGTATCGTATGCCCAACTGGCAGCGCGTCTTATATCCGCTGGCCGGGATCGCCCTCCTGATCATGATTTTCGGAGGGCGCAGCCTTTATCTCTACACCGAATGGCTGTGGTTCAGGGAGGTCGGCTACAGCTCAGTCTTTTCGACCACTCTGGCGACAAAGGCGAAGATGGGCGTGGCCATGGGCCTGATCTTCTTCATCATCCTGACCGTGAACGCGGCCCTGACGCGCAGGCTGGCCCCGCCTACAATCCGTTTCATCAAGGGCCGCATCCTGGATATCCCGGAGCGTAATATCTTCGAGCCGTATATCGGCAAGATCGTGGTGGCGGCCTCGGCGTTGATGAGCTTTCTCATCGCCACAGAGGCCGCCACCCGCTGGGACGATTACCTCCGCTTCCGCAATGCCACTCCCTTCGGCGTACAGGACCCCATCTTCCAGAAGGATGTGTCCTTCTATATCTTCACCCTTCCCTTCTATAATTATCTCACCCAGTGGGCTACCTTTGTTCTCATCCTGACCATCATGTCGACCGCCGTACTTTACAGCTTCTACGGCGCTCTGCGGCTGATCGGGCGGGCCACTGAAACCCAGTTCCAGTGGCCGGAGGTGAGGATCGCCCCGAACGTGCGGGAGCATCTTTCCGTCCTGGCCGGCCTGTCCCTGATCGGAAAAGCGTTCGGCTATAAGATTCAAACCTATGGTCTCCTCTTCTCCGATCACGGTTTCTTCTACGGCGCGGGCTACACCGATATCCATGCCCGGATGTGGTTTCTGAACTCTCTTTTCATCGTGGCGGTAGCCTGCGGCCTTTTGCTGATCGCCAATGTCTTTGTCCGGAGCTGGAAGCCACTCATCGGAGGGCTGGGATTCTGGCTTTTACTGTCGATGGCGGGCAGCGTTGTGCCCGGCCTGGTGCAGCAGTTGTCCGTCACGCCGAACGAGATCAACCGGGAAGAGCCTTATATTGCCCATAACATCAAATTCACGCGCATGGCCTACGGGCTGGATAAGGTGGAGCCTCACGACTTCCCCGGTGACCAGGATTTGACCTCCGCAGACCTCCAGCGCAACGAATTGACCCTGAAAAACGCCCGCCTCTGGGACCACCGACCCGCTCTAGCTACCTACGGCCAACTTCAGGGTATAACGCAGTATTACCGTTTTAGCGATATAGATATTGACCGCTATATTCTCAACGGGGAACTGCGGCAGATGCTCCTCTCCCCGCGAGAAATGAATTACGATGCCCTTCTGAACCGCACCTGGATCAATGAGCATATGATCTACACGCACGGGTACGGGCTGGCGATGAGTCCTGTGAACCAAGTTAGCCCCGAGGGGATGCCGGTCTTCCTCATCAAAAATATCCCGCCTGAGACTCCTCCCGATATTCCGGTCAAAAGGCCGGAGCTGTACTATGGAGAGCTTTCCAGCGAATACAGCTTCGTCCGTACTACCGAGGAGGAGTTCGACTATCCCATCGGCGATACGGAGGGGCAGGTGGCTCGCACCGTTTACAAGGGGGAAGGGGGCGTTCCTGTCGGATCCCTCGGAAGGAAGATCGCTTTCGCCAGCCGGTTCAACAGCCTCAAGATTCTTCTTAACCGCAGCCTGACGTCCGAAAGCCGCGTGCTGTTTCATCGCCGCATCCCAGACCGCCTGACGCAAATCTGCCCGTTCCTGGAATACGATCCCGACCCCTACCTGGTGGTCGCTGACGGCAGGCTTTACTGGTTCGTGGATGCCTACACTACCTCGCCGGGCTATCCTTATGCCACGCCCTATTCGGTGCGGAAGGACAACTATATTCGCAACTCGGTCAAGGCGGTTGTGGACGCCTACAACGGAACCTGCCGGTTTTATGTTTTCGATCCCGAAGACCCGCTCCTGCAAACCTACCGGAAGATATTTCCTGACCTGTTTCTGCCTCGCGAGCGGATGCCCAAGAGCCTCCTGGCGCACATTCGCTACCCTGAACTGCTGTTCAAAATCCAGGGCGATAAATATTGCCGCTACCACGTCCAGGATCCCCAAGTATTCTATAACCGGGAGGACGATTGGAATATCCCGAAAGAGCAAGCCTACAGCCAGCAGCAGGGGCAATTGATGGAGGCGGGAACCGAATTGATGCAGCCCTACTACAACATCATGCGCCTGCCCGGGGAGAAGCAGGAAGAATTCATCATCATGTGGCCGTTCACTATTGCTAGCAAACAGAACATGTCAGCCTGGATGTGCGCCAAAAGCGACCCGGATGACTATGGAAAACTGATTGTCTACCGCTTCCCAAAGAGCAAGCTCTTCTTCGGGCCAGAACAGATCGAGTCGCGTATCAAACAAAATACCCAGATTTCCAGCCAGTTGACACTCTGGAACCAGCAGGGAAGCCAGGTGATCTGGGGGAACCTTCTGGTGCTGCCCATCGAGCAGTCGCTCATCTACATACGGCCCCTCTATCTGCAAACCAAAGGAGGCGATTCCGCTCCTGCCGTTGCCTTCCCTTTCGCCCAGCCCGGGATGCCCGCTCCGACCCCGCTCCCCTCTCGCGGGGCGCAGATGCCGGAATTCAAGCGGGTGGTGGTGGTCTACGGTAGCCAGGTGGTGATGGAGCAGACCCTTGAGGAAGCCCTGTACCGCATCTTCGGCAGCCGACCCTCCGCCCCGGTCCGGCCTTCGCCTATCACCGCAGGCGCTCTGCGTCCGGCCCCTTCCGCGGATACAAGTAGCCTGGCTTCCCAGGCCATGTCCCACTACAACCGCGCCGAGCAGTCCAGCCGTCAGGGTGACTGGGCCGCTTTCGGCAGCGAACTGAAGAAATTGAAGGCGATCCTTGAGCAGATGAATCGCTGAGGATGTGGTGTGAGGGGAGATGAAAAGTGGATGTGTCGACAATCGCGGCCAGCGATGGAGGCTGGATTATTTCTCTCCCTTGCCCCCTCTCCCCGTTTCGTGAAGAGAGGCTACGTTCCCTTACGCCCGATCCTCTCCCCCTTTCCGCTTCACCTTCACCAAGTCTGGTCGCATCCAAGAGGCCAACTTTCTGCGGCTGATCCGCCCTATTCAGGAGATCATGATGCCCTCCCCTGTTGGGGCTGGCAGTGCGCCCACTACGCGCCCCTCTAACGACGCTCGCCGCGCCACTCGTTCGGGGGGGGGCCACAAGCGGGCAGTTCTTCCCGGGAGAGCAATGTCTCGGGGGCCTTGGTCCTGAAGCAGACACTGTCGCGGACGATATAACGTATAGGGGCCGGGAGTAGGTAACTGTCTCTCAAAGCCCCGACCATAACCCTGCGTAACCGGGTGATCTTGTAAGACTGGGGCAGGTAGTTGCAAGGAGCCATCATGTTAATTCTTATCATAGTTATTGTCATTATCTTATGCTTGCTCTCGTCGCTCGTCGCCGCCGGGGAAAACCCGGACTGGCTGGTGGCTTCCGTCAAGAAGGCTGTCCGGGCCGAGGAAAGGGATGGGGAGGTCGCCCTCTCCAACGGGCTGATCAGCCGGACGTTCCGCACAGCGCCCAATCTAGCGACCATCGATTATCGGAACCTGACCGCGGGAGTCGGCATCTTGCGGGGCGTGAAGCCGGAGGCGGTTCTGGTGATCGATGGCAGGCGGGCGGAGGTGGGCGGGCTAAAAGGGCAGCCCGATTACGCCTATCTCGACCCGGCTTGGATCGGAAAGATGACTTCCAGCCCGGAAGCGTTTCAATACGCCGGCTGTACGATAGGTGAGCCTGCCGCCCGCTATCCCTGGAAGCCGAAGCGCCGTTCCGAAAAGCGCCCTTGGCCTCCCGCCGGTCTGTCCCTGACCTTCCGGTTTCGGCCCCCGGAGAGCTGGCTGCCCCTCTATGACGGCCTTGCGGTATCCGTCCATTACGAAATGTACGAAGGGATGCCGGTCCTCTCGAAATGGCTCTCTATCGAAAACAGGAGCGGCAGAGAAATCCTGCTGGAATCGGTCGTGGGGGAGATCTTGGCGGTCACGGAGCAGGAGAAGCAGAGGCTTCATGTCGAGAGCGATTATGTGTTCGACGGGATGGACACCACCCACTGGGGACCGGATCCAGACTACAAGACCCAGATCGATTTCCTCTACCGGATGCCCCTTTTGATGACCAGCAAAGACCCGCTCGGGCCGGGAGTCGCTCTGAGGCCGGGCGAGCGGTTCGATTCTTTCCGCACCTTCGAGCTTCTCCACGACAGTGACGACCGCGAGCGCAGGGGGCTGGGCCGGCGGCGGATGGTGCGGGCGCTCGCCCCGCAGGTCACCGAAAATCCGATCCTGATGCATGTGCGGAGTTCCGATTCGGTGTCGGTGAGGCGGGCGGTCGATCAGTGCGCCGAGGTGGGCTTCGACATGGTTATCCTGACCTTCTGGAGCGGGTTCGATATCGAAAGCGAGGATCCGGACTGCATCGTCCGCTTCAAGGCGGACGTGGATTACGCCCACCGGAAAGGGATCGAGATCGGGGGCTATACCCTGATGTGCGCCTCACGGGATGCCGGGCCGGAGAACAACTGCATCTCGCCGGAAACAGGCCAGCCGGGGAGCAAGTTCGGGCAGAGCGCATGCCTTGCGAGCGAATGGGCCGACAGCTACTTTCGCCGCGTCCTCGACTTCATGGATAAGACCGGCATGGATGTGATCGAGACCGACGGCCCCTTCCACGGCGATGTCTGCGCCTCCACCGAGTACAAGCATCACCGGGGATTGAAGGACTCCCAGCTTCGCCAGTGGCAAGCATGTGTGAATTTCTATCATGAATGCCGGAAGCGCGGTATCTATATCAACTCGCCCGACTCCTATTACCTGAACGGCAGCAACAAGTGCGGGATGGGCTATCGGGAGGACAATTTCAGCCTGCCTCGCTGGCGGCAAATCCTGATCGCCCGACAGAACATCTATGACGGCACCTTCGAGAAGGCGCCGAGCATGGGGTGGATGTTCGTGCCGCTGGTGGAATACCACGGGGGCGGAGAGGCCGCCACCTTCGAGCCGCTCTCCGCCCATCTGAAGGAATACGAGTGGCACCTGGCCCAGAATTTCGGCAGCGGCGTGCAGGCATGCTACCGCGGCCCGCGGCTCTTCGACACGAAGGAAACCAGAGCGGTCGTGAAAAAATGGGTGAGTTTTTATAAGAAACACCGCCTGATCCTGGACTCGGATATCATCCATGTCCGCCGCCCGGACGGGAGATCCATCGACTGCGTCCTGCACGTCAACTCGCGGCTGAAAGAGCGCGGCCTGGCGATGTTCTACAATCCCACCGACCGGGAACTCAAGCAAACTATCCGGCTCCCCCTCTACTACACGGGCCTGACCGACAGGGCGAGCGTGCGCTTCGATGGAGGAAGGATAAAGGAGTACATTTTAGACCGTGAATACCATATCCAAGCGCCGGTGCGCCTGGGGCCGAAAGAAATCACCTGGCTGGTGGTGGAGTAGAGCGATGGCCCGCAAATGGTATATGCTGCTGGCCTGCTTTTCGTTCGCATCGGCCCATGCTGCCCCTTCGGCGCGAAACGTGCCACTGCAAAGCGTCCGCACCTTTGCCTGGCTGGGCAGTTGGGAAAGCCTGCAAACGCCTGCGATTGAGGCCCCGGCGGGCATCAGGGAGGAAGGGACGCTGGGGAACGCCTTCCGGGTGGAATGGCAGCGGAACGGGCAAAGTTTCAAAGTGAGAATAACCCGACTGGAGGAGGGTTGGACCGGGCGGTTGGGGGTGGAATTCCGGATCGCGCCGGAAACGAAATCGCTGACCTACGGCTTCAAGGGGCCAGGCCGGGCCAGTTGATATGGTTCTGGGATATCGGAACGCCCGGGTGGATTCAGGCGGAAAGGGGTCGGGAGCGGAGCCGCATCCGGATCGCCGGCCGGGACCATCACGGCTTTTTCCTGGTGAAAGACCGGGAAGGCTTCTCGGCCCAGATCTGCCTGGATCCGCCCGCCCGGCGAGGCGAATCTGTCGAAATGGCCTTCCGGACGGGCGCGGCCATCGCTTTGCCTGCCCAAGCGCCCTATCGGGCCGCCGGACAGCGCGAATCGGCGGCGGCAAGGCAGCTGCAGGAGGATGGATTCGTGCGGGTGGGCGCCGCCGGACGAGGATTTACGACAGCCAACGGTGCGCCCTTTTATCCCTTCGGCAACAACCAGCCCTATCTGATCACCCTGAGCAGTGAGGAGCAAAACCGCATTTTACAACGGATGGCCGATTCCGGGATGAATACCGTCCGGGTGCTGATCTCCGACTGCTGGTTCGCTCCGCTGCCGGGTGTGTGGAACGAGGAAGCCTACCGGCGTCTGCACCGGACCGTGGCCCACTGCCGGGCGCACGGCATCCGGGTGATCGCCTGCCAGGAGCAGAGCAACCGCCCGGCCCACGATTTCTTTGCCTATGCCAACGCGCTTCTGGCGGACAGCCTGATCGCCCGCGCCCGCATGGTGCGCCGGGCCGATCCGAAGCACCCGATCACTTTAAGCCACGGGAACCCGCGCCTGCTGCGGGGGCGGGCCGGGGATCAGGTTTACGATTACTGGTCGCCCCACACTTACGATCTGTGGATCAACGGCCCGGAGATATCCCACCACGCGCTGCTGCTGGTGGAAAGTCTGCGCCGCGCCCTGCCGGGCCGCCCGCGCCCGGTGGTCATCGAGGAGTTCGGCATCAGCGAAGGGGCGGATTTCCCGGAGGCGATGCGGGCCGAACATATCCGCCAGTTTATCGAGGCCGCGCGGCACCGGGGGGCGGGCAGCCTCCTCCACTGGTGGGAAATGACACCCCTGATGTACCGGATATACGTCGATGCGTCCCCCTACCGGCCCCGGCCAACGGCACGCCTCTCGCCGTTTATCTTCCCTTCGGGGAAGAGTGGAATCTGATGGAATACAACCGCTACATGACGCGGCGGCTCTGGGCGAAAACGCTCGCCTCCGCCGCCGAAGCAGGCTACACGATCCGTTTTGTGGGCAGCCCGGCGGAAGCAAAGGGAAGCGCGGGCATGTTCATCCTGGGAGAGACGCTTTCCCCCGCAGAACTGGCGGAGGTGAAGCGGGCCGATGTCAGGCTCTGGATTCTGCCGAATTCGGCGCTGCAAAAGGATTTGCCGGAAGCGGCTGCTTTGGCAGGAGAGAAACTATGACCTCACGCGAGCGCATCGAGGCGGCCTTGAGCCACCGCGAGCCGGACAGAACGCCGATGTTCGAATATGTGCTGTTGTCGCCGGTGGCCGATGCGCTGCTGGGACGCATTTATGCAGGCGATCCGGCCCGCTGGCCCGCGCTTCTTGCCGAAAAGGGGTGGGAGGAGGCTGTCCGGCAGATGGCGGTGGATCGCCTCGATCTGGCCTGCCTGCTGGGGCACGATATGCTCTATGTGACCCCGAACCCGCCCGTGCCTCAGCCCGCCGCCGCGCCGACGGCCCTGCCCTTGCCGCCGCCAGATGACCCGGTGGAGCGGCTTCACCGCCGGAACGAGCAAAACGCCGATTCCGCGCCCCCGCCGGACGAAACGCTTCTGATCTACAGGTTCCTGAAGGACGAGATGGATCGCCGCGGTCTGGATCTTCCCATTCTCGCCCCGGCCTATGTACACGGGGTCTGGGCGGACACCGATCTTATGGAAGCCATGGCGCTGGCCCCGGAGGCGGCCCGCCGGCATTTCGCCCTGGCGACGAAAGCGGCGCTGGGGTGGATCGAGAAGTATATCGCTTTAGGGATCGATCAGATCGGGGTCGGGGGCGATTTCGCGGGCAACCGGCCTCTCATCTCGCCCCGGGCCTATCGGGAGTTCATCGCCCCCCAGGTGCGGATCCTCTCCCGCCGCATCCATGAGGCGGGCTGCCGGGCCGTCAATGCCAGCGACGGGAACCTGTGGTCGGTTCTGGAAGATTTCACATCCGGGTGCGAAGCGGACGGCTATCTGGAAATCGATATGCATGCCGGGATGGACATGCGCCGCCTGAAGGCTTCCGTCGGCGACCGGGTAACCCTTTACGGCAACCTGGACTGCGGAACCACCCTCAGCTTCGGCAGCGTGGAGTACGTGCGCCGCCATACTCTGGACTGCCTGGAGGCCGGGTGGGGGAACGGAGGACATATCCTCTGCGCCAGCAACGCCATCACCGCCAGCGTGCCGGTGGAGAACTACGTGTCGGTGGTCAACGCTTACCGTGGCCGGTTCGGGCTGGAGAGATGGTGAAGCAGTAAGGCATCCCGGGCCAAAAATTACCCCATCCTCGCCGTGACGGGAACCATTCCAGCGGATTTATACGATTATTATAAAAAACCACATTCAAAGCGTTTCCTGAAAACGTTGGTGAGGAGGTTCGAAATGAGCAATCGCTGGAATAAGCTGGCTGTCATGCTGGCAATCGCTCTGGCCGCGGCGGTGGTTTTCTCGGTGGTGGGATGGGCTGCCAAAGGCGCTCCGAAGGCTGCCAGGGCCGCGAAAGCACCGAAAGAGGCGACAGTGACAGGGGAAGTGGTGGATCTCTGGTGCTATATGGATCATAAAGCCCGGGGGGCAGGCCACAAGGATTGCGGGATCGCCTGCGCGAAGGCCGGAAACCCCATCGGGATCGTGGATGGCAAAAGCCATGTCTATATAACATTCGGCAGCGAAAAGCACCAGGCTTCCAAAGATCAACTGATCGAGCATATGGCCGATACGGTGAGCGTGAAAGGCCATATCGTCCGCCAGGGGGGCCTTCAGGGGATTTACATCAGCGATATGAAGGTCGTCAAAAACGCCTCCTGAAGCGTATGAAAAAACTCGGGCCGGATGCTGGCCCGAGTTTGTCATTCCGCCCCTTCTCCCCGTGCAATCACGATATCGTTTGCGGCGGCCCAGGCGGCGATATCCTGGCGCTTGATGGCGGCAGCCATCAGGTCGGGGAAGAGGTCGGGCGTGCAGGCGAAGGAGGGCGCTCCCAGGCCGGCGAGCGTGTGGGCTGCGCGGCCATCGAAGCCGGGCGCGCCGCGGTCGTCGAGGGCGAGGAGGCAGATGACCTGCACGCCGGAGCCGATCAGAGAGGCCATCCGCTTGAACATTTCCGCGGCGTTTCCGCCTTCATAGAGGTCGCTGATGAGGATCAGGATCGTATCCTGCGGGACGCGCACCAGCCCCTGGCAATAGGCGACCGCCCGGTTGATATCGGTCCCGCCCCCCAACTGCGTTCCGAAGAGTACGTCCACCGGGTCCTGGAGCATCGGGGTCAGGTCTACGACCGAGGTGTCGAAGACGACCAGAGAGGTTTTGACCGACCGGATCGAGGCCATCACCGCAGCGAAGACCCCGGAATAGACGACCGAAGTCGCCATCGAACCGCTCTGGTCCACGCACAGGATGATCTCCCTCTGCACGGCCCCCTGCCTGCGCCCGTAGCCGATCAGGGTTTCCGGGATGACGGTTCTGAGATCGGGCTGGTAGTGCCTCAGGTTGGCCCGGATGGTCCGCATCCAGTCGATATCCCGGTGGCGCGGGCGGCGGGTGCGTATCGAGCGGTTCAGGCTGCCGGTCACGGCCTGCCGGAGCGGGTTCGCCAGCTTCTTCTCCAACTCCTCCACCACGCGCTGCACCACCGCCCGAGCCGTTTCCCTGACCTTTTCCGGCATGATCTGTCCGAGCGAAAGGAGGGTGGCGACCAGGTGGACATCCGGCTCCACGGCCTCCAGCATCTCCGGCTCCAGAAGCATCTGACGCAGGCCCAGCCGGTCCAGGGCGTCCTGCTGCATCACCCTGACCACAGAGGTGGGAAAGTAGGCGCGGATATCGCCCAGCCATCGGGCCACATTGGGAGAGGAACTCCCCAGCCCGCCGGACCGGTCGGAGTCGTAGAGCGCCTGGAGGGTGCGGTCGATGCCGATATCCGCTCCGGACAGGGCGCATCCGGTCCCATCCGTCTCCCCGCCCCCCAGAATCAATCGCCAGCGCCGGAGGCGTTCGTCCTGCGGCGCGGAACGGGTTTCCTGGTTCATTTTTGAGGCTCCATTTCCACCCCCAGCAGCCGGGCGATCAGGGGCAGTACCTGATCGGCTCGCTCGGTATCCACCTCTCCGGCCCCGCCCGTGAGTCCTCCCCCGCGTTCAGGCCCTTTCTTGGCACGCTCCCCCATCTGGCGGCGCTCCGGGGCGGGGAAGGTGGCGAATGTGCGTCGCAGGAGCGGCAGCAGTCGGTTGAAAGCCTCGCCGGGCAGGGAGGATACCCAGCCGTCCAGGATATTCCAGAGGATATCGTTATGCAAGAGAAGGCCCGATCCGCGCAGGAAGCCTTCCACCCAGGCGGCGGCCATCGCAGGATCGACGGTGAGGGAAAGCGCGAGGCCCATCCGCCGGGCCGTTTCCTCCGCCGACCAGACGTTATATTCCAGCAGGAGGCGGCAGCAGCGCCCCGCCAGGAGGGCATGGAGGCGCGGCATGTCGGCCAGCGATTCGAGAGCCCGGTTCCAGACGGCCAGGTGGCCTTCGTTCTGGAGGAGGTGGATCGCCTGGTGGACGCCTATCAGCCGGGCGAACATGGCTTCCGCGGCCTCATCGTTGAGGGAAGCGCAGGCGGCGGGGAGGCCGATGGCGATGCGGGCCACGATGCCGTCCACCACATGGGCCACCATGCCGGTATCGGTCTGGCGGACATTGCCGTAGCGCAGGATTTGCGCGAAGCCGGGCAGCGATTCCATCAGGGCGGGGATGTCGCTGGTGACGGCGGCAAGGCTCTGAAGCCGGGCCATCAGCGGGCCGAGGGCTTCGGGCAGGTCGGCCCAGAGAACGCTCTGCGTCAATGCCGTCAGGGGAGCCAGTTCGGCAACGCCATCGGCGAGATGCTGCGCCCGCGCAGTCGCGGCCTCCCGGACGGTATTGCCCCAAACGCTGGCCTCGATGAGAGAAACCGCCATTTCCGGAGTCCACTGGAGTCGCCAGAGTTCGTGAAAGGTTCCCTTCGCACCGTAGGTTTCGGTGGGCGCGCCCCAGGGGATGCCCAGAAGGTTCAGGCGGTGGAGAAGGTAGCTCCGCTCCAGGTTGCCCGGCTTCCGCAGGTCGAGATCGATGTCCCGGGCCAGGGCTTCGGGGGGAAGGCGCAGGCGCTTCTGCTCCCGCTCGACGTCGCGCTGCAAGGGAAGCATCGGGGTTTCCTCCGGCACTTTGCCGATCCGATCTCCGATGATCAGCCGGTCGTGGATCAGGCGTATGGGCGCATCGCTGCCGGAGCAGAAGACGGTCCGGACGGCCTCGGTCAGTTCGGGCAAACCGGGCAAGGGCCGGTCGCGCATGGCGGCAAGGGCCTCCGCCAGGCGGACGGCCTCGATGACATGGGCCGGGGACCCGGGCAAATCCTCATCCCGCAGGAGGCGGGACGCCTTCGCCATCCAGCCGACGGCCACACGCTGCCGGGCCGACCAGAGGTGATGATACCATCCCGGGGCATCGATCCCCGCCCCATAGCCGCTCTCGCGTGTCAGTCGCCCGTACGTCCAGGGAACCCAGGTAGCGGCTACCTTCACCTTCGGCAGCCCTTTCAGGAGGGCGGCGTCCTCTTTGGGCGAGGGGAGCCGCGCCAGGACAGGGGCATGCCAGGCCCCGCAGACCACCGCAACGGTTTTGAAGCCGTCTTCCTGCGCGGCCCGGATGGATTGGCGCATATGAGCTTCCCGAAGCGCCTCCGCAGGGTCGGGGGGCAGGGTGCTTTCGGCCTCCACCGCCTGACGTAGCGAAAACATCAATTCCAGAACCGCCTGGAAGAGATCGGCGCTCTCCCGGCGCTGCTCCACCTGGTTCTCCCACCACCGCTCCCCGTCGCTGTAGCCTGCGGCGTGGGCGATCCAGGTCAGAGGGTCCTGGCGAGGGTCGGCGGCGAGGACGGCTCCCGGGCCGGTGGCCCCCTCTCCTCCGCTCTCCTGCGGTGGAGGCGGTTCCGGGGCGGGAAGGGCCAGTTGATGGGCCTGGGGCAGATCGATCAGGCGGGCCGGGATGTTCCGGGAGAAGGCATAGGTGAGGGCTTGCCATTCGGGGGAAAAGACCGTATACGGATAGAAAACCGAGCGGTTCGGCTCATCGGGTATGTAGAGGAGGAGGGCGACGGGCGGCTCCATCTGCGGGTGGGCGATGAGGGGCAGCGCATCCTGGGCATCTCCAGGGCCTTCCACCAGGAGGATTTCAGGCTCCAGCGATTCCAGGGCGGCCCGGAGGCTCCGGGCGCTCCCCGGGCCGTGGTGCCGGATGCCGAAAACGCTCAGCCCCACTACATGACCTCCCGGCATGCCCGGTATAGGTCCCGCCAGTCGCGGCGCTCCTTGACGACGGTCTCCAGGTATTCGAGCCAGACGATCCGATCCTGTACGGGGTCTTTCACCACCGCGCCGATCAGGCTGGCGGCAAGGTCTCCCGCCGTCAGGCTTCCGTCCCCGAAATGGGCGGCCAGGGCGCGTCCGCTATTGACCACCGAGATGGCCTCCGCCGTGCTGAGCGTGCCGCTCGGGGTCTTGATCTTCGTCTTGCCATCGGTCGTTACGCCGGCACGGAGCTCCCGGAAGATGGTGACTACCCGGCGGATTTCCTCCAGGGCGGGCGGTTCGGCAGGCAGCTCGAGGGCCTGACCGATGCTTTCCACGCGCCGCTGGACGATATCTACCTCCTGATCGATGCTGTCCGGCAGGGGCAGCACCACCGTGTTGAACCGTCGTTTGAGGGCGCTCGAAAGCTCGTTCACGCCCCGGTCGCGGTCATTGGCGGTGGCGATGACATTGAATCCCTTGACGGCCTGCGCCTCGGAGCCGAGTTCCGGGATGGGCAGCGTCTTCTCCGACAGGATGGTGATAAAGGAGTCCTGCACCTCGGAGGGAACCCGGGTCAGCTCCTCCACGCGGGCGATCTTCCCGGCCTGCATGGCCCGCATGACCGGGCTGGGCACGAGCGCCCTCAGAGACGGCCCTTCGGAGAGAAGGCGGGCATAGTCCCACCCGTAGCGCACCGATTCCTCGCTCGTGCCCGCCGTGCCCTGCACCAGCAGGGTGGAATCGCCCGAGATGGCGGCGGCCAGGTGTTCCGCCATCCAGGTTTTGGCCGTTCCGGGCACACCCAGGAGCAGCAGAGCGCGGTCGGTCGCCAGGGTCGCCACCGCGATCTCCACCAGGCGGCGGCTGCCGATATATTTGGGCGTCACCTCGAACCGGTTCCCGATATCCCCGCCAACGATATAGGTCACCACCGCCCAGGGCGAGAGCTTCCAGTTCGGCGGCCTGGGCCGCGTGTCCGCCTGGGCCAGTTGCCGAATCTCCTCGGCAAACTGCTGTTCCGCATGCTCGCGTAAAAGAGAAGACATTCCACCTCCGAAGGGTATAGGGTATAGGGACGAGAACGGCGCTAAGGTGCGGAACACGCATCGCACGATCTTCCTACGCCCTACACTCTAACCCCTAATACCCTACCTTATTGTATTCCTTCATGGCCTCGTCGTTGTACTCCATGCCGCCGGGGCGGTTGGCGCTCATGAAGATGTGGGGGGGCTTGCCGAGGGCCTGCATTTTCTCGATAGTTTCGGCGAAGATCATCCAGCCGATGGCGATGTGGGCCGCGCCGGAGATAGGCAGCACCTTGTAGCCGTAGCCTTCCACATCCAGGCAGGCGTCGCCGAAGGGGGCGCAGTTATCGATCACGATATCGGCCACATCACAGAGCTTTTTGCCGGAAGGGTGGGCGGAGGTGACCTGGGCCGTATATTCGAGGGAGGTCATGGCGATCACGATGCCGCCCTGCGCCTGCCAGGCCAGGGTGAGTTCGATAGGGGCGCGGTTCCTGCCGCTCACCGAGGCCAGCATCAGGATATCGCCGGCCCGCATCTCGCTGATTTTGACGGCGAAGCGGATCTGCTCCAGATCGGCTTCCATCGGCTCGGGGCGGGGCCGCCCCTGAAGGGCTTCGGCGATGGGGCTGCTGACATGGACGCCGAACGAAAAGATTTTGGTCGCCATGAAGCCCCCGGCGCGG
Organism: Armatimonadota bacterium; assembly: GCA_020846535.1. Lineage (GTDB taxonomy): Bacteria > Armatimonadota > JADLDR01 > JADLDR01 > JADLDR01 > JADLDR01. The sequence goes on along the minus strand of JADLDR010000118.1, from coordinate 139,794 downwards.
TGGGTCAAATCCTGCTCGCCCCCGTGCCCGATGCCATATAGCCAGAGCGCCCCCCGGTTGGCGAGGGCTTTGGCGATGGCATCGGCGGCCCGGTCGATGTTTGCCATCTGTGTCTCTTCGATTTTCGTAACGCTATCGCGCATGGCCTGCGCGTACTCATGAGCTAACATGAATCTTTCTCCTTGTCGGGTAGGATGCATCAAGGCTTTCCCGCGAAACCTCAATCCAGAAACGGCCTCTGTGTTTCGACGATCCTATCCAGCAGTTCGGGCGTCCAGGGGATTCCCATTTCCCGAAGGGCCTGGAGCGCGGCTCCGACCACCGGGCGGACGCGGGGAACGACCGGCTGGCAGGCGGGGGCGGCCGCGTGGAGCCGCTCGCAGACCCGGCCCCACCAGAGGCGAGAGTTCTGCGCCACGCTGCCGATAGCGATCATCGGAAAGGCCAGAGCGGCCATCTCCATCTCGCGGACCAGATCGACCGCCAGATCGGAAAGTTCGTCGGCGGCGTCCAGGAGGCATTTGCGAGCGATGCCGTCCCCGCCTTCGGCCTCTCGATCCACCAGGCGGGCAAGGGAAGCGATGCGGCGGCGGCTCATCGTTTTCTCGATATAGACCTGGTGGAAGACCTCGCGCAGGTTGGCCGCGCCGAGAGCCTGGGGGACGGTATCGGCCAGGGCGGTCCGGCGGGATTTCGCCCAGCCGGAGGCGAAGGCCGCCCGAAGCCCTCGCAGGCCGACCGCATGGGCGCTGCCGTAATCGCCCAGCACCGGCCCCAGGCCGTCCATATGGAAGTCCTTCCCTTCGGGTGTCCGCCCGTGGACGAAAGCCCCTGTGCCGGAGAGGATGATCAGGCCCCACTCCTGCTGGACGGAGGCGAAGGCGGTCGAAACCTCGTGCGCAGAGGCGATCCCCGCCACCCGACCGGACTGCTCCACTGCGGCCCGCACCCGTTCGTCATGCAGGCCGCCGCCCACCCATATCTCGGCCTCCCGCAGATGGCCCAGCGCCCCTTCGATGGCCTGGACGGTCGAGCCGGTCACGACGTCCGGGGTATCGTAGAGGCCGTGGGTGGGACCGCCCCGGCCCCACCCTATCACCTGCCCGGTTTCATCGATCAAAACCGCATCGCATTTGGAGCCGCCTCCATCGAGGCCCAGCGCATAACGCATGATTCAAACCTTTCCGTCAGAACCGGAAGGCGCGGATGCGGTTCAGATAATAGCGGTAGTCCTCCAGCGGCGTGCCTGGGGTGATGAGGTGGTCGGGCATGAGGATAAAGCCGCCTGCTTTCATCAAAGGAAGGCGGTACTCGATCTCGGCATCGATGGCGGCCCGGCCCTTCTCCAGTTCCAGCTTATTGAACCCGCCGATAATGCGGAGGTCTTTGCCGTAATGCTTTTTGAGGACAGCGGGATCCGACTGCCAGGTGCCGATCTCCACCGGGAACTGCACGTTCACCCCAGCGTCCAGCCAGTGGCCCACCAGCGGGCGGACATCCCCGTCCGAATCGATCCCCAGCAGGCCGATGCCGTATTCCTCCAGCTTGCTGCGAATTTTGCGATAGCCCGGGGCCACGCACTTTTGGAAGATGGAGGGGCTGACCAACGGGCCAGTTTTGCCGCAGATATCCTCCCAGCCGAAACCCATATCCGGCCTGACCGTCATTTTGGGCACGACCTGATCGATGCCCCAGCAGGTGAGGGTCGCCAGGGTATCCACCATATCCGCGTAGACATCGGGGTCGTCGTACATGAGGTAGGACATGTTCTCCACGCCCATCCAGTTGCGAATCCAGCCCATCAGGGAGGTGACCCCTACGGCGATGGGCAGGCCGCTGTTTTCCACGTTTCGGATGTGGACATCCAGGTCCCGGGGAATGCGGGCGGGGTCGGGCTGGAGTCGCGCCTTGTAGACAGGCCAGTCGGCGGCGCTTTTGAGGGTGAAATCGGTGTACTGCGGGATGCTGCTTTTGTGCTTCCATGCCTTCTGGTGTACGCCGTCCGCAGCCCGGAAAACGCGGTAGTCGTCCGTCTCCTCGATCACTTCCTCCTCGAAGACGGGGTAGAGGTCTAGGTTGACGCCGATCCCGCTCCACATGGGCACGGCATCGAAAAAGGCATGTTCGCTGACATCGGGCGGCAGCCCTTCCCGATGCCACCGCTCCAGGGTTTCCGTCCAGCCCGTCCAGTGGATCACAGGCATCCGGTCGAACTCGCCGTAGTGCATGATGCGTTGAAACATCTCGCGATAGGTCATCCAATGGCCTCCGGTCAAATGAAAACATAGATTTGAGTGTAACCCTCCTATTTTCGGCAGCCCGGAGGAAAATCCTTTTTGATTTTGAGGAAGGAGGGGCTTCTCTCGCACCACGCTCATCAAAATATATAGGAGAACCCTTTGGGACCCCTGTCACTCTTCGGCCCGCACCTCCAGTTTCTGGCGGGCGTCCACCAGTTTCAGAATGCGCCCATCTTCCACAGCGACGTAGAAGGTTTCCCCGATGGGCCGGGCGTCCACCACGTAGACGGTTTTTCCCTGGAGTTGCTCCTTGCGGACGGTTTTGAGGGTGATGTTAAGGGGCTGGAGGGTGGTGGCTGCCCAGACGGGGACCTTGAATTCGCTTCGTGTATCCCAGGGCAGCGTCCGGGTGATCAGGGAGAAGGCGGTGATGAGGTTGTTGGCGATAAGGAACGAGCCTTCGGGCACATCCAGGGTGCGGGCAGCCCCCATCTCCCCGGTTTTGATGTCTGCCTTCACTTTCGCGCCGTCGAATCGGCAGATTATGCTCTGTTTCTGGCCGCCCACGTCGGCATCGAGGGAGAAGTGGAGAGGCCGGCCGGATGCGAGCAGGCGCAAAGCGCCGGAGGTGGTCACGGTCAGGCTTTCGGAGACTTTCAGGCGGGCAGCATGGGATATTTCGTAGGTCGGGCCGGAGGGATCGGCGGTCTCCTTTTCCACGCGGGCCGTCTGCTCCCCGATCTCTTTCCCATCGATGAAGAATTTATATCGTTCGGTCAGGCCGACGGCCAGCTTGAGGGGACGGACGGCCAGCGCGACAGGCTTCGGGGAGGATTTCGGGGCGTAGTCCAGCACCCGGATCGAGAGCGACCCGATAGAGCCCTGCCGCCAGAAGGTAAGATGGGCCGGGCTGAGAGTGCCGATCTCGCCAGTGGTGGGGTCCAGGGGGACCCAGCCGTCCCTGCCTATCCAGACCTCCACCCAGTAATGCTGGCCGAAGCTGCCCCCCAGGATGGTCGGGGAGTACATCGCGCCTCCGACCATGCGGGCCGGGATGCCCGCCGCCCGGCAGAGGGCGATAGTGAGGAAGGTATGGGGGCCGCAGTCACCCTCCCGAGATCGGAGCGCCTGGCGGGCCGAGGCTCCGGTGATTTTATAGCGGACGTTGCGGAAAACCCAATCGGCAAGCTTGCTTGCGGCCTGCCAGGCGTCATCGGTTTCCTTTGCCAACTGCCGGGCCAGGGTCTTGATTTCCGGGTCGTCCGATTCGATCCGGGCCTCCGGCTTCAGGTAGCGGGACAGACCTGCCCGGCGGGCCGCGCCTGGCATCCGGGCCAGAGAGGAAGGAGTCCGGGGCGCATAGCGGTAGCGCCGGATCGCGAACGTGCCGTTGGCGGTGTTGCCGCGCACCCTGCCCGTGAATTGCTGGTAGGGGCGGCGGAGAGAGGCGGGCGTGATTCGTTCGGCGACTACGTTGACGCGCACCTTCGCTTTCAGGCGTTCCAGGGTTTGAGGGGACGGCAGCACCACATCGGAAATCGCGAAGACGCGGCTCAGCACCTCGGCCCGCTCCACGGTGGCAACCGCGCTTTTATCGTCCAGAGTGACCCGCGCTTTCTGGGCAGGGTCTTCGAGACGCACCAGGCGGCGGGATCCCCTGTCCACCCAGAGGGACACTTTCTGAGGCCCGATGGCCGCCTCCAGCACGTCGCAGGCCAGAGACTTCCCCTGGATCCGCATGGAGGCCCTGCCGGTAGAACGGAAGGCGACCGGAAGAATGGCGAGTGCCGTCGGGGCAAAAACGGTTGCCGTCTTGCGGCCTTTGAAGGAACCGACCTCAGCGAGCAGCTTATCCCATGTTCCCAGAAGATTGCCTTCCAAAAGAACGGTTCCGGGTGGCAGGGTGATCCGCTTTCGGGTTTCGCTGCCCGAAGTCGAGGCCCGGGCATTGACCCGATTCTTCTCGAACCGGCAGTCCACCGTGGCCGTTTGGCCCATCTCTTCCACGGTGGCGGAAAAACGCCGGGGGTTGCCGCCTTTTTCGGGATAATCGGCGACCGCCTGATATTGAACGTCTGCAGGCGAGCCGAGAAGGCTGACCTTGATGGCGGTATGGAAGGTCACCTGCACGCCCTGCGGGGTTTTTTGCAGCATATCGTGGGCGTAACCGATATGCTTGCCTGCAATTTCGATCCGGTAATAGCGGTCTTCCGCCGGGGCGCTAACCGCGCACAGCAGCAGCCAGCCGATGAGAATAAAGCGCATAACGATCTCCATATAATGTCGAGAAAGGGTGGCAAGAGAAGGGATGTTCTCTTTATCCGGCTCTTTTAGCCGATTGCTTCAGCGCCTCCAGGAATCCGTCCGGGTCCGCCACGCTCAGGAGGAGTGAGTACCCCCGGGCCGTCGGGATATAGACCGCCCGCGTCCGGTCGGTGAGGAAAAGCAGGGCTTTGTCGCCGTTCTTCAGCCTGAACCATCCCGACAGATAGCCGGGCAGCCCCAGGCCGTTGGTGCGGAGCGTGGGCCGGTACTGCGCTTCACTCTCCAGATTCACCCGGCGGGCCTCCAGGGACCGCAGAGCCTCCAGGGGCACACGCCTTCCATAGAGGTCTCCCCGGACGCGCAGGCCCTGCCCGGAGAGTTCGAAGGTGACGTGCCGCACGGAATAGAGAAAGCCCGCGAACAGGCCCGCCAGGAGCAGCATCAGTGAGATGATTCCACCGAGCATCCAGACCGGCGCTGCGGAGCCGGGGATGATCGGGAATACTTTGGGTTCCATGGTTTCTCCTTGTTGACGGTGGGAGGCGTTTGACACGGAACGGAGGGTGGGTTGCCTCTTTAGGATCGGTTGGGATCGACGGAATGAAATTCCGTCGATCCCAGGCTCCCAGATTCATGCCTCGATTTGCCATGCCTTTTCAAAAAGGGCCGGGTAACCCCGCTATCAAAGCCTTGTACCACTATCAAAGCCTTGTACCCGGCCAGACTCTTACTCGGTTTTATGTTACCGCCTACACCGCCTCTTCCTGGCCCGGGACTCTGCCGCTGAGGGCGGTCAGTCCGCTGATGGTTCCCAGGCCCATGCTCTCCACGGCGGTGGATGGGACGACGATCATGGCTCCCTTTTCCTTGAGACCTTCGTAGAGCATGTTCATTGCCCGCAGGTGGAGGGCGGTCGGGTTATTCTCATAGGCTTTCCCGGCCTCCACGAAACGCTGGGCGATCTGAGCCTCGGCGTCGCCCAGGATCACGCGGGCCTGACGCTCGCGCTCGGCCTGCGCCTGACGCGACATGGCATCCTGAAGGGCAGTCGGGATAATCACATCCCGGATCTCGACCGACTGCACGGTGATGCCCCAGCCGGTGGTGCGCTGGTCGATGATCTGCTGAAGCTCGGTGTCCAGCTTTTCGCGACCTATCAGCATATCGGAGAGAAAGGTCTTGCCGATCAGGTCCCGGAGGGCCGTCTGGGCCGACCAGAAGACAGCCTGCTGGTAGTCCGCCACCTCCAGAGCCGCCTTTTCCGCGTCCCAGACGACCCAGAAGAGAACCGCATCTACGTCGACAGGAACGGTATCCTTGGTCAGGGTCTGCTCGGCGTTGAAAGAGGTGGTCCGGATCCGGTGATCGATCCAACTGGTCACGGTATCGCGGATGGGAACGATCCAGAACGCCCCCGGCCCTCTCTGGCCCACAAAGCGTCCCATTTTCAAAACGATGGCCCGCTCCCACTGGGACGCTACCTGAAGGGCGAACATCAGGTAGACGCCGATGGCCGACAGGGCTATCGCCGGGGCCGGGTGGTCCGTATAAGCGGAAATGCCGGAACCGATAAGGATCAGAACCGTTCCGAGGGTGATCGCTGCCGGGTGCATGTGAGACGCCGATCCTTTTTTTACCTGGGACGGGCCGGTTCCTTTAAAAGACGATGGTGCCATTTCTGCGTGCCTCCTCTGAGATGAGATCGCGGCTGTGCCGCGCGATGTAATCCTGAACGGCCTGAACGAACTCCTCCGGGGTCAGCCCCAGCAAGGCCGCTTCGCCCAGGACAGTTTGAACGATCTCCTCCAGCCTGTCCTGCCGTTCCCTGTCCGCTTCCACAACTTCCTCTCTCACATTCACAAAGGTTCCCCTCCCTTGCCGCGTCGAGATCAGCCCGGCGCGCTCCAGTTCCAGATAGGCCCGCGAGACCGTGTTGGGATTGACCCGCAGATTGACCGCCAACTGCCGGACAGTGGGCAGTTGCTCGCCGGGCGCGAGGTTCCCCAGCACGATCTCATGCCTGATCTGCCGCACCAACTGCGCGTATATCGGCATCGCGCTCTCGAAATCGACTTTGATATCCATGGAATGCTCCATTGTATTAATTGTTTCGTACATTGAAACGGAGAAATGGCCTAAAGGTTACGGGCCGGAGGGAGGTTTCGAGATATTTTTTCGGGGATAAAGCGATGGGGTTATCGGGTTCCTGGAATCATCCAGGACGCTCGTCCGTATGCCCTACGAGGAGCGAAGTGGCGAACCGATCTCCAGACTGGCAAATATCATGAGAGCTTTGCCCTATGGCGTGAGTCTGGAGATTGGCGTGTCGCTGCTCTCCTCGCTGACTGCATCGACTACAGCTCTATCCTTGAAGCCGCGTGAAAGTCCTGATTATATTCGAGAAGCCGTCTGTATTTCCTTTAGAGAGGAAGGGGAAGCCGCCCGTCGAATACGAAACCTGTCGGTCCTACGGCAGTGAAAGAGGCATGATGAGCCGTTTCGATTCGATCACCCTCCAGGAAAGCGCCCGGCATTACCGCATCCGGGGCGGAATCTGGGAATATACGCTCTCCCGCGCAAGCGGCCTGATCGAGCAGGCTTCGGTGCGCGGACAGCCCTGGCTGGCCCGTCCGGTCCCCGATCTGTGGGCCTCCGGCGCGGTCGATCCCCGCCCGGACGAATATTCGGCCCGACACGCGCCCGATGCACAGGCCAGGCTGGTTTCGGCCTCGCCGGAATGCGTCCTCATCGAAAGCGAAGGGCGCTTCGCCCGGGTGGACGGGGCCTTGCTGCCGCTCCGGTGGCAGCTTCGCTACCGATTCGACGAGGACGGCACGGTTCAGGTGGATGTGACGGTCGGGGCGCTGGAGAATACGGCGATCCGCTGGCTCTCCCTGGGCCGGGGTATGGTTCGCCGTTCGGCCTGCCGCTTCATCACTCATGAAACGGATAACGGGGAAGGGTGGGCGACCTGCCGGCCCGCCTCGCACGACCTGGCGGAAGGCGATTACGAGGCGGGCGGGCGCTTTATCCCCTGGCTCCACTTCGGCAGCGACCGGGGCGGGCTGGATATCGTCTTTCCCCACTCCGACCGCTCCTTCTGGGGCTGGACGGACACCTGTCCCTACCCCACCGGCGACCCGCTGGGCCGGCCCGGCGACCGGATGCGTCTGGGTGCCTCCCAGGAAAGCGCCCACTGGGAGGCGTTCGCCTTCCGAAATCTCTACGAGCCGCTTCCCGAAGGATGGAGCTATTTCGATACCTTCTACCTCTCCCTCCTGCCCGGCAAGGAGATGCCGCCTTCCGCCAACGACCTGCGCGTCTGGTGGATGGGGCCGCACCAGTACGTCAGCGGATGGCGGCATCCCGATGAAAGTAAGATCGCCGAATGGTCGGCAGCCGGGGCCAATCTGGTGATCGGTAGAGCCAACTGGCGCTCGGGCGATTATTCTCACCCGGATCATCCGGATGAGGCAGCACGATTCATCGAAACCTGCCACCGCTACGGGATGAAGGTCATCCCCTATATCACCTTTACGGACATGGAATTCGGAGCGCCCGCCTTCGACCGATCCGGGCGGGAGTGGCGGATCGAGCCAGTGGCGGAATTCAACTACAGAAGCCATCTGATGTGCTACGGGGCAGAGGGCTGGCAGGCCCACTGGGAGAAGGAAGTGGTCGCTTTCTGGAAGGCCCTGCCCTTCGACGGGCTGTGTATCGATTTTTGGGCGGGCCGCATGGTCTGCCGGAACGACCGGCACGGCTGCGCCGGCCCGCATGGGCGCTTCAATGCGGCAGGGCTGCGGCGGATGGCCCGCTTCGCCCACCGACTGGTCTCAGAGCGGAACGGCCTCATCGTGGCGAACTGCAACATCATGCCGATAGCCATGCTCAACAATTACTTCGATGTCCGCCTGCTGGGGGAATGGCACAACCTGGAGGAAACGGAAAGCCTCACGACCCGGCTCTTCCACAATGCCCACCGCTACGGCAGCGGGAACCTGCTTCTGGTCGGCAACATCCCCCGCCTGACCGAAAAGACGCTGGCCCTGACCGAAGCCTACCAGGGACCGCAGGTGATGAGCCACGCCCGCACCCCGGAGGAGCGCGATCTGCTCTCCCGCCGGGCCAGACTGCTGGCTTCTTTCGGCATCGACCGGACCGAAGCCCTGAACGTTTTCGAAATCCCGCCCCTGCCCGGCGCGGAAGGCGTCCAGCCCAGCCTCTACCGCCGCCCGGACAGCGGCGAAACGCTTCTCACCCTGTCCCGCCCCGTTCCCGGCGATGCGGCAGTCAGCCTATCGGCCTTGTCGGGCTTTTTCCAGCCTGCCGGGGAAGCGAGCCTTATTTTCTGCCCCGAAACCGGCCAGCTTATCGGCGGGCGGGCGTTGGGGCCTGGGGAAATCGGAAAGATGACCCTCGATATCCCCGGCGAATCGCTCAGGACGCTCTGGGTGCGTCCCGACCCGGACCATCCCTGCCTTCTCTGCACCTTATCAGGCAACCTCCGACCTGACGCTCAATGGGATGAAGCCCAGAAGCAACTGGCCTTCATTGTGGAGCATCCCGCGCTGCGTCAAGCAGAGATCGCTGTCTCCGACACGCCTGCCGCCATTTATGCAGGCGAGGAAGCAGTCACTATACAGTCCTCTGGCGGAGCAGCAATTGCCTGTGTGCCATGCAACCGGAGGGTGATCGTGCAGTATTGATGTTAATGCTTGCGCTTGAATCATAAGGAGACTAAATGAACACCATCGCTCGTATTGTGACCGTCTGCCAGGGCCACCATTTCGAAAATACAGTGGAAAAGAATGTGGATTATATTCGGCAAATCCTGGAAGTCGCCCTGAAGCTGAAGCCGGATCTGGTATGCCTGCCTGAAACCTTTTCGATGGGCACCGTAGCCTACCAACGGGCGGAGGAAGTGGCGGAACCGGTTCTCGGCTCCACCACCGACCTCTTTGCCCGGTACGCAAAAGAGCATCGCTGCTATGTCATCTGCCCTTTATTCACCCGGCGGGAGGGCGTCTGCTATAATTCCGCGGTAGTGCTGGATCGCTCGGGGGGTGTGCTGGGAATATACGATAAAATCCATCCGGTCACCAGTTCCAACGATTATACCGTTTTCGAGCGCGGAAACATGCCCGGAAAGGAAGCGCCGGTCTTCGATCTGGACTTCGGGAGAATCGGGATTCAAATCTGTTTCGATATCGGTTTCCCCGAAAGCTGGGACTCTTTGGCACAGCAGGAGGCACGGCTGGTTTTCTGGCCCTCCGCCTACAACGGCGGGTTCCCCTTGCAGGTCTATGCGGCCCTGCACAACTTTTATGTGGTCTCTTCCGTTCTCTCCGACAGCTCCCGCATTATCGATCCTTGCGGAACCATCCTGGCCCGGACCGACAGCAATGCCAGTATCGCCTGGCGCGACATCAACCTCGATTATATGGTCTGCCACACCGATTTCAATGCAGGCATCCCGGAACGAGTCATGAACGCTTACCCGGGCCGTGTGGAAATCCGCTCCCACCCGGATGACGGTCGCTTCCTGATTGAGCCGACCGATCCGGAGATCACGATGTCCCGCCTTCAGTCGGAATTCGGCATCGAAAGCTTCCGCCAGTACCATGCCCGCCACCGCGAAGCCTACGCCTGTCTCCTTCAGAGAGAAGAGGCGCTGCCCCAGCAGGCCGCCCACGGCAGCCGGGCGATCTATGGGAAGGGATAGAGGATTTCATAGGAGCGCGATATCCGAAAGCAGCCGGATGGCCTGCTTTAATCACCATGGCTACCGTCTCAGAATCAGCAGGGCGTTGCTGATGAGGCGGCCCGGGCGGGTGAGGTAGCGGCCCTGAAGCCAGAGGCCGCTGGAGGCCCCGCCGTCCAGGTTCATCGCCTGGTAAGCGCCGAGGGCCTGCATGACGACCGCCATCTCGCGCACTGTGCCGCTGGCGGTGACCATCAGGAGGCAGTTGTCGCGGGTGATGCCCAGGGCGCTCCTGGCCCCGGACAGGCTGAGAATCTTGGGGCTGGAAAAGCCCTCGGAGCGCGGGTCCAGGGCGATCCGCCCGTCGGCCACCAGGCGGGGGCCGGCCCCCACCGCCTCCTGCACCTGTGCCCACAGCCCCAGCCTCCCCTCATCCTTGCGGATGATGCGGTAGGCCGCCTCCTGGCCCACCCGGAAGCCGCGGAGCATCGTTTCGCCGGTTCCCTGGAAATAGATGACATAGCCGTCAGAGGGAATCGGCTGGGAACCTCTGGCGATGCGCTCCACCCTCCCCCCGGAGACGACCACCTGCGTTCCCCCGTTCAGCCCGGTCGCCCGGCCCCACTGCGGGGTGAAAATCGTCACTGTGGACGCGGTGGGCAGCCGGTTCACCCAGTAGGCGTACCACCGATAGGGCCAGGTGAACCGACCCTCGCGGCTCCCCTCGATGGTCAGCGGGACCCGCTCCATCACGGCCTCTCCCTCGGGCGTGAAGCCCGTCAGAGTGCCAACATTCCCCAGATGCGCCACCTGCCCGCCGGTGATGAGGGTATGGTGCGGGCTTTTGATGGAACTCCGGGTATAGGCGTCGAAAAAGGAGCCGTTGATGGCCGCCGCCGCCCCGTAGCGCCGGGCGATCCCGGCCAGGTCTTCCGTCCGGCCCACCAGCCCCTTCGCCAGCCCCACCTTCACCCGCACCTGGCTCATCTTCGCCTTGATGACTTTGGCGACGATCCGCCTGCCGCCCATCTCCACCGTCACCATCTGCGACTCCAGGGATTGCGCCCCGGCGGGCAGGAGAGGCCAGGCATGGATCAGGAAGATAACGATGAATAATCTGATGACGAAGCGCATGGTTGTGCGGCGGCCTTTCTGTAGCGGGCAAGAGGAGCGGTAAAGTATGGTGATGGGGCGGCCCGATGGGTCGCCCTCCCACGTAAAAGTTCTGTTATCGATGCGGTACAGCCCACCTGACGCTCCCCTTCATTCATACGCCGCCACCGGCCCGCGCCCTGCGGTGAGGAGTGCGATCTTCCGACCGGGCATATCCAGGACCAGAATCTGAGGTCCCATCTGGAAAACGGCCTAATCGCCGGGCAGATAGTTGAAATTGCCCGTATTCCAGCGGGCGGCGTAAAACATAAAAGGCAAATCAAAACCGAACTTATAGACACCATGCCGGTTTCGCCGGACATCTGTGCCGGATCCGCCCCAGAAATCGCCGAACATCGTCCACTCGCGCCTGCCTTCCGGGCGAAAGTCCGGCCCGGAGGAGAAATTGAAGGCGGAATCCCTCTCCGATCCTCTTTCCAGATAATCGGGATGCAGCGCGAACCGGGAGGCTGCTTCGGTCAGTAAGGGATTCCGGCTGCGGGCGGAACCGTCTTTGACGATGAGCCAGATATCGCCTTTTGGGTTGCCGGGACGGGGCCGCACAGTGAGTCGGGCATAGGGATCGGTAATGTTTGCCTCCCGAACCTTCCGCCTGCCGGTCCCGTCGGCGCGGATGAGCCAGATATCGCCGTCCCGGAGGCCGATATAATAGACGACCGGCGCAGGACGCCTCACGAAGGAGAGGTCCTTCCGGATATCCATGTTCCGGTACAGGGTATCGTTGCTGAAGACATAGTAATAGGGAACCAGAATGGCATAAGAAGCGACCTGCGCGGCCAGTGAGATGCAAAGGGCTTTCCTTAAAGCGCCTTCGCCCCGGCCCACCATGAAAAAGCAGAACGGCCACTCCAGCAAAACCGATAGTATCCAGGACAGGGCAAACAGCGTCTAGGCCGCCGGGATCGCCCGGTAGAGGGGAGCCTCGTCGATCATGACGTTCCAGAGCCAGACCCCGCCCGTGGCAAGGAAAGCCGAGCCGGACAAGGTAGAAAAATAGTTCGCGGCCAGGAACAGCCTGAAGGGATGCCGCAGGTTCCCCCAGAGGCGTTCCGCCACAACCGTCTCCACCATCATGGCGATGATGATGTTGATCAGTAGCAACTGGCCCGAAGTCGCCCATATCAGGGGTACTCCGACGTTTGCCAGGGCCGCCGCAGGCAGAGCGGCAAGAGCCAGACAGAGCGGAAGGCGTTCGGCGCAGGATTTGAAGGGATGTGTGTACATTTTGGTTTCAGGACCCTACTTGAGAGGACGACCCGATGAGTCACCCTCTCACTGCCCCTTGCAAATACGCCATGCTCTCCTCCGCCCACCTCCGTTCCTTGCGAATGGTCTCCTCCAGGGTGGCTTCGGGCGGGGTCCAGAGTTCGAGAACGGCGCTGATCTCGCTTTTGCCGGCGGCGGCCAGTTGTTCGAGGAGCCGGGGGATGTCCAGCCTTCCCTGACCGGCGGGGCAACCCTCGATGATAAAGCCCATCTGGTGGCTCATGCGGCGCAGGATGAAGTCCTTGACATGGAGGTTCAGGGTGTAAGGGGCCAGGATTGGGATCGCCGCCTCCAGCCCTTCCAGGCAGCCGAAGGAGTTGACGGTATCCAGGCAGACCCCCGCCCGGTCGGCTCCCAGGCTCTCCACCAGCCGGGCCAGAACGGAGGCCGGGAAGCGGTCGTGGTTCTCTACGGCCAGTTTGACGCCGGCGCGGGCGAAATCGGGCAGAATCGGGCGCAGGCGGGCAAGGGCCTCTTCTGGAGAAGGCTCGTCTCCGGGCCGGTCGATCACCAGGCGCACGAACGGGCAGCCGAACGGAGCGGCCAGTCGCAGGTAGGCCCGGAGGTTTTCCGGATCCAGCCCGCGGGTCCCTACCTCTACAGCGATGCCCATCGAGTCCGCCTCCGCCCGGAGCGCCCGTAACTCCGGTTCGGGCAGGCCGGAGAGCGGCAGGTTGTCGCAGAACTGAACGGCTTTTGCCTCCAGACGCGCCGCCGCTTCCAGAAGGGCGAAGGCGTCCATCGGCCTGTCCGGCGCGAATCCGGGGACGCCGACCGCCCAGGTGAAGGTATAGGAGCCGAGGCCCGGTTTCATATTCTACTCCGGCAGCTTCCCGTTCACGATGACCCTCACCTGCCGGAGGACGCTTTCCGGGGTAAAAAGCTCTCTCCAGCCCGGGCGGAAGAGGCGGCCTTGTCCGTAGCGCATGATCAGCTTCGCCCCGTCCGAGAAGGTGGAATCCACCTCCCCGAAGAGGATCGCCAGGGGGATGTTGAGATGCCCCAGGAGGAAATCCCGGGCGGCCTCCTCCGGCACGCCCTGCCCTACGGCCTCATCCATCGCTTCGCGGATCAGGGTCAGGCAGGAGGCGGCCACGGTCTCGGCCAGGGCAGGCTCCAGAACCGCCATCTGCTCCACGGTGATACGGTGCGCCCGCATTACAGGGGCGAACATCGTCTTCGCCAGGGCTTCCCCGCGGGCGTAATCCGCCTCCGTCCCCTGCATGAGGGCGCAAACGATGTTCTGCCTGGCCCGGACACCCCCGAAGTAGTCCTTCCGGGCCTCGGGGTCGTTCTCCTCGTTGAAGACAGGCGGATGGCAGGGATGGGTGACGAAATAGGCGATATCCTCCCGTCCGGGAAGATCTCCGGCCCGGGGCGCTGCGGGATCGAGGAGCGCGACCATCGCGCCCGGCCGGAGCGCGGGAACGATCTCGTCCGCGATGCGGCCTATCAGCCGGTCCGGAACGGCCAGGATAACGGCATCGGCGGCGGCCAGGACTTCCGCCTGAGGGGTGGGTTCCAGCCCGGCCTCTCTCAGAGCCCGGATGCCCGGCTCGCTGACCTCCACATAAAGCATCTCATAGGCCGAGTCCTTCAGGTTTCGGGTCAGGCGGCGGCCCATCTTGCCCCCGGCCCCGAAAAGAGCGGTTTTCATAGGGGTTCCTCCCGGCTGATCGCCACCGCCTGGCCTATGCGGGCGGATTCGTAGGCGGCGAAGACCAGCCTCATGGTTTTGAGGTTATCCGGGCCGGTCGTTTCGGCGTTGCCCTTCCCTCGGACGGCCCGCAGGAGGTCGGCCTGGCAGGGAACCATGCTGGACTGCACCAGGTCGTAGGTGGGGTCGGCCCAGGGATAGCGGGGCGGGGGATAGCGGCGAGAGTGTGTCCCTTCCGCGGTGGTGACCCGCACCCAGTGATCGGGGGCCAGTTCCGCCGACCCCTTCTCTCCCTCGATAAAGATGAAGGTCTGGGGGAACCGCTCCTGTTCGGTGCGACTTGCATAGCTCATCTCGCAGGTGACGGCGGCTCCCCTTTCGGTGTGCAGCAGCACGGTGGCGACATCCTCGCCCCGGATGTCGGTATGGATACGGGCCGTCTCGCAGTAGAGCCGGTCGGCCTCCCCAAAGAGGAAGCGGGCCGTATCCAGGATGTGGCTGCCGATATCGGTCAGAATGAACTGATCTAGCTCCTTCAAAAAAGGCTGGTTGTCGAGCACAGGGAAGGAGCAGACAAAGCTGACCCGCCCGCGGAAGGGCCGCCCGATCCGGCCTTCGTTCAGGACGGCGGCCAGGGCGCGGATGGGAGCCTGCCAGCGCCAGTTCTCATGCACCAGAAAGAGAACCTCCGCCGACCGGCAGGTCGCGACCATCCCTTCGGCCTCCTCCAGGGTGGAGGCCATGGGCTTCTGACAGATAACCGGAAGCCTGCGCTTGGCGCAGAGGCCGACGAAGGCCGGGTGGGTCTCCACCGCGGTCACAATATCCACAAAATCCAGGGCCTCCTGGTCCAGAATCTCATCGGGATTGTCGTAGACCCGGGGAATGCCGAAGGCGGAGGCAAGGGCCTCCGCCCGCTCCCGGCGGCGGTTGTAGACGGCGACGCATTCGACGCCCTGCTGCTCGCGCCAGGCGGCTATCTGGTAGTGCGCCCAGAACCCGGCCCCCAGCACCGCAAAACGGAGCTTCTCAGGCATGATCTTCCTCCAACAGCGCCACCCCGTAGGGCGACAATGAAAGCTCCATTGCCTCTCCGTCGACTGTTCGCGGGTTCTGCCGGAAACTTTGTGGCTCCCGCATGATACGGAGAGCATTCTCCGCCGAGAGGCGGTATTCCTTTGCGGAAACCTTGCCAGGCAAGCGGAGGGCGGCCTGCTTTTCATCCGGGGACAGGTTGGCGATGAGGAGTCTGAGTCGCCCCTCCTGCCGCACGGCTGCGGCGGCGAAGGCCAGGGGATCGCTGACCGACACCGGCAGCGTTTCCGCGCCTTTCCAGGAGGCGGCCTGAGCCAGAACGGGGTAGAGGGGGACGATCCGGCCATCCCGGAGGATCCCGTTCGTTCCGGCAGCCTCGAAATAGGTGGCGGATTCCGCCCCGTTTTCGGCAAGTTGCTGGAGGCTGCCCACCGTCCAGGCGGCGGCAAGAAGAGAGTCGAGCCGGGGATCGGGTCTGCCGGGGGCCAGGCGGATCGGGCCGGGGGATACGGGAGCGCCTGTGGCGAAGGTATGGGCTGTGCGAAGGGTTTCGCCGTGGGTTTCTGCGGTCTCCATGATGGAGGTGTCGTCGAAGGCATGAACCTGCGGATGGATGCCATAGCAGAGGAAATCGAGCAGCCCGGGCGCGGGGCGGTTGCGGTTGAGTTCCGTGAAATCCCGGTCGCTCCCTCCCCCGATGCGCGATCCTTTCGGCAGAATGGCGCGGGCCAGGGCGACGACCGGCCCGGAAGAGGGGAAAACCACCCAGTCGGCTGCCGCCGGTTCGATCTCGTCATAGAGGGCGCGGACGGCCCGCAGTTGGCTTTCCGCCAGGAATTCCGACAGACGCAGACAGACCCGCAGAGGAACACCCAGAGTCGCCGATGCGGCTGCCGTCTGGCGGAGTGATTCCGGGTCTGCCCCTTCGACATCGGCCCAGAGATGGGTCAAATGCAGCGAGCGCAGGGAATCCCGCTCGAAGTCGGTCAATTCCACCGGCGGGAAGGGCAGGCGAACGCCGATTCCCGGAAATCGCCCGACCGAGGACTCCCCGACAGCCAGAATGCATTCCCTTGCGGGCGGTGGTTCTTCGGGGATCGGGCCGCGCAATGTAAAGGTAACGGTCTGGTGAATTCGCGTTCCGGCTTCGATAAGGGCCGGGTAGGGCACCGAAAGCGGGATGGAATAGGTTTTATTGGAGGCGTCCGTCCAGTTGCGCTGATCCTCCGTCTCGAAAACCTCCCCTGCGAAACTCACCTCGGCCCGCAGGCCGGGCATCGCTTCATGGGTGAGGGCCGCCACCTCGAAAAAGGGCTGGTGCGGCGAGATCCGCTCCGGGAAACGGCTTTCCTCCGCAGAGCCGTCCGGATGGCGAACCGTGCAGGGCCGCCCCGAACACTCGCGCACGGGATGCAGTACGCACAATCCGATGCGGTTCTTCAAAAACGAGGCAAGCGCCCTGCCGTCGAAGCCCACGGTCACCGTTCCATCGGGGCTGCCCTGAAGGACGCACCGCCAGGCGAAATCCACCGCGCCCTGCCGGTGGCGGGCATCGTAGGCGATCCTGAAGGAATCGGGGCGGATATCGCGCTCCACCTCCCGGAGTTCCATCGGAACGGTGCGCCAGTTTTCGTCCCGGACCGCGCCGTAAATGCGCCGGAGAACTTCCTTGCCACCGACCCTGAGATAGCGCAAGTCGCCGCCCTCGTAGCGCAGAGAGACCGGCCCGGCGCGAAGCGGGATGCGTTCGGGAGGCGGGACTTCCTGGCCGTGGAGCAGAAGATGGATTTGAGAGTTCCGGTCGGGCATATGTCACCTCGCTAGGGGGGATTTCTGTTTGTCGGGTCATACCAGGGGGCCTGTAGGTGGCCGCCTCGCCGCCATGATGCTACCAGGACTTTCGCCTGGGAGGACGACCCGATGGGTTGCCCCATAGGGACAAGATAAGGGGAAAGATCCTCCGGTCATGGGGGCGGGGTTACCTCTCTCCTCTAACCCCTCTCCCCGTTTCGGGGAGAGGGGAGTAGATTGTGTGGTCATTTACGGTGCCATCTCCTCCCCCTGCCCGCTTCGGGAAGGGGGCAGGGGGGTTAGGTAACGGTCTATCAAAGCCCCGAATCCCGCCTCGGTGGGACAGAAGACCTGATCTGGATGCGTATGGGGCAAGCACGCAGGCGCGCCCCTACGAAACCACCTTATCCTCTCAGATACGGCCCTAAATAAAAGAGAATCCCGAAAAGCCATAGCACAGCAGGGCCGAAGAGTATGGCGGCCATCAGGTTGATATCGACAATTTTGCTGCTGGCGAAGATGCAGATCGAGATGCCGACCGTGTTGCTCAGGCTGCTGCCGAAATCGAGCATTTCCCGGTGGCCGGTCAGGAGGCGAGAGACCTGGGCGTAATAGGTGGGCCACGTGCTGGAAAAGGGGCCGCCGCAGAAGAAAAGACAGGCGGCCCGCAGAAGAATGCTGTCCGTCAGCAGGGCGAGAGCGGCGAACAGCCCGCTTGACAGGCAGACGGCGATAATGGTCGCATTACTGGCTTTCCCGCCGGAGAGGGCGGAGATGAAGCGCCCTGCGGCCAGACCGGTGAGATGGACAGTCAGCATCAGGCTGGCCGCCTCGGGGGACATGTCCTTTTGCTTTTCACAGAAGAGGGGCAGGAGGGTCACGAAGGCAAGCTCCCCGCCGGAGATCATCCCGAAGGGCATAACGCAGAGCCAGTAGAAGGGGCGCTTCAGGACCGCCCTGTCCGCACGGGAGGGTTCCCGGTTCTCCTGCGCCCCCAGCCCGTTGAAGCTGCGGTAGCGGGCGAATAAGGCCAGCAGCACCAGCGCGGTAATGACCCCTACCGCGGCGAAGCTCCAGCGCCAGTAGAAGAAAAGGCAGGCGAAGGCGATCAGGGGGCCGAAGACCTTCCCGATGCCGTTGGAGCCATGCAGGAGGGTCACTCCCTTGCGGGGATTGTCCGCCCAGAGCCGGGCGCTGATGGAGTTGGTGATGGCCTTCAGGATCGTGTCCAGGGTGATGAGCGTCCACCCGGCCACCGCGCCCCAGACGCTGCGGGTGGCGCAGGCCGAGACAAAGCCCGCCACCTGAAAGGCCAGTCCGCCCATCAGGAGGTTTACGCGAGGGAAGCGACGCAGGCGCGGGGCAGCCAGCAGCACGCCTGCAGCGCTGCCGATCTGAATCAGCGCGACCGTCAGGCCGAAAAGGGTATGGCTGACCCCGTATTCCCCCTCGATGGAGGAACGGTTGGGGCCGATCATGCCGGTTCCGATCATGCCGGACAAAAACATCCACCCCATCACCAGGCTGACCACGGCAGCAGCATCCCGTCGGGATTCGATCACAAAGGTTTTTCCGTTTCTATCCCGCTTCCCAGCACAACATCCTTCCTCCGGCTGGCGGGGGTTACCTGAAGGGATTCCAGCTTGCCCCGGCGGCAGACGCCTTCCACCGTGGTTTTATAGGGGGCGTGCAGGCGGAAGGAGACATCCCAATTTTCAGGCCAGGCGGGGAAGAGCAGGATTTTGCGGCCCTCAGCCTGGAGAAGCATGGTTTGAAGGGCCATGAGGCCGACCGTGCCGTGATCCTGATCCGGGATCCAGTCTGCGTTCGGTCCCCAGAAGGCGGGAAAGCGGCTGCCCGGGTGTTTGGTGGAAAATCGCTGCAGTACCATCTGCCGGGCCGGTTCGGCCAGGCCCAGGAGGGCGGCCTGAATGGGATCCTGCCGCCAGCCCTCGTTGCCCTGATAGATGCGCCGGCGGAACGTTTCGACCGCGGCGGCGATCTCCGGCTTCCCGACCCCGTAGAGGCGATAGGGGAAGACGGCGTAAAGCTCAGGGTTTTCGGAGTTCATGGCCGGGGCCAGGATATCCGAGGCGGCCTTCAGGAACGGCTGGCCGTTTTCCCGGCCTGCGGGCAGGGGCGGGAGTTCGGAGAGGAGCCGCTTCCACGCGGCCCGCCGGTCGGCCCCGGTCTGCGCGGGCGGGAGATTCAGCAGCCCGTCCAGAACCCACTTCAGCCCCGCGATTTCCGGGAGGGGATTGACGGCCTCCTGCCATGTTTCGAGGGCCTGGGCCGGTTCGAAGCGCAGCTTCCCATCGGCGCGGGGATAATGCTTATCGTAGAAATCGAGAATCCCGCCCGCCAGGGGCAGGATCGTCTCCCGGATGAATTCGGCGTCCCGCGTGTGGGCGTAATAGTCCAGCAGGATAGCAAGAAGTTCCAGAGCGCCAGAATGATAGTGCCGGATGTAGGTGTTATCGACATGGGAGACGGGCTTGCCTTCCCGTTCCATCCCGTAGTTGTCGTCAGCGTAGAGGCCCCAGAAGGCGAGGGTTTCAGGGAAGAAGGTCCCGGAATGGCCGAAGTAGAGGCGGGTGCGCTCCCGGGCGAGGGGCAGCATAGCCCGGTACATCCTGAAAAGAGGCGGCATCAGGTCGAAGTCGCCGGAGGCCAGCATCGGCCAGTAGGCCAACCGGGTATTCTGGAACCAGTAGCAGCCGCCCCAGCGCCGGTAGTCGGCATCGCCCGTCTCACCCGGCTCCCGGGCATCGACCGTGAAGAGCGAGCCGTTGAATTTGATCGGATAGGCTCCCCGGCCCGCGCATGCGCTGATGAACCGCTGCAAGGCGTACCCCCGGTTCAGGGTTTCGATCTCCGGCTCCGGCCCGGACACCCCGATCCGGCTCCGCTTCCAGAAATCGCCCCACCAGCGATTGTGGGCGTTCCGCGCCTTTCCAGCGGGAACAGCTTCCACCCGCTCGGCCTGCTTCTCCAGCCGGTCGGCCCACTCTTGGGCCGTATCGGTCTGCATGGTGAGGAGGTGAACCGCCAGGATGAAACGCTTCCCCGGCTGCACGGATTTCAGGGAATAAGGCGTCTCGCCGACAAAGCCCTCCCCTCGGATCATACCCCCGAAGGTGCGGTGGATCAGCGTATCGGGAAGGCCGGAGAGGAGACTCCCCAGCCCTTGCAGGCGCATGGAGGCCGGATAAATCGATGTCCGGTTCCGGTGAAACCAGAGGATGCGGTCTTTGCCGGGCACAACGGCATCTTCCGAGCCTGCGGGAAGGGCGACATTCGGATCCTCTCCGGAAAGGGACGCCGTCTCGCGCCACATTTCCAGGCTGACCCGGACCTCCACCGGCTTGCGGCTCTCGACCTCCAGAAATACGACCGGAAGGATCACGTCGGCCCGGATGCGGGTCAAGATGGTGGAATCCGGCTCTCCCGCCTGCACCTCGATATCGCCCTGCCTCAGCCGGAGCGTCTGGCGAAAGGGTAGCCCTTGCCGGTAGGGGTTGGGGGCCAGGGAGAGGCGCACCCGGCCCAGCTTAAGCAGTTGGTTCTGCCCGCTCCAGGCGTCGGCTTTGCCGATGTAAAAGAGGAGGTCTCCACCTGCCTCCACCCACACATTCAGCCCCACATCGCCGCTGCCGAGCGGCATGGAGGCCGAACTGTCCGGGCCGGGGTCCGTCCAGACGACATTGAAGGGATCGGGATAGGACGATGCTTCGTTCATGCGTGCCTCCTTGCCCCAGGCGAATCCGGGAGCGGAAAAGAGCAGCAGGATAAGCAGCGGTAGGCCGGATTTCATGGGCATATTCTCCGCCTAAAGGGGCAGGCCGTTTCGGACGAGGGGCCAGGGATTGACGGGAACCGTTCCGATGCGAACCTCCCAGTGGAGGTGCGGTCCGGTGACCAGCCCGGTAGCGCCCACGCGGGCGACCGGCTGGCCGGCCCGGACACTCTCCCCCATGGCCGCATCAAATGCGGACAGGTGGTTGAAAAGGGAGAAAACGCCGAAGCCGTGATCGATAATCATGGTGTTGCCGCGCATCCAGAGCTTGCCCGCATAGGCCACGCGCCCGGGGGCCGGGGCCTTCACTGGAACGCCCGCGCTGCCCGTAAGGTCGATGCCGGAGTGCTGGCCCCAGAGCCGCCCGTTGAGGTAGCGTTTCTTGCCGTAATCGGAGGTGACCCGGCTGGCGACGGGGAGGGTAAATTTCCCCCCCCAGAGAGGCTCCGGGCGGCTTTCCTTCATCGCGGCGACCAGAATCTCCCATTCCCGGGCCAGGATATCCCGCGACATGAGGCCCGATTTAGAAGGGGCCACCCTGATTTTTTGCGTCGGGAAGGCTCTAGGGAGGACGCGCACATTCACCGCCGTTCCGGTCTCGCTTCCGTCCCGGCCTGTGACCGTCACAGCAGCCGGAAAGACCCCTGGCTTCGTCAGGGCGCGCACGGCGACAACGGCTTTCCAGACGCTCCCGAGGCGATAGCCTGCAAACGACTCGTTTCGCAGGCGAACCGCCATCTTCTGGATCGCATCCGCAGCCGGGGAGGAAACCGTAATGACGGCAATGCCGCCCGGCTGGGCGGCCTCCGGGGAGGCGGTAGCTACAAGGCTTTGGCTCCGGGCGGCGGAGGCAAGGAGGATAAGGGGAATGAAAATTAACGATTTGAGAGCGAGGCGAAACATATAATGCCTCCGGACAAAGTAGAGAAGGCATGGTTCCTGGGTTCAAGGCTTTGGCGCATATGTCCTTACGAGGAGCATAGTGACGCGGCAATCTCCAGGATCACACTAATGGGCGAGCCTTCTTGGACATTTGTGGCACTGGAAATTGCCGCGTCGCTATGCCCCTCGTAAGGACATCGATTTAAGGTGTGTTCCTGCTCAAGCGAAAGTTCCGGTGGCTGGGAAGGGCGCATACGTTACAATCGGTCCTCACGGGACCAGCAGTTTCCGCAAGATATCCTCATGGGGATAGCCGTGTCCCTGGTGGAGCCGGAAGCCCTCGCCGAAGGGCCTACCGATGGTTTTGCCGCGTTCGGCGGCCCAGCTTCGCATACCCATCACATACTCGTCCAGGCCGTGCTGGGCGCGGAGCCATTCGCGCTGGGAAGCGTGGCAGCAGAGCATTTGCTCCTTCAGATCGATGGTGTTCGTGATATCGACCACGAAATCGGGGGTGATATCCTTGCCGAAAATGTCGTGGCCTTCCATCGGGTCGGCGTAATAGACATGGGGAACAAACCGGGTGGCGGGCTGCGGATCCGCGGCGTCGGTGAAGATATTCGGGCACGAGGCACAGAAAACGGCGGCCCGTACCAGGGTGCTGGTCACCTCATGATCCAGCAGATAATCGCTGGGACTGTGGGTGACGACCATGGTGGGGCGCACCGTTCGCACCACCTCGATGACCCTCTGGAGGTGCGGGCGGTCGTAGAAGACGAAGAGGTCGCGGCCACCGATGCAGTAGAAGTCCGCGTCCAGCATGGCGGCGGAGCGGCGGGCTTCGCCCAGGCGGGTGCGCGAGATATCCTCGGGCCGCAGCTCCATCGAGCCGCAGTCTCCGGGCGTGGAAGTTCCCATCGCGACGCGCCAGCCGTACTCCTTGTAAAGCCGGGCGAGCGTTCCGGCGCAGGTGAATTCGATGTCGTCCGGATGGGCCATGAAAGCCAGGACGCAGGGGGTTAAATCGGACATGATGCCTCCTTATCAGTAGAGCCTCCGGCGGACGAGGCGGGCCGGAAGAACTCGAAACGGGCGTGTTTCTTCTATGGGTTTTAGCTGTCGGGCGGTTTATTCCTGCTTGCGTGAAAAAATTTCGCACAGGGCGGGCGACTTTTTTGAGAAATTCTGCCCGTATTATGCACAAAGGGTCTTTACAAAGCTCAACAATTGTGTTATAATGCGTCACAGGTGCCGCATACAAAGAAACTCACAAGAGTCTAAGTCTGAAGGATGGTGTCGTGAGAAGTCAGCCTTCGAACCTCCTGACTTTCGACTTAGAAGTACCCAAAGGAGGTTGGAGAGTGGCGACCGGACGAGTTAAATGGTTCAATGATGCCAAGGGTTATGGCTTCATCGAAACCATAGAAGGCAAGGATGTATTCGTGCATTACTCGGCAGTTCAAAAGGACGGGTTCAAGACCTTAGCCGAGGGCCAGCAGGTTGAGTTCGAAGTAGTGCAAGGGCCGAAAGGGCTGCAAGCTGCCAACGTGGTAGTTCTCTAGTCCGCAAAACCTTTTGCCAAAATCCGGGACAGCGTAAGACAGCCGCCCGGGCACCTCAAGAAACGGCTGTTTCCCGCGTTCTGTGTACGGAGCCGCTCAACGCAGCGGCTCCATTTTATTTTCGTTTGCGAGAGTCCATGACACCTTCCCTCACTTCGCCCGCATATGTGCGCTCCCTGATGGATCGGCACGGCCTGCGCCTCAAGAAGGCACTCGGGCAGAATTTTTTGGTGGATGTCAATGTACTCAAGCGGATCGTGGAGGTGACGGATATCGGGTCGGAGGACGGTGTGCTGGAGATCGGGGCCGGGATCGGAACCCTCACCCGGGCGCTGGCCGGGGCCGCCCGGAAGGTCGTTTCGCTGGAGATCGACGCCGTCTTGCTCCCCGTGCTGGAGAAAACCGTGGGAGATTTGCCCAATGTGCGGATCATCCATCAGGATTTCCTGACGGCGGACCTGCCGGCCTTGGCGAAGGAGCATTTCGGGGGCGATCCGGTACATGTGGCGGCGAACCTGCCCTACTATATCACCAGCCCTGTCCTGGAAAAGCTGCTGGCCCACCGCCGACATTTCTCGACATGGACGCTCCTGGTGCAGAAGGAAGTGGCCCGCAGGCTGATCGCCGGGCCGGGCACAAAGGATTACGGGGCCCTGACCGTGTTCGTCCAGTACGCCGTACGGCCCCGGATCGCCCTGGAGGTCCCGCGAACGGTATTCATGCCCGCCCCGCAGGTGGATTCCTCCGTGGTGCGCTTCGAGACGCTCCCGGAGCCGTCTGTGCAGGTCGCCGATGAGTCCCTCTTTTTTGCGGTCGTGCGAGGCATCTTCCAGATGCGCCGCAAGACCCTCCTCAACGCTCTGTCCGGGGCGGCAGGCATTGGTCTCTCCCGAGATGAGGTTTGCGCGGTTCTGGCAAAGGCCGGCATCGGCCCCATGACGCGCGGCGAAACGCTCTCCCTCCCCGAATTGGCCCGCCTTGCCGACGCCGTCCACGCAGCCCGACGCCCCTGAAAAACAAAACCGCCGCCCAAGTGGCCGGGCGACGGGTCCCCTATTACGAAGAGGCAAGGTTTTACATTGATCACCTTTATTATAGGCGTTTTCCCTGGATATCAATACAGGCAAGGGGCGGATTTTTGTTTGCCTCTTTAGGAGGAGGAAGAACTACGCCATTAGACCGAGATACGCGATATTGACGGGGGCGGGACGGGTGTAGTAAAATGAGGATAATCTTTAAGCATCACCGGGAAGGGGCCTGGTGGAAGGGTTTTGGAACAGGAGCATCGGATGCCGGAACGAAAAGCGCCGCGGACGGTCGCCGTCTCGACCCTGGGCTGCAAGGTGAACCAGTATGAGTCCCAGCAGATATTGCAGCAGTTTCGCGCTCTGGGGTTTCAGGTGGTAGCCCGGCCCGAAGAGGCGGATGTATATATCGTCAATACCTGCGCGGTGACCGGGGAAGCCAGCCAGAAATCCAGATACGCCCTCCGGCGCGGCACAAGGGGCGAGAACGGCCCGATTGTGGTTGCGACCGGCTGCCTGGCCCATGTGGAGAAGGACGCCCTGTTTCACATGCCCGGCGTCACCCTGGCGCTGGGGCACGGGGAAAAGGATCGCCTGGCAGACGAGGTAGGGGCCTATATCCGGGATGTGCTGAACCTGCCCCTGCTGCCGGCCAACCCGGAAATCGGCTGCACGGACGTTTTAGGCCGTGAGGGAAACCCATACGAGCGCACCCGGGCCACCCTGAAGGTTCAAGACGGCTGCACCCTGAAATGCAGCTACTGCATCATCCCTTATTCCCGGCCCGGCAACATGCTCCGCCCGGCGAAGGAACTGTTCGAGGAAACGCGGCGGCTGGTGGAAAGCGGCTATCAGGAAGTGGTACTGACCGGCATCCGCCTGGGGGCCTACCGTAACCTTGCCAGCCTGATGACCGGCCTGGCCGCCATCGATGGGCTGGAGCGCATCCGCCTGAGTTCGATAGATCCGAAGGACGTTTCCGATGGCATCATCGAGGCGGCTGTCTCCTGCCCGAAGGTCTGCCCGCACTTCCACCTGCCCTTGCAGTGCGGAGACGATACGGTTCTCAGGGCCATGCGCCGGCGCTACACCACCGCATCTTTCCGCGCTCTTGCCGACCGCTTGCGAGAGCGGCTGCCGGACGTTTCGATCACTACCGATATGATGGCGGGCTTCCCGGCGGAAAGCGAGGAAGCCTTTGAAAATAGCTTCCGCTTCGCGGAGGAAATGGGGTTTGCGAAAATCCACGTTTTCCGCTATTCCCCGCGCCCCGGAACGGCAGCCGCCTCCCTGCCCGACAGCGTGCCGGAGCCGGTGAAGGCCGCCCGCAGCAAGCGCCTGATCCGCCTGAGCGCCGAGATGGGCTGCCGTTTTGCGGAAAGCCAGACCGGGCGCGTCCTGGATGTGCTGGTGGAGGAGTTTGACCCGGAAACCGGCGTGGCCTCCGGCCTTTCCCCCAACTACCTGCGCGTCTCCTTCGAGGCGAGAACGGCCCGGCGCGGGGCCATCGTGCCCGTCCGAGCCGAAAAAGCGGCAGGCGAGGGAATCCGGGGGTCGGTTGTCGAAAATCAATCCCAAGGAGCCGAAGATGTCCGATTGTGTTTTCTGCAAGATGGCGGCGAAGGAAATCGTCCCTCAGACGGTCTATGAGGATAAGGATATCCTGGCGTTTTACGATATCAACCCGCAGTCGCCGGCGCATATCCTGATCATCCCGAGAAGCCATTTCGAGAATATATTGGCTGTGGGCGAGAGCGAGGCCGGGCTCCTGGGCCGAATGCTGCTGGCGGCCAACCGGGTCGCGGCGGACAAGGGCTTCGCAGAGGACGGTTTCCGCCTGGTCATCAACTGCAACGCGCACGGGGGACAGAGCGTCGACCATCTACACATCCATCTTCTCGCGGGCCGACAGATGAAATGGCCGCCCGGGTAGCGTAACCTTCAAGGGGCGCTCTCCGTTATGAAAGAAGGAAGCGGGGGAACGCCTCTGCGGACAGCATGATGAAGGAGGAAGGTGAATAGTATTGGCAGCATTCGCTCTTTTTGCGATGGTGGTGGCAATCGTCGCTATCGTTCACTGGTATAAACTGGAAAGCCTGAAGCTGACCACGGCCCAGCGCAACAATCAGGATGTGGAGCGCAAAATCGATGCCTGGCACGAGGAGTACCAGCAGTTCATCCTGGGGTTCGACGCCACCCTCAAGCGCCTGGAGAGCCGGATCGCCCGACTGGAGTCCGAGCGCCAGCAGATGATCGGCGATTCCGAACCCTCGGCCCGGTTCGTGCCCGTGGAAAAGGCCGGGAATGAAGAAGTCCAGGTGGGGCGGGCCGGGCGGTAAAGCAGGCGGCAGGCGTTTCGTTGGGTTGAGTGAGGAGAGGCGGATGGAGAACGAACTGGCGCTCATGATTCCTCTGGCACCGTTTATCATGGTGGTGGCAATCGTTTACATGAGCCAGCGTTTCAAGCTGGAGAAGATGCGAATGGAATCCAAAATGCGGGCCGGGGAGGATCTGGAGCGCAAGCTCGACGAACTTCGCAAAGATTACGAGCAGTTTATCCTGGGGTTCGACGCCCGGCTTAAACGGATCGAAGGCCGCCTCTCGCGGGTCGAGTCCCAGGCGAACCAGACGCTTTCCCCTGCGCCCGATGCGGCGGTATCGGCGGAGCCGGAAAAGGTTTCCGTCCGCCGCATCGAGGCGTAGTTTCAGGAGCCATAATGACGGAAACTATCGTAATGCTGTTTGTGCTGGTGATTCTGCTGGCGGTCTCAACGCCGCTGCTGGCAGTCTGGCTTATCCTCCGCTATAAGCTTCAAAGGCTGCATATGGAAGAGGCCATCCGGGAGCAGAGGCAGACCAACGATCAGTTGAGAAAGCTTCAGAACGACTACGAGGAATTCCTGCTGGGGTTCGACGCCACCCTCAAACGCCTCGACTCGCGCCTGAGCAAGCTGGAGGACAGGCAGGCTGAGACTCGCCCGGACTACGATACTGCCCGCGTCCGGCAGGAGACAGCGGACAACCAGGAGATCCGGACCCGCAGGAACCCCTAATCTTGCGGGTCCGCCTCATCGCTGCCGCCCAGCCACCGACCCAGGGCGGCCAGGATGAGGAGAGAAACCGCCACCCGCCCGAAGACCATCCAGAGCCAGCCCGCCCCCTGCGCCACGAACCAGATGGTATCCTCGATCATCGCATGGCTCATCGCCAGGAAGGCCAGGATCAGCCGCAGCTCCCGACGGCCCAGCCTCCCCTCGCGAGCCACCTGAATCAGCACCCCGGCCCCGTAGGTCAGCCCGAAGGCAAGCCCCACGATCAGCGGAAAAAGAGCGTTGGTGGAAAGGGGCGTCCTCCTCATGACAGGCTGGAGACGCTCCGCCAGCCACTCGAAGGCGTGAATCCCCTTCAACACCTCCAGGACGATCATCAGCGGCACGACAATCACGATGATCTGTAAAAGCAGCTTCAGCGAACCGAACCAAGCATCCTCTAACACCACAAATCACCCTCAGAGAGTATAGCATACAGCGCGGCAGGGCGTCAAAGGAGACGGGTGATTGTGGCCGGATGCCAGTATGAGAAGAAGGTATCGCTGTCCTTGCGAGGAGCGGAGCGAGGCAGCAATCTCCAGACCCTTCAATCTGAGAGAGCTTTGTGCTTTTGTTAGCCTGGAGATCGCTTCGCTCGCAGGCGGCACCGACACCTTCAAAAGAAAAGGCCTATCCGAATCGGACCGGGCCGATTGAATTTCAGGCGGCGCGTTTCATCCGGTCGCCTTTGGCGCGGGCGCGGCGGGCACGGGCGTATTCGCGGTTGTATTCGCGAAGGTGCTCTTTGCGGCAGGCGGCGCACCACTTGGCTTTGCGCTTCAGAGGCTGGCCGCAGTTGATGCACTCCGGGCGGGCGATGTTGATAACGCCCCCGTACTGGCAGATGCGTGAGCAGTATTTGCGCTTGGCTCCGGTCAGCAGCTTGCCGCAGGTGACGCAGTGGCGGGGCGGCCTGGCTTCGGACTCCTCCTTACGGGAGGCGTTCTGCCGCCTCCGGTCGAACTCGAAATAGGTGTATTCATCGATAAGTGCGAGTAGATTTTCGAGAACGGTAAAATCGAGCCGGGCCTGGGCCAACAGGATGAAGTCTTCCAGCTCCGGCTGCTCATCCCCGGCAAGCTCCTTCAAGATATCCATCTGACCGAGCAGCTCCTGGAAAAGCTCTCGATAGCCCCCCATCAGCCGGCACTCCTTTCTTCGAACACTGCCAGCGCCTGTGATGCGGTCCCTCCCGACCGGAATATTCCTGGCATGGGTTCTATAAAAATGTTTTTCCATAAATGAACTGTTTGTTTGAGATGGATTTTGACGCAATGGAGGCACCCGGTGCGGATATATTTCTAAAAGGAATTTTTGTCATTTTAGCCGAACCTTTATCCTGGATGCAAAACAACCGCCATTGATCGAGCGGAAGGAGGGAGAAAATGACGCCTGCGGTTCGATTGACACCGGAACAGACCGCTTTCTTTCACCGGGAGGGCTACCTGGCGCTGGGCGCTATTATGACACCTGAGGAGGTGGACTGGCTGAAGGATATCTATGACCGGCTGTTCGAGAGAAAGGCCGGTCGGGAGGTGGGAGACCAGTTCGACCTCGGCGGGACGGATGAAGAGGGAAAGGACGCGGTCCTGCCACAAATCCTGAATCCGTCCAGGTACGCACCGGAGATGAGACAGGGATCGTTTTACGCCAGCGCCTCAGGGATTGCCCGGCAGTTGATGGGGGAGGAGGCCGCTTTCCAGTTCGACCACGCCATCCTGAAACCGGCCCGGACGGGCGCGGCGACGCCCTGGCATCAGGACGAAGCCTACGGCGACGGGGCGATGGATTATCCCTCGATCAGCATATGGATCCCGCTCCAGCCCGCCACCCCGGAGAACGGGTGCATGCAGTTCGTGCCGGGCAGCCACCGCTGGGAGGTGCTGCCCCACCACTGTATCGGCCACAATCCCCAGGTACACGGCCTGGAGATGGATGAAGCGGATATATCGACTGCGGTGGCCTGCCCTCTGCCCGCGGGCGGCGCGACCGCCCACCACCACCGCACCCTGCATTACACCGGCCCGAATCTTTCAGACACCCCGCGCCGCGCCCTGGTCCTGGTGCTGGGCTTGCCCGGCGTCCTGCGATCCGAACCGAGGGATTTCTACTGGAACCGCCAGAAGCAGACCCCCCGGCAAGAACGCGCTCGCGCCGCCCGCCGGAAGGAGGAAGCCTTGCAGCCGTAGAAAGACGCCTCAGCCGAAACCGCTTATGGCGGCGGCTTTATCGAGGAGGCGGACAACGATGACGGATCAGGCGATATTGAGGGCCGGGGCGGCGCAAGTGGAGATCACGCCGGAGGCCGGGGTGCATCTGGCCGGGGCGGTCGGGGCCTATCGGCCCGCGAAACTGGTGTGGGATCCGCTCTATGCGAAAGCCCTTGTCCTCGAAAGCGGCGGGAAACGGCTCTGCATCCTGGCCCTGGATGTGACCATCGTGACCGAACCCTATACCCGGCAGATCCGTCAGGCCGCCCGGGAGCGGTTCGGGCTGGAGCCGGAGGCGGTGATGGTTCATGCCACGCAGACCCATTCCGCGCCCTCGCTGGGCCACTTCATGGTGGACGAGGATTTTGATGGCGTCCCCCGGGAACACGAATGGCTGCTCGGCGGGAACGACCGCTACAGCGAGTGGGCCGCTGCCCGCGCAGTGGAGGCGATCCGCCGGGCGCTGGAGTCTCTCCAGCCGGTGCAGGTGGGATCGGGCAGCGGCATCGAGGGCCGGTGGGCCTTCAACCGGCGAGCGGTCATGCGCGACGGCACGATATCCATGCCCGGCCCGACATGGCCCCAGCCTCTCGGCCCGACCGGCATCCGCTATATCGAAGGCCCGATAGACCCCGAACTCGGGGTGATATGCCTGCGGACGGACCGGATGAAAATGGTGGCCGTCATCGCGCACTACACCTGCCATCCGGTACACGTCTTCCCCAGGCCCATCGTCTCCGCCGACTGGCCCGGGGCGCTCTCGGAAGAGATCCGGGCGGCTTACGGGCCGGATTGCGTGGCGCTCGTGCTGAACGGGGCCTGCGGCAATATCAATCCCTGGCCTCCCTTCGACCCGGATTATGTGGAAGACCACCGGCGGATGGGCCGGGCGCTGGCGCAAACCGTCTTCAAGGTGATAGAATCGCTGGCCTTCACCGACAGGGCGGCCCTGGATTCGCGGATCAAGGAGATCGCCATCCCCTTACGCGAATTGGAGCCGCAAGAGATGGAGGAGGCGGCCCGCGTCCTGAGGGAGTATCCCCAGCCGGTCTGGAGCGATGAGAGCAAAACGGCGACCACTTGGGAATGGGTCAGCGCTGCCAGTGTCATCAGCGTTCATCTCATGCGCCGGCGCAGCCCCAACCTCGATTATGAAATCCAGGCCCTTCGTATCGGCGATATTGCCCTGGTCGGCCTTCCCGGGGAGCCGTTCGTGGAAGGGCAGCTTCGCATCAAGATGGCCTCGCCCGCGTACCCCACTTACATCGCCCACTGCACAAGCCACTATGTCGGCTACCTCCCCACCCGGGAGGCCCTCCGGCGCGGCGGCCACGAAGCCAACACCCGCTACTGGGCCAAACTGGTCCCGGAGGCCCTGGATATGGCGGTGGATGGGGCGGTAGGCGTGCTGGGGGAGGTATTCGGGTAAGACATGCCCTTATGAGCAGGCCGTTTGCATGGCAGGGGCGACCCATCGGGTCGCCCCTGCGTTTGTGGGCGGCAGCCGGGGTTTATACAGCCGCTGCAACCGCCGCCGTGTCGGTATATTCGCGGAAGCGGGCCACCTTGCCGTCCCGGACGGTGAAAACGTGCGCCCAGTGGGCCAGATAGGAGCGGCCTGTGGCCTTTACGTGCATCTTTTCATGGCCGACAGCGACCACCTTATCGGCCTGAGCGATGAACTCGTGGACGCCGAACTCCTTCACATCCACAGATTCGGCCAGGCTGGAGAAGAAGCGGGCGGCCTCCTCCCTGCCGCTCCGATGGCCGCCCCAGGGGATGGTGTCCGGCCCGTCGTAGAGCCATTCGACATCCGGGGCCAGCATCTCCAGCAGGGCGGACACATCGCCCCGCCCGAACGCGGCATAAATTTCCTGAATCAATCGGACGTTATCCTGCTCGCTCATGGACGCCTCCTGGATGGGATTGCATTTATGCGGCTGACGAGAAGGAGCCGCTGCCTCTATGCTGTTCTAAAAGACGCGCTGCCTCTTCATCTTTACCCCATTATACCCCGGATACGGTGGCCCTTGCCACTACCACGGCCTCTGGCTCATCGGAAAGAGGGTGGTGTCGAAGACATTCACATCGGGCGGGGCGGTGAGGGCGTGGAGGACGGCCCGGGCGACGGTTTCGGGAGCCAGCCAGTCGGGACGCGGCTCGCGGGCGGGGTTGGTGAGCGGGGTGTCCGCAACGCCGGGACAGACCATCCCGACCGCGATCCGGCAGCCGGAGCCGTGCAGTTGGCGGGCCACCGATTCGGTCAGGCCCAGCACAGCGTATTTGCTGGCATTGTAGGCCCCGCCATCGCCTGCTTCCGTCCAGTGGGAGCGGACGGAGCCGATATTGATAATCTTGCCCTCGCCCCCGGTTGCTTTCATCAGGCGTACCGCCTGCTGCAGGCATATGAAGACGGCCAGGACATTCAGCTCCAGACATTGCCGGAATTTCTCGGCGGAAAGCTCCTCCACCGGGCCGAAAGGGGCCATGCCCGCATTGTTGACCAGGATATCGAGCCTGCCGAACCGGCCCCGGATGCTCTCGAACAGCCTGCCCACAAAGGCTTCCTGGGTGATATCCCCCGCAAGAGATAACGCTTTGCCGCCTGCCTGGCGAATGGAGGCCACCGTTTCCTCCAGTTGCGCCTCCGTCCGGGCCGCGCAGACGGTTTCCGCGCCCTGTTCGGCCAGCAGGCGGGCGACCGCCTGGCCGATGCCCCGCCCGGCCCCGGTCACCAGGGCAATCTTTCCTTCAAGCGAGGGCATCAGATTTTCGCCTTTCTGACCGAACGCTGCGCCTCGACCACGGCATCCTCCCAGGTTTCTTGGTCGGAGTCGGGAACGCGGCCCTCCCTGTCCATAGTCTCTACCACCTGGCGCATCCCGTTCTCTAAAGAGACCGCCGGGACGAATTCGGGCACATCCCGGAAGAGCTTTTCGGCGCTGTAGCAGACGTTGTGGGCGAAGATATCGCGGCAGATAGAGACATTCGGGACATTCAGGGCCAGCAGGTCGGCAAGAGGAACGCCTACCATCTCCACCTCGCGCCCTAGAACCTTCATGGCCGTGCGATGAAAATCGGCCCATGTGGTGAACCCTCGCCGCACCATGTTGTAGGTCTGGCCGATGCAGTTCGGCTTGCCCAGCACGCCGGCAAAGCAGAGGGCGGCATCGTCCACATGGAGAAACTGGTGAATGGCCTGCCCGTCGCCGCAGATCAGAATGGGCTTGCCTTTTCGCACCCGGTCCACCCATCCGAACTCCCAGGCCACCTGACGGAGCAGCCCGATTCTCGGCCCGTAAGTGGTGGAAGGCTTGATGATCGTGGCCGGAAAGCCCTCCCGGTAGTAGGCTTCCATATAGGCGGCGTCGGCCTCCACCTTGCCGCGCCCGTAGTCGGTGATCGGGCGAAGGGGATGATCCTCTCCGGCGGGCAGCCAGTCGTATTGAACCCCATAAGTGCAGACCGTGGAGCACTGCACGAACTGGCCCACTCCCCGAAACGCCCGGATGCTGCTTTCCGCGTCGGCTTTATTGAAACAGATCATATCGATGGCCGCATCGAACTTCTCGGCCTGCATCGCCTTCTCGAACGCCTCCCGGTCGCTCCTGTCGCCGTGAATCTCGCGCACCCCCTCGGGAACGCTCCCGCTCTTTCCCCGGTTGAAGCAGACCACCTCATGACCCAGCGCCAGGATCCGCCGGACGATGCTGGCGCTGATATTGCCTGTGCCGCCCACAATACAGATTTTCATGGGTTCCCTCTTTTCGTGTTGATGAGAGATTTGCCCGTTGGAGTGAGACTGGAGATTGTCGCGGAGCTTTCGCTCCTCGCAGACTGCATCGTCTTTGCTGCGCTCCTCGCGATACTCTACAGACAAACCTTCGAATAGAATTCCTTTACGCCGCGGATGCCGGCATTGACGCGGAAGAGAGCGCCGGCACCGGGGCCGCATTCTTCCTTGTTGTCGCCGCCTGCGGTGGTGACGTAAATATCGGTGTCGTCCTCGCCGCCGAAGGTGAGGCTGGAGACGCGCGTGGCCGGGAAGCGGATGCGGCGCTCCTCAAAGCCGTCCGGGGTGTAGCGCACCAGACAGTTGCCGCCCCAGCGGGCGGACCAGACATAGCCCTCGGCATCTACGGTCATGCCGTCCGGCAGGCCCTCCTCATCGGATTCGGGGACGCGCGCGAAGAGCCGCCGGTTGGCGATGTCCCCGGTGGCGCGGTCGTAATCGAAGAGATACATCTCCAGCTTGAGGGAATCGGTGTAATACATTCGCTTGAGGTCGGGGGTGAAGCCCATCCCGTTGGAGCATTCCACGCCGTCCAGCACCTGCGTCAATGACCCGTCGGTATCGAGCCGGTAGAGCCTGCCCGGTCGCTCCCCCACGGCCATCGTGCCGCAAAAGACGCGCCCCTCCGGGTCGGCGATCACGTCATTGAAGCGGGAATCCCTTTCCTGGGGGATTTCATCGATAATGGGGGTAAGCCGCCCGCCTCGCCATATCTTGACCGCGCCCCTGTCCATGAAGAGCAGGAGAGCGCCGTCCTCCTGGATGGTGAAGCCGCCCACCACCTCGCCCTGGTAGAACTGCTCGTGCTGGCCGGTTCGAGGGTCGTAGCGGAACATCCGCCCGGTGTCGATATCCACCCAGTAAAGCCGCTTTTCCTGGGGATGCCACATCGGCCCCTCTCCCACCACGCAGCGGTAATCGGCAATCAGTTCAGGTTCCATAGGTTCCTCCGTAAGTTTCAGCGTTCGATCATTCCTGCGATGACCCCCGGCAGGCGCGGCAGGTCTTCCGGCGCAGCCGACCCGCCCGGCCTGGCCCATGCAACCCCTTGCTGACTCGGGAATAGTCCGCTGGCGAAAAACTCGGTGAAAATGGGCTGGATATCCCGGATAGCCCTCTGCTCGCTCTCTTCCTCCGCAGTAGGGGTGACGGCCATCGCCTCATCGGGGACGGTGGCGATATCGCCGGAGGCCAGATAGGCCAGATCGCAAAGCTGCACGAAGGGCCGGGAGTCGATGAGGCGGGTGGGAGGGCGACGCTCCCTGCGGCGCAGGTAGTGGATGTAGGCCCGGAAGTTTTCCTTCAGCAGATCGCGCCGGTCGGTTTCCCCGCTCTCGGTGCGCCCGTCCGCCCATTCAATGGTGTAATCCTGGTAGGTGATATAGGAGATGGTCGCTTTCTCGCAGACCAGCCATTCCCTGTGGCTCTGGCTGCCATCGCAGGCGTGGGTGAGGGCCATCCGGATCACCGGCCCGCCCGGGGTTTCGGCTTTCAGGAAGACGGTATCGGTTCCCTCGATGCGGTGCCCGCGGTAGAGTTCGGCCTCCACGCGCCCGACCTCGCTCCAGTCGTGCAGTTCCTTCAGCCCGGCCCAGTAAAGGATGTTGTGAGTGTAGTGGGCCATGGCGTTTCCCATACAGGAGTCCAGCACCAGGCGGCCATCCAGCATCAGGCGGGCGGCCCAGTTGTTGCGCGTGAAATAGGAGGCCGGGCGCGGCCACAGCCCGCAGAAGCAAACCTCCTTCACCGCGCCGAACTCCCCGTCCAGTATGCGCTTCTTGATCGCCTGCCGGGGCTTTTCGATGATGAAGTTGAAGCCCACCTGGGTCAGCCGGGCGGCGCGGCTTTCGACGGTAAGCATCTCCTCCAGTTCCGCGATGTCGAGGGTGGGCGGCTTCTCCAGATAGACGGGCAGCTTCCTTTCGACACAGGCCCGGTGCATCGCGGCATGAAGCGGAACCGGCGTCGGAGCGGTGACGAGATCCAGTTCGCCCTCGCACTCGTCCAGCATTTCCTCATAGCCATCGAAGACTCGCACCCCGCGCTCCGCGAAGTTCCAGGCCATCATCTGCTGCCTGAAGGCGGAAAGGGCGGGGTCGCACGTGCAGACGAGCCTGCATTCCCGGCTGGCCTCCAGTTGCCTGATCACCTGATGATGAGTCCCCGCGAACCCTCCCATCCCGATAATCCCGACCCTGACCGGCGTATTCAATGGTGACCTCCTGGAATTGGGGGTTGTTTCTTTTTGATACAGATGGACACGGATAAAAGCGGATGAACACAGATGATTTTTATATCCTTTTTTATCGGTGTTCATCCATTCCGATCTGTGTTCATCTATGTTGAAAAAACAGCTATCTTCTCTGACGATCAGCCAGCCTGCGCCACAGGGAGAAGCCCATGACGGCGGCTCCCAGGGCGGCCAGACCGATCTGGGTGAAATCGATGACCGGGCGCACGCGGACATCATCGGGGGAGGCCTCCACCACGGCGACCGGGCGGCTGCGGCCTCCCCCGCCGCCTCCGCCCCCGAAATGGGGAGGCGCTCCATCCGGGCCTGGGGACACTTTGGATCCCAGGCCGAAGCCGCCGCCGTATAGGATTTCGGAGAGGACGATGAGCGTCCGGTTCCCGACCGAATGAGGCGGGCCGACCGTGGCCCCGGCCTGAGTAGAGGCCGTGATTCGCTCGATGATCTCCGCCACTTTCCTTGCGGCCTCGTCCGTAGACCCGTTATCCATGATGTCGCTCCTTGCTCCTGAAGAACAGGAGGGGCAGCAAAAGCCCCAGCGCCAGCAGACACAAAACGATCCGCAAAGTCACATCCCTGATCGGAAAGAAAAGAGTTTCTTCTCCCCGGCGCAGGCGCACACCCCGGGGCGCTGCATGCAGCAGGAGAAGGCGGGCCTGCCCTACGGATCGGCTCCATTTACGAACCCGATAAACAGGCGTGATCTCCCACTCGCCTGCGGTTTGTCTCTCAGCAGGGACAGCCATAGGGCCTATCCTTTTACCAGGGTATCGATGGCTTTCAGCTTTCCCAGAAGAGGCGGGAGTTCGTGAAGAGGCCACTGGGTGGCTGAGTCGGAGAGCGCCGCATCGGGGTCGGGATGGACTTCCATGAAAAGGGCATCGATCCCGACGGCGACCGCGGCGCGGGCGAGTTCCGGCAGGTATTCTCGCTGCCCGCCGGAGGCATCGCCCCTGCCGCCGGGCATCTGAAGACTGTGCGTGGCGTCATAGACCACCGGAAAGCCCAGGGATCGCAAGATGGGCAGGCTCCGGAAGTCCACCACCAGGTTGTTATACCCGAAGCTGTAGCCCCGCTCGGTCAGGAGTACCCGGCTGTTGCCGGCCTCCACGATCTTGTCGGCCACGTTTCTCATATCCCAGGGCGATAGAAACTGGCCTTTTTTGACATTCACCGGCCTGCCGGTCCGGGCGGCGGCCACCAGAAGATCGGTCTGCCTGCACAGGAAGGCCGGTATCTGCAAGATATCCGCCACCAGCGCCACAGGCCCCGCCTGGGCCGATTCGTGAATATCGGTCAGCACGGGAACGCTCAGCCGCTTCTTCACGGCTTGCAGAACCCTCAGCCCTTCCTCCAGCCCAGGCCCCCGGTAAGAACGAATGGAGGTGCGGTTCGCCTTGTCTAACGACGCTTTGAAGATGAAGGAAAGGCCCACCCCCGAGGCGATATCGCGAAGGGAAGCCGCCAGATCCAGGCAAAACGCCTCCCCCTCCATCACGCAAGGCCCCGCAATGAGGACAAAGGGATGCCCCTCGCCGATGGGAATAGAATCTATATAGATTTCTTGAGACATGGTTTTTCGTCCGTTGTGAATGGTAGGGTGTGGGATAGCGTGTAAAACACCCTCCAACCTCCTGGGCTTCGGGGGGGCTGAGATGGTGCGTTCTCTTGGTAATTTGGTCAAAGCATCCCAAGACCGCTCCCCTCCGCCGAAGCCCGGCGGGGGCTGGGGGGCGGTTGCCTCCCCGTCAATCCCCTTCCAGAATACGACGCACCCGCTCCAACTCCTCCCGGGTGTCGACGCCCAGGGATTCGAAATCGGTTTCGGCCACGCGGATGCGGCAGCCGTTCTCCAGGGCGCGGAGTTGTTCCAGCATTTCGAGTTGTTCCAGAGGGGTCTGCGGCAGGTGAGGATAGCGCAGCAGGAGG
This sequence comes from Armatimonadota bacterium, assembly GCA_020846535.1. Taxonomy (GTDB): domain Bacteria; phylum Armatimonadota; class JADLDR01; order JADLDR01; family JADLDR01; genus JADLDR01. Next base: position 102,126 of record JADLDR010000118.1, on the reverse strand, counting down.
CTGCGGCGGTAGGCGTAGAGGCCGATATGCCGGTAGTGGCGCACCGGGCCGGACTGCCGGGGATCGCGGCAGTAGGGGATGGGCAGGCGCGAAAAGTAGAGCGCGTAGCCAGAGAGATCGGTGACCACCTTGACCACGTTGGGATTGGTGATGTCCTTCTCGTCGTGGATGAGTGATTTCAGGGTAGACATCTCGACGCTTTTGTCTTCCAGAAGCGCCCGGACTGCGGTATCGATCATTTTCGGCTCGATCAGCGGTTCGTCGCCCTGGATGTTGGCGATGATATCGGCGTCCAGCCTTGCCGCGACCTCGGCGATCCGGTCGGTGCCGGAGCGGTGTTCCGGAGAGGTCATCTCCGCCCGTCCCCCGAATGACCGGACGGCCTCCAGGATGCGCTCGTCATCGGTGGCGACGATCACCTCGTCCAGCGTTTCGGCCCTCGCCGTCCGCTCGTAAACGTGCTGGATGAGCAGCTTGCCGCACAGGTTGGCAAGCGCCTTGCCCGGGAGCCGGGTGGACGCATAACGCGCCGGGATAATGCCTGCAACGCTCAAAAGATCCTCCCTCGACGAAAAGGGAGCCGCGCTATGCCGGACGGCGCGCTTTCACCGTCCGCACCCGGTTCCCCATGCCTCCGACAATCGCACTGATGGCTCCCTTAGTTTATTAGAGCCTTCGTCCGCTCGCGGCCTTCATTGTATCATTCCATAGCCGGAAAGTCAAGCTGCCGCGCTCCGGTAAAAGAGCGTAGAGCAGGAATTATGCGAAAATGCGTCGAATAAACGAGTATCATCAAAAAGGCGGATGCAACTTTCATGAGCGACGAGAAAACCTTTTATATCACCACCCCGATCTATTATGTGAACGATGTGCCCCATGTGGGGAACGCCTCCACCACCATTGTCTCCGATGTGATGGCCCGCTTTATGCGCCTGAAGGGGCGAAAGGTCATATTCGCTACCGGAACCGACGAGAACGGCCCCAAGGTGCTGGAGGCTGCCCGCGAGCGCGGCAAAGACCCTCAAACGTTCACCGACGAGATCGCCGCCCAGTTCAAGGATATCTGGGGCAAGCTGAATATCTCCTACGACGATTTTATCCGGACTACCGAGGAGCGACACATCCGGGTGGTGCAGGAGTTCCTTTCGCGCTTGATCGCCTCCGGGGATGTCTATAAGGGAACCTATGCCGGATGGTACTGCCTTTCGGATGAGACCTTTTTCGCCGCCTCCGAGGTGACGGACAATCTCTGCCCCAACCCGGAGTGCCGCAAGCCGCTCAAATGGGTGGAGGAGGAGAACTATTTCTTCCGGCTCAGCCGATATACCGACCGCCTGAAGCGGCATATCGAGGAAAATCCCGAATTCCTGACCCCGGAAGTGCGCCGGAACGAAGTGCTGCGCTTCATCGAGGGGGGGCTGCGGGACGCCTCCATCAGCCGCTCCGGGTACGGGTGGGGGATCCCCGTCCGGGAAGACCCGCAGCAGGTGGTCTATGTTTGGTTCGACGCTCTCCTGAACTACCTCACCGTCACCGGCTGGCCGGAGGATGCCGAAAAGTATAACCAGACCTGGCCGCCGGACGTGGAGTTCATGGCGAAGGATATCTTCGTCCGCTTCCATTCGACGCTCTGGCCCGCCATGCTGATGGCCCTCGATCTGCCCCTGCCCAAACGACTCTTCGGGCACGGCTTCTGGACTATCGAGGGGGAAAAGATATCCAAATCTAAAGGCAACGCTGTCCCGCCCGCGACCCTCGCCCGGCAGTTGGCGGACATCTCCGGGGCCGAGGTGGATGTCTGTGTGGACGCCATCCGCTATTTCGTGATGCGCGAGCTGCCTGTCTCCAGCGACAGCGATTTCTCCATGCAGGGGCTGATCCGCCGCTTCAACGCCGACCTCGCCAACGACCTGGGGAATCTCCTGAACCGGAATCTGCAAATGCTGACCCGCTATTTCGAGGGCGTCGTCCCCCAGCAGTCACCGCCCGACAGCGAGATCCGGGATCTGGCCGCCCAAATATGCTGCGAGGTGGAGGAGGCTTTCGAGTCCCTTCAATTCCCGCAGGCTCTTGCCGCCCTGTGGCGATTTATCGCCCGGATGAACAAATATGCGGACGAGAAGGCCCCTTGGGTGCTGGCCCGGGAAGGAAAAATCGAAGACCTGGCGAATGTCCTCTATACCGCCCTGGAAAGCGTGCGGATTGCGGCGGTAGGCGTCGCGCCCTTCATGCCGACCGTGGCGAAGATCATCTGGCATCAACTCGGCATCGAGGAGGCGCTTTCCGGCCAGGTCTGGGACAGGGCCGCCGTTTGGGGCGGGCTGAAAGCCGGAACTCGCGTGCGCGATGTCGCCCCCATCTTCCCGCGCATCACCGCCAAAGAGACCCCCAGGAAAGAGGAGACTCCCGCCGTGAACGAGCCTGCCGGGGAAACCCCATACATATCCTTCGATGAGTTCAAAAAACTGGATCTGCGGACCGGGCAGATCAAGAGCGCGGAGAAGGTGGCCGGGGCCGACAAACTGCTCAAGCTGAGCGTGGATATCGGCTCCGAAGTTCGCACTGTCGTGGCCGGGATCGCCCAGTATTATGCGCCCGACGCGCTGATCGATAAGACGGTCGTTCTGATCGTCAACCTCGCCCCGGCGAAGATCCGCGGGGTTGAATCCCAGGGGATGCTGCTGGCCGCCGATGTGGGCGGTGAGGCCATCCTGCTGATGCCGGACCGGGACGTTCCGCCCGGCAGCAAGGTGCGATAACCCGCAGTTTCGGAGGAAAGCATGACCATCCGTAAAAACGGAGGGCCGGACAAAGCCGATATATGGGGCATCTACCAGGAAGGCCGTGTGTTCATCGAGCAGGGGGAATACGATGCCGCCATCCGGAAGCTCAAGCAGGTGATCCGGGTCAGCCCGGCTCAGAAGCGCCACGCCTGGCGCATGGGGCCGGGGTTCGATATCCTGAGAACCCTCAGAACCCTGCTGAGCCAGCCCAGACTGCCCGCGCCCCTCACCTCGACGCAGAGGCTTTACGTGGAGGCTTCCCTGAGCCTGGCCTACTGCTATGTGGAGCAGATCCGCCTCGACCAGGCCATCCAGATTCTTCTCTCCGCCATCAGCGTCAACCCGAACTGCGCGGACGCCCTCTGCGAGCTGGGCTATATCTACGGCCTGAAAGGAGAAGGCACTCAGGCGGAGGCCATCTTCCGCAAGACCATCGAGCGCCATCCGGACTGCGCCCGCGCCTACAAAAGTCTGGGCTTCTTCTGCATCGAGCGCGACGATGTGGAAAACGGCATCGCCCTCTGCAAGCAGGCCATCCGCCTTGACCCCGGCTACGAACAGGCATACCTCGATCTGGCGGCGGCCTACGACAAGAAGGGGAACGGCAGGCAGGCCATCGCCGCCATGAAAAAGGCGCTGCGCCTCGCCCCGGACAACCCCTACCACCATTACCACCTGGGGCTGCTTTACCGCAGCTATAACAATATGGACAAGGCTGCCGGATCCCTTCTGAAGGCCATCAGCCTCAGCCCGCACGAGCGCATCTTTCATGAATCTCTGATGGAAGTGCGGCTCACGCAGGGGGATTTCGGGAAGGCGGTCGAAACGGCCCAGGCCGGCCTGACAGCGTGCCCGCGCAGCCCGGTCATCATGGATATGCTGAGCATCGCCTGCTTCCAGTGCGGCAGGCTGCGGGAGGCGATCCAGGTACTCAATGAGCTGGTGCTGATGAATCCCTTCGAGGCGACCTACCATTTCAAGCTGGCGGTTCTCTACCAGCATATCGGGGATGTGGCCCATGCCGTCTACGAGTTCGGGCGGGTGGTCATGTTGGATCCCGAAAACGAGATGGCCGAGGACGCAGCGGATGCGCTGGAACTGCTGGACCAGTACCAGATCCAGCAGATCCTTCTTCTCGCCACCGACGACACCGCCTTCAGGCTGGGCCTGATGCGCCACCTGGAGGAAACGCTCCAGGAAAAAGGATTCTATCTCAGCCCCGAAGGGCTGGATGAGCTGGGCGACTTCTTACAGGAGATTCCCGCCTTCCCGCCCCTCTGGCCGACCAGCCCCCTATACAACTGATGATGAATTCCGCCCCTGCCCCTCTTCATCACCCTCTTGCCGTCCTCCCTGATGGCAGGGGTCGCTCCACCCTCCGATACCGGGCCGGTCCGGCTCCGGGCCGCACCCTCGTCATGGGCATCCTGAATGTCACCCCGGATTCCTTCTCGGACGGCGGGTGCTTTGAGCAGGCGGAGGAGGCGGTTCGCCACGCTCTGCGGATGGTGGAGGAGGGCGCGGATGTCATCGACATCGGGGGAGAATCCACCCGCCCCGGCTCCGCACCCGTTTCCGCCGAAGAGGAGATGAGGCGCGTGCTGCCGGTCATCGAGCGGCTGGTCGCGGTTCTGCCGGTTCCCCTTTCCATCGACACCCGCAAAGCCTCTGTCGCCTGCGCCGCGCTGGAGGCCGGGGCGGGCGTTGTCAACGATGTGAGCGCCCTCCTGGACGATCCGGAGATGGCCGATGTCGTCGCTTCGTTCGGCGCTGCGGTGGTGCTGATGCACAAAAAAGGATCCCCAAAGGACATGCAGCAAAACCCCCGGTACATCGATGTGGTTGCGGAAGTGCGGGATTTTCTGACGGAACGGGCGGAGGCGGCTCAAGCGGCGGGGATAGCGCCGGAGGCTATCATTATCGATCCCGGCATCGGGTTCGGGAAGCGCCCGGAGCATAATCTGGAACTTTTGCGCGATCTGCGCCGTCTTAAAAGTCCGGGATACCCTCTTCTGCTGGGCACGTCCCGCAAAACGACTATCGGAACGGTGCTGAACCTGCCCGTCGATGGCCGCCTGGAGGGAACGGCGGCCACGGTGGCGCTGGGCATCGCGGGCGGAGCGGATATGGTGCGCGTCCACGATGTCAGGGCCATGTCCCGCGTGGCCCGCATGTCCGACGCGGTTGTCAGACCGGGCTTTTTTACACCCTGAAGGAAGCGTTATGTATCGCTTCGCGCCGTTTATGGAATAATATATACATGAACACGCTCGCTACCGAATATCGAGTCTTCGGGGGGGGTAGGGGCGCGATTCATCGCGCCCAACGGCCTGGCAGGGCGCGATTCATCGCGCCCCTACAGTGGAAAACGGCACCGATCCCGGGTTAGGTAGCAACTCGGGTTAACCTGATAAAAATTGCCTTCAAGCGATGCTTCTCCCCTAAGAAACCTTCATGAGAGAGGCATTCAATGAGCCCTGCCTGACATCTGCCCTCCGCTGAGGTGAGGTCTCTGGATGCCTGACCGCCCTATCGAACCAACCTCCCATACGCCATTGGTTCCGGCCCTACGCTGGACGGCTCACAGCATTGTGCTGGCGGTCGGCAGCCTGCTGATCTTGTTGGCCTGGCAGCCGCAGATTATCTATCGTCTGCCCGGAACGCTGCTGTCGCTTGCGCTCGCAGGGCTTCCGATCCTCTATTTCTACTACGCCTCCTTTCGGAAATCGGATCCGCGCCTGGTGCTGGGCGCGGTCATTCTGCTGATCGCAGCCACCTCGTTGCTGGTGTTTTTTACCCGCGGACATGAAAGCCCTTTTTTTATTGTTTACATCCTCGTTCTTTTTCTGTCGTCCGTTCTGTACTCCTCCACCGTTGCGCTCCTGCTGACGTTGCTCGCCATGATCATGTATATCGGGGCGATCTTGCTCTATCCGAGCAGGCCGGATCCGGAAAGCCTCAACTCGGCGCTGATCGTGACTCGCCTGGCGATCCTGTCGGTCAGCGGGTGGCTGATCTCCCGGCTGGCGGGCTACCGCATCGCCATTGAGGGGGAGAGCGCGAGACGCCAGCAACTGCTGAACGATCTGAGCCGCGCCTATGACGAACTCGCCAGCCAGAACGCCACCATCGAAAGCCAGGCGGCCTCCCTGGAAGACCTGAACAACGACCTCCAGCAAACGGTGGAGCAATTGGAGCGAAAAAAAGCCGCCCTGGAAAAAAGCGATGCCGAAAGAAGCATCCTCTTCAATGTGGCTCGCACCATGAGCGCGGGCGACAACCTGGAGTTCGTGATCAACTGCACCCTCCTGCAATTAACCCAGATATTCGAGGGCGTTGCCATCATGGTACGCCTTTTCGACCCCGAGTCCGCCGATCTGCTCACAATGGCCTCCTGGGGCGACTCGTCCAGGACCTGTTCGTGCTTGCGGGAAGGAGATTCCTGCCCCGAAGAGGACTGCATCGCTGCCCGGACGGGCGAGATGTTCATCATGACCAACCGGGACACCGATCCGCTTTGCCCCTGCACCGAGCAAGCAAGCGATATCCGGTCCTATATCTGCGCTCCCCTGACCCCCGCCGGGCGGATCGAGGGAGTCATCACTATGACCAGCGCCCAGCCCGATGCCTTCAGCGTGGAGCAGATCCGGCTTTTCGAAGTCATTGTCGATCAGGCGGCCATGGCGATCCAACGGGCCATCCTCTTCGAGCAGGTGAGGGATATGTCGCTTCGTGACCCGCTCACCAGGCTCTACAACCACACTTTCTTCTTCCAGCGGCTCGGCGAAGAAATCGAACGAGCGCGCCGCACCGATACGCCCCTGGCATTGATCGTCTTCGATGTGGACAATTTCAAGATGATCAACGACACCCTGGGCCACCTGGCCGGGGATCATGTGCTGAAAGTCATCGCCCAGACTGTGCGGGAGAACGTAAGGGCGATGGATACCGTCGCCCGCTCCGGCGGGGAAGAGTTCGCCGTCATCCTCCCCAATACAGACGCCGGGGGCGGGATGGTCGTCGGGGAAAAACTGCGCGCCCTGATGGAATCCCTGGAACATGAATACAAGAGCCGGGCCGCCGTGACGGTCAGCATCGGGGTCGCCGTCTATCCCCAGGACGGAACGGATCAGGAGGGTCTTGTCCATCAGGCTGATATGCGTATGTACGAGGCCAAGCAAAGCGGTAAAAACTGTGTCAAAGGGCCGCCCCCGGCAATCTAAAAGACATCTCCGTTCACCATTCTCCCTCACTTGCAGACGATTGTGAATAAATACTCAGACATTGATAAAACGTTCCGCTTTTGGTTATATTAAAAGCAAGAAAGCAATCAGTTATCACAGGTAAAGGAGGTGAACCGATCCGCCCTATCTTCGAATGCCCTGGAAAGTAACCCGAAGCGCACCTGGCAAGATCGTTCATATATTCCCCTCGGCTCTCCGGCTATCTGAACATCTGGATATCTCTTATCCCATGCCAGCATCAGCATAATGTCTTCTCATCCCGCGCTATTTACCAGATCCGGCGGCATTCGTGCGCCTGTTCCCTGTCAGGAAACAGGCAATGTATCCGTTATCTTGATGAGGAGGGAACACTCAATGCAACGCCGGAACGGTTTCACGCTGATCGAACTGCTCGTCGTCATCGCGATCATCGCGATTCTGGCGGCGATTCTCTTCCCCGTTTTCGCGCAGGCAAGGGAGAAGGCCCGCTCGATCAGTTGTGCGAGCAACCTCAGACAGGTCGGCACGGCCTGGGTCATGTATGCCCAGGATTATGACGAAAAGGCGATGCCCTACTGCATCGGGGGCGCATGCTTCTACCAGAAGGCTTTGCTGAACCCTTATACCAAGAACAACGATATGTTCAAATGCCCCAGCCGCGGAAGCGAGCGGTGCGCTCCGACCTGCTGGCCTGCCGGCACTTACTATGGCGACTATGGCTATAACTGCTGCGCCCTCGGCTTCGGCTCTCTAGCCGCGATTCAGGCTCCGGCATCGGTAGGTCTGTTCTTCGAATCCAAATACGGCCCGGCCACCCCCCAATAACAATCCTAACTTCCCGAACCGCATCGACTGGATCGAGGCCCGCCACCAGGGCAGGGGCAACCTCTCCTACTGCGACGGGCATGTGAAGTGGAACAAGATCGAGAGGATCAACAATTACAAGGGCGCAGGCAGCGGCATCTACTACCCTGACGGCGTAGACCGCCCTCTATAAATAACAAATGGGCGACAGCCCGGCAGTCATTGAAGCGGCCTTCCAATCGGGAGGCCGCTTTTTGTTCTGAAAGCGTTCTTCAAAGTCAAAGTTGTGAATAAAAGTATCGAAATCCTAAAAAAATTATTGACATCACCATGAGAAATTGTTATAATATGATGGATAAGCTCCTCTATAAAAGAGTAAAATGCAGGAGGTGGCGATTGATTCTGGCCTTTATCGTTATTGTCGGGTGAACGATCACCTGAAAGAAGCTCGGACGCTATTATCGAAAGGAGAATCAACAGATGTATCGCAGAAAAGGTTTCACACTGATTGAGTTGCTTGTGGTTATTGCGATCATCGCAATCCTTGCCGCCATTCTTTTCCCTGTTTTCGCGCAGGCACGCGAAAAGGCACGCGCCATCAGTTGCGCTTCGAACCTCAAGCAGCTCGCCAACGCCTGGCTCATGTACAACCAGGATTATGACGGCAACATGATGCCGAGTTGCTACGGCTGCTGCGTCACCATCAACGGAAGCCAGGGCGCAGGGGGCTGTTTTATGTATTGGGGCCTGCTGCACCCGTATGTCAAGAGCGTCGGGGCCTACCAGTGCCCGAGCCGCCCGGTTCCGGATGCGGGCAACTGGTTTTCCTGGCCGCCCATCGACCCGAAATGGTATTGGAGCTATGGCTATAACTGCCACATGTCCGGCATCTCAAATGAGGCAGGCATCGACAAGCCCGCCCAGTGCGTCCTTTATATGGACGCGGTCGCCTGGCCGCTGAGAACACATGATTCCTGTCTGGGACCCAACTGGGACGAACACAACCCGGACGGACCTCCGGGCAAGGGCTACAGCAATCTGCCTTACTGGCATCAGGAAGGCGGGAACGTGGCTTTCGCCGATGGGCATGTCAAGTATATGAGGATGCGCTATTCCAACAAATACGACACCCAGAAGTGGCCCGGTTGGTGGCCCAGCGCAGCCGAGCAGGCTAAAACCGCTGTCGCCAATCCTCCCGGCGAGTTTTAACCTGAAATGGCCCGGATGCCTCAGTTCAATCCGGGCTGAATGATAAAATGGGAAAGGGGCGAATCCCCTGGGATTCGCCCCTTTTTGCTTTATATCTGTCCTCTGTAGATCCTCTCCACAAGTTCCATCGTTTTGGCCGCATCCCCGAAGTGGGTTTGCGGCTCGTGGCCTTCCCGGATGCAGTCCACGAAGTAGCGGTCTTCGTGGTAGAAGCCGTAGTAGCAATACTGCTTGTCGCTTTCGGCGGCCTGCTGGGTGGTGATGGTTTTGCCCTCGTTGTCGTTGTTGAGGTAGAGGGTGGCCGAAACGTCCGGGTTGATGAAAGCGGACATCCCCTTGGCGTGCATCTCGAAGGTATGCACCCGCTTGCCGACCACCCAGTTGGTCAGCAGAACCCCGGTCGCGCCGCTTTCGAAAGACATCAGGGCATTGAAGCTGTTGTGGTAGTCGGCATGCAGGGAGCGGACATCGCTGGCGACGCTCCTGACCTCCCCACCCACCCACCGCAGCATATCGACCGCATGGATGGCGTCGCAGGTGAGGATGTCGATGGCCCCGTCGTAATAGGGGCCTGCCCCGACCGTGTTTTTGTAGAAGGTGGCGACGCACTGGATGATCGGCCCATGCGCCTCGATGCGGTTGCGGGCCTCATCCATCAAGGGGATGAAGCGCCGGTTGAAGCCGACCATCGAAAGGCAGCCGTTCCGTTCGGCGGCGCGGGCCATGTTGCGGGTTTGCTCCGCGGTCACGCCCGGGGGCTTTTCGATAAAGACATTGCGCCTCCGGTTGAGGCACTGGATCACCAGGTCGTACAGGTGATGGGGCGGCATCAGGATAAACACCCCGTCCGGCTCTTCCTCATCGATCATCTTCCGGTAATCGGTGTAGATGTTCTCCACATGAAAGCGTTCGGCGGTGCTGCAAAGCCGCTCCTCACTGAGATCACAGATGCTGCACAGCTCCACATCCTCCATTTCGGCCAGCGAAGGATAGTGGACCGCATTCGCCAGCGAGCCGCATCCGATCACGGCGATGCGAATTTTATCCATCCCGGTTGCCTCCTTCTGAAGATGAAGCGTATCGGCGTCGGTGCAAAAGAAGCTACTCTATCGGGCCCGCCCCGTCGCAGGCGCGGCAGACATAGAATTTCGGCTCAAGCCCTGTCCGGGCGCGGTAGGCGGCGGCCACCTCCTTTTGGAAATGATCCAGGCTTTCGGCGCTGACCAGACTGACGGTGCAGCCGCCGAAGCCTGCGCCCGTCATGCGGGAACCCGGAACCCCGGGGACGGCCCGGGCCAGCTCGACCATGACATCCAGTTCCGGGCAACTGACCTCATAGAGATCGCGGAGCGATTCGTGGGATTCGTCCATCAGCCTGCCGAACGCCCCCAGGTCGCCTTCCCGGAGGGCGGAAACGGCCCGGAGAACCCGCTCGTTCTCAGAAACGACGTGCCCGGCCCGCTTTCGAACCGTGGAAGGCAGAGAGTCGGCATGTTTTGCATACTGCTCGTAGGTCACGTCCCGGAGCGCCCTGACCCGGGGGTAGAGGCCGGCGAAAAAGGCGGCGGCCTCCTCGCACTCCTTGCGTCGGGCGTTGTATTCCGAATCCACCAGCCCGCGCCGCTTGCCCGTATCCCCGATCACGATGCGGTAGCCCCCCAGATCGAGTGGAACCTGCTCGTAGCCCAGGGAGCGGCAATCGATGAGCAGCGCGTGTTCCGCCTGCCCCAGGCAGGAGATGAACTGGTCCATGATGCCGCAATTCATCCCCACAAAGGCGTTTTCCGCCTTCTGACAGAGCTTCGCCTTCTGCGCCCCGTCCATCCGGAACCCGTTCAACCGCTCGAAGGCGGTCGCCGCCGCCACCTCCAGCGCCGCAGAGGAGCTAAGCCCGGATCCGATGGGCACGTCCCCGTAGATAGCCGCATCCATCCCGCCTAAAGAGAAGCCCGCCTCCAGCAGATAGAGAGCCACGCCCCGCACATAGTCGCTCCACTTTTCATGGCGGTCGGGCGCTATATTATCGAGCGAGAAGGCAGACTCACGCTCGAAGTTGGCGGAATAGAGGCGCACCTGCCTGCCCGCACGGGGCCGGACCGCCATCACCACCTGAAAATCGATGGCGACTGGCAGCACGAACCCGTCGTTATAATCGGTATGCTCCCCGATCAGGTTCACCCGCCCGGGAGCGCGCACAGCCGCATCGGGTGCGAAACCGAAATGCTTTTCGAATGCCTCTCGAATCATGAATGCCTGTCCTTGAAATGAATGTGATTTATGAGAGATGGGGGGTAGGCAACCGGCCCCTGGCCCCCGAAGCAACCTTCCCCCCGGCCTCCCGCCAGACTTCGGCGGGGGGAGCGGCCCTGGGGGACTTTGAGAGAGTACCAAGAGAGCGCACGGTCTCAGCCCCTCTTAGCAAGGAGGGCCGAGGGGTGCTTTTCATCATTCCACCCCGTTCTGCCGGGCTATGCCCGCATACCATTGGGCGCTGTCTTTGGGGGTGCGCTGCTGGGTGGTGAAATCGATGTGGACGATGCCAAAACGCTTGCTGTAGCCGAAGGCCCACTCGAAATTGTCCAGGAGCGACCAGACGAAGTAGCCGGAAAGATTCACCCCGTTTTGGATCGCCCGGTGTGCCTCGATGAAGTGGGCTTTCAGGTATTCCAGGCGGGTGGGGTCGGGGACGGCTCCGGAGGCATTCGCAGCGTCCGGAAAGGCTGCTCCGTTTTCAGTGACATAGAGAACGGGCTTGTCGTAGCGGCTGTCCAGCCATTCCAGGATTTCGCGAAGGCCCTCCGGGTAGATCTCCCAGCCCATATCGGTTACCGGAGCGCCCTCGGGTATGGAACTTTTCGTTTCCAGAAAGCCGTCTCCCGGATTGTCTTCCACCACCGACCGGGAATAGTAGTTGACCCCGACGAAATCGATGGGCGCATTCACCAGTGCCCATTCATCAGGGGTGAATTCCGGCAGCCTGTCCCTGAAGGCGGCCTTCATCTCCGCCGGGTATTCTCCTTTGTAGATAGGGTCGAGGAACCAGCGGTTGCTGTAGGCGCTGGCTCTCTCCGCGGCCCGGCGGTTTTCCGGGGAGTTCGATGCGGGGTGCGCCGGGCTGAGGTTGACGGTGATGCCGATCTGGCCGGGATAATGCGCGGCGCGGAACCGCTGCAAGGCAAGGCCGTGGGCCAGCAGCAGGGTATGGCCTGCCTGGAGGCACTCTTCCAGGCTCCGGTGGCCGGGCGCATGCTCCCCGGAGAGGTAGCCGATATGGGCCGTCACCCACGGCTCGTTCAGGGTGATCCAGTCCTGCACGCGGTCTCCCAGCCTGTGAAAGACGGCGGCGGCATATTCCGCAAAGGCGTGGGCGGTGGCCGGATTCGGCCAGCCTCCCTTGTCCTGGAGAGCCTGGGGCATATCCCAGTGGTAGAGGGTGGCGAAGGGCCGGATGCCCGCCTCCAGCAGGCTGTCCGCCAGGCGGTCGTAGAAGCCCAGCCCGGCCTTGTTGGCCGCGCCCGTCCCGTCCGGGAAGATGCGCGGCCAGGCGACGGAAAAGCGGTAAGCGTTCAGGCGCAGCCCGGCCATCAGGCGGATGTCTTCCGGGTAGCGGTGGAAGTGGTCGCAGGCGACATCGCCGGTATCGCCGTTCAGGACGCAGCCGGGCGTATGGGAGAACGTATCCCAGATGCTGGGGCCTTTGCCGTCCTCCTGCCAGCCTCCCTCGATCTGGTAGGAAGCCGTGGCGGCACCCCAGAGGAACCCTGCGGGAAAGGCGTATGCGGGCATGGCGAACTCCCCTTCCTGTTTCGCAATGTGAAGCCATACATTCGGCGCGGAGAGGAAGGATTCCTGCCGGGGCATCGAAAATATCGGGGATATTTCAGGAGGAAGCAGGCCGGAGGCGGCAGGCACGGCGGTCCGGCTCCAGGAGTCGAGCCATCTCTGCCAGCCCTGGCTCCGTCACCGCCTGCTCGATATGAGGAAAGAGTTCCCGTTCCTCGAAGCGGATGTGCCGTTCCAACAGATGGCCCGTCTCGCCCGCGATTTCGCTCAAATCGTCTTCGCTTTCAAGATGCGCCCTCAGCGACATGGCCGCCTGGCGGATTCGGACATGCTCCACAAGGGTGCGGGCAATCATCGCGTCTTCAGGGGAGGTGTAGCCCGCAAGGAAGGGAAGCAATACTTCCTCCTCTTCCCGGAAATGACCTTTCAGGTCGTCTTCCTGGAACTGCAAAAAGGCTTCCGCAATCAGGCGCAGCGTCTCCGGGCCGCCGTCCTCATGGGCCAGCCGCAACCGCCGCGCCATCACCAGCCCGTGATGATGCTCCGAAGACAACCCGCGCAGGATCGGATGACGTTTCATGAGAGGAGTTCCTTTCTCTGAGAGGAGAGTGTTGAGACGGAAGGGAGCGATTCATCGCCCCTTCCGTGAATAAGCCCCTTTCCCCGAAGGCGGTCCCTCCTACCACCGGTGCGGGTGAGGGCCGAAGTCCGCTTCGTAGTATTCGCTGACATGGGTTCCGGGCTTGACCAGGGAGTCGATTTTTTGCCGGTCTTCGTCGGTGATGGCGATTTCGGCGGCCTTGAGGTTGTCTTCGAGCTGCTCCATGGTGCGCGGGCCGATGATGGGGCTGGTGACTCCGGGCTGGCGGGCGCACCAGGCCAGGGCGAACTGGCTCATGGAACAGCCTTTCTCTTCTACGATAGGGCGGAGGGCGTCCACGATATTCAGGGCCGCTTCGGTGAAACGCTGCTCCGGGCCACCCTTTTCGTAGCGGGAGCCTTCGGGGCCTGTCCCGCCGCGCCGGTATTTGCCGGTCAGCAGCCCGCCTGCCAGGGGAGACCAGGGGATGATCCCGAAGCCGTAAGTCTGGCAAAAAGGAATCAGTTCCCTTTCGATGCGCCTGTCCAGGATGTGGTAGGGCGGCTGCTCGCAGGCGAAGCGGTTCAGGCCAAGTTCCTTGGAGACCCAGAGCGATTCGCACAACTGCCAGGCGGCGAAGGTGCTGGTCCCGATATAGCGGATTTTACCCTGGCGTACCAGGTCGTCGAGTGCCCGGAGCGTTTCATCGATGGGCACCGAGGGCTGGGGGCGATGTATCTGGTAGAGATCGATATGGTCGGTTCCCAGCCGCTTCAGAGATTCCTCACACTGGCGCATGATGTGGAAGCGGTGGTTGCCCCAGTCATTCGGCTCCTCCCCCATCTTGCCGTGTACTTTGGTGGCGAGGAACACTCTGTCCCGCCGCCCGTTGGTCAGGGCCTTGCCAGTCATCTGCTCGCTGGAGCCCCGGGCGTAGACATTGGCGGTGTCCAGAAAGTTGATCCCGGCGTCCAGCGCGCGGTGGATGACGGCGATGGCATCGGCCTCTTCCGTGCCCCAGCCGAAATTCATGCAGCCCAGGCACAGCATACTTACCTGCGCCCCGGTTCGCCCCAGAGAACGATACTCCATAGTTTCCCTCCGTTCGGTGGATTTGCAATACTGCCATTACAGTAAAACGCCTGGGGCCGCTTAAAGTTCCAGGTTTTTCAGAAGGGGAGGCGGATATCGCGCCGGTGGCGCGGATGGGCTCCATGTCGCTGCGGAAGTGGGCGGGGATGCGCCTGCCGAACTCTTCGTAGCGTCGGCAGGCAGCCAGAACTTGCTATCGGGATCATGCTTGTCAAACGGCTTTCCTCCGGCCCTTACGATGGAAGTAATAACGTTTTTATGGTATAATACGCAAAGAAAGGGGGCGGTTTCGATGGCGGCCATATCGTCAGGGATCGTGGTGGGCGAAGACGGCATCGCCCGCATTGAGGGCAGCCGGATCACAGTCACGCAGATCGCCTGTGAACATAACGGCGACTGGAGTCCTGAAGAGATTCAACGCAATCATACGCACTTGGCGCTGGGGCAGGTTGAAGCGGTGCTGGCCTATTATCATGACCATAAGGATGTCCGGATGGAGGCCGATGACCGGGCCCATCGAGCCGCCTGGGAAGCGCAGCAGGCGGACCCGGCGCGCCAGGCGTGGGTGGAGACGATCCGGGAACGAAAGCGGCACCGGCAGGAACGCTCTGCATGAGCGTCCGCTTCTATATGGACGAACATTTCCCGAGAACTATTTAACAACTGTTTCGATCCATGAGAATATATATAACCGTATCCTCCTGTTGAGGCTCCTTTGAACAGAAGAACGGTGGAGCATTTCCGAAGCACGCAATTTATGCTATAATGAGGCCAGGAGGCGATTCCAATGGCTATGCCGCTGCTTGATATGGAAGGAAAGTGGGAAGAGATCACAGCGAGTGTTCCCGATTTTTCGGATCGGAAGCTGCGAGTGATCGTTTTTCCTGCTGATGAAGAAAAAGTGGAATGGACAGATGCCCGGCCTATTGCCGATGTGCTGGCGGAAATCGCTGCGGAAATTCCGGCAGACGAACTGGCAAAGCTGCCCTCCGATTTCACCGACCAGCTTGATCACTATCTTTACGATACCCCGAAGAGATGAACTTCGTTTTTGCCGATACCCTATACTGGGTGGCAAGTATCCTGCCCGACGACCCGTGGCATGCTCCTGCGGTCCAGGCTATGGCAGAATTGAAAAACGCCCATCTGGTAACAACGGAAGAGGTACTGGGCGAAGTTTTGTCGGCCTTTTCCGGTCGGGGAGATTACCTGCGTCGCCAAGCCACCAGAGTTGTGCAGGCCATCCTGAAAAGCGATCATGTAACTGTTCTACATCAAACGCATAGCTCTTTCATGGCAGGATTGGGTTTATATGAGAGCCGCCCTGACAAAGCCTATAGTCTGGTAGATTGCATCTCGATGAACGCCATGCGCCAATTGAGTATTACCTCTATTCTGACCCACGATCACCACTTCACACAGGAAGGCTTCGCTGTTCTGATATACCGATCTTGAAACAGATTCCGGCGTTCATCTCCCTTCCACCACTGCAATCTCCTCTTCTGCCAGGCCGTAGAGCCGGTAGACGATCAGATCGATGATCCGGCACAGCCTATAGAGATAATAACGTTTTTATGGTATAATACGCAAAGAAAGGGGGCGGTTTCGATGGCGGCCATATCGTCAGGGATCGTGGTGGGCGAGGACGGCATCGCCCGCATCGAAGGCAGCCGGATCACAGTCACGCAGATCGCCAAGGGCCCGGCCTTACTCCCCCGCCGCATACGCCGCCAGCTTCCGGATGAGGGGCGGAGCGGCGGAGCGCAGGCAGCGGAAGCGCACCCTCGATACCTCCACCGCCGGGAAGCGGTCTATCTTTTTGTGGCCGATAGCGGTTCCCCGGCAGAGCGGCCTCCATTCCCCGCCTGCAAGCCCTTCCAGAACGTAATCCCGGACGCGCTCCCCCTGGCGGATATCCTCCATGGTGATGATGTGATCTATCCGGGCCGGGTGAGGGAGGGCCAGTTCCACCACATCGCCGCGCCCGCGGGTGGAGGCTACAGCCCTGCCGAACCTGCGGCGGAGTTCCTTCCCAAACTCCGCCGCCTGGCGGGCGTCCTCCGCAGGGATGAGGCCGGTGGTGTCGGGCGTCTGATTCAGCAGGAAGACCCCGCCGTGCCCGACGGAGCGATGGTAGCAGTCCATCAATTCATCGAGGGATTTCAGCCTGCGCTCCGGGGCGCTTTTCCAGAACCAGCAGTGCGGGCGGACATTGACCGTGTTGACCTCCAGGGGCAGCCAGACAGCCCCTTCCAGGCTGCCGTGCTGCGCGGTAGCTGTGCCGGTGCGGGCGTCGGTCTCGGGAACGGCGTTCCAGGCGGGGTAGGGGATGTAGCCCTCCTCGCTGCCCGCCCAGCGGATCGTGGCATGAGGCCCCTGGAAGATCATGGCCTTCGGCGCATGCCGCTTGAGGATATCGCCTACCTCGATGACGCAGATCCCGTCAAACCAGACCTCGCCGACCGGGCCGTAGCGGCTCAGAAGTTCGGTGAGCTGCTGGCGGTACACTCTGTTGTAGGCTTCCTGGGCCGCGGTCGTTTTGCACCTGCCCCCGACCGCGGCCCCGTGAACATCGTCGCACGGGCTGAGGTAGAGGGCCAGCTTCAGGCGGTATTTGCGGCAGGAGGCGGCCAGGTCGGCCACCACATCCCCCTTGCCGCCCCGCCAGGGCAGTTGGCGGACGCCGTAATCGCTGGTTTGGGTCTGCCACCAGCAGAAGCCACCGGTATGCTTGGCGACAAAAAGAATCTGCTTGGCCCCGAAGGATTTCGCCACCCGCGCCCACTGGTCGGTATCCAGCTTATCCGGATTGATGGCGCTGAGCGGGATGGTGTGGTTGTCATACTCGGTATTTTGCCAGGTGCAGGGATCCAGGCAGAGGAACATCTCCAGTTCCATATCCTGCCAGGCCGACTGCTCGGGGTCGGTTTCGCCAGCATGGCCTCTCCTTTCGCGCCAAAAGCCGCCCCTGCGGATGCCAAAAGCAGCAGAAGGGTGGGAAGGTGTTGGTGTGTCATGGTCTCTCCAGCTTTCCCCGCCCCCTCCCCAGCTTCGGGGAGGCGGCGATCTCGCGGCTCCCTGCGAAAACCCGCAGCCCCTTGCCGCGGCGGTAGCGGCCTCCGGTGCGGTCGTAGAGGACGGTGAGGGTAGAGCCGTGGTAGGGAATGCCGTCCAGGCAGAAATAGTCCCAGGTCCCGGCGGGCACGAGGGGGTTCACCTCCACGATATCGTCCGGGCGGGGGCGCAGGCCGGCCAGGCCGGTGATCACCAGATCGCAGAAGGTGGAATGGTTGTAGTCCTTGCCGCGGTCCCGGTCGGGGCGGCCCGCTTTGTGGAGAATGGAACGGGCCAGCCACTCGCCGGTGTCGGGATGGAGGTTCTCATCGATCCAGGGAAGGATGGAGCCGTCCGGCAGGCGGAGGCGGTGGGAGCGGGTGTAGGTGTGGAGCAGTTCCAGGTAATCCTTTTTCGCCATGACCTTCTGCGGGTAGTCGCTGAGGAGGTTCGCCAGGGCCGTGAGCGTCTGGGAGGTGGAAAAAGGCCAGCTCGGGCCGTTCCAGAGGCATTCGTGGGCGTGCGGACTCATGAATTTTCGGTGCCGCCTCTCCGCCGAGATAGGGCCGTAAGGTGCGTAAAAGCCCTGCCGGTCGAAAAGCTGCTTCCAGGCCGATTCATAGCCTTTCCCCCGGTCGGGAAGGTGGAAATACCAGGGCACGTACCCGAAAATCTCGCGCACATCCACTAGGTCGCCCGGCTTGCAGTCGGTTTCGGCGGTGTTGCCGTAGTCGCCGCCTGTTCCCTCCGCCCGCAGGGTCTTGAAAAAGCGCGCTTCTTTGTCCCACAGCTTCTCCTGGACGAGCCGCTTGAGTCGCCTGGCTTTGTCTCGGAACTCTCTGGCGGTCTTTTCCTGGCCCGCGAGGGCGGCGATGCGTGCGATGGCCCCGGCGTCGCCGTACATATAGGCATTGATCATCGGGCGGCAGCCGTTCCCGCCGATGGAGAACTCGCCCCCCTCGTGGCTGTCGATCTGCCAGAAGATCCCGCTTTCCAGGAGGTGCTTCTTCTCCCACTCGCCGTAGTTTTGAACCAGATCGTCCAGGAGTCCGCAGGTCAGATCGCGGCCTCCGGTGACCAGGTATCGCTGGTAGATGGAATCGGCGGCCCAGAAGCTGTATTGGAGCGGATCACCCCCCTTGCGGAACCAGAAGGGCGAATAATCGTCCAGGTAGCGGGGCTCCCGGATCCACCGGCCCTCCCGGAAGTGGTGCCCGGCAGGGCAGTCGATGGTATTGTATTTTTTCGCCCAGGGCACATCGGGCAGGAACTCGGTGACCACGAAGCCGTCCGGAGTCTGCCGGATATGCTTCCGGTAAGTCCACCAGCGGAAATAGTAAATCTCCTCGATCTCCTTTTCCGGGCACTCGAAGAAGGGGATATTGGCCTTCATCCACTCCCAGGCGGAGGCGTTATCGATAGCGTTGACCACCGTTTCCCGGTCGTTCCGGTTGAAGCCCTCCACATAGGGCCGGAATCTCTCCCAATCCAGCGCCGGGCCGCCCGACGCCCCCAGAACCGCAGCCGCCAGCCCGGCGATCATACTGCCCGTAGAGAACATATCCTTATCCTTTCGGCCTTACCACGCGCTGTGCATCTCGCTGATTTCCAGGGAAACGACCTTCGCCGGGCCGCCTGAGGCGATCATTTCCAGGCCGCCCTCGCCGGGCAGAAAGCAGGAGGTCATGGAGACGCGGCCCCCGTTCCCGAAAAGCTCCAGGGAAGCGCGGTCTACCAGGAGACGCAGGCGGATGCGGCCCTTCTCAGGCTCCAGCGGGGCCGACCTGCTCAGGCAGGACAGGGTTTTCTCCTGAACCCGGTAGAGAACGCTCGCCCCGCCGATGCGGAACCCGAACCCGGCGGCGTCTCCAGCCTCGAATTCGGCACGGATATCGAAGAGGCTGCCGGAAAGCCCGGGCAGGAACGGCTCGTCCGGATTCAGCGGAATATTTTTCCAGCGGTGGGTTTTCCGGTAGAGCCGCCGGATCTCCTTCACCGGCCAGCGGAAGAGGCGCAGGCCGTCCGGGGCGGCGCGGAGGGTCAACTCACAGGGGAAGCTCATCTGCTGGTTGAAGGGCATCCCCGGATAGCTTCCACCGTTCATCCAGGCGATCTGGATGCGCCGCCCGTCGGAAGGGGGCATATCGCTGTAGCTCTGCACGGCGTAATAATTGGCTCCGTAGTCCGCCTGCTGTAAAGGCGTCTCCGAAACGAATTTCTGCCCGTCGAAGGAGCCGACCAGGTACATCCCGTTGGCCGCCGTCCAAACCCATTTGCGGTTATCGCTCTCGCCGTCCACCGGCGTCTCGAAGAAGTCCGGACATTCGCCGCAGCCGGGCACGGCGATATTGTGGAGGTGGTCCCATTCCTTCAGGTCAGGGGAGGCGAAGAAGCCATATTCATGGCCGTCCAGGAAGAGGGCCATGACCCACCGGCGGGTCGGCGCGTGCCATGCCACCTTCGGATCCCGGTTCGCCCCTACGATGTGCTTCAGAACCGGGTTGCCCTCGTATTTGCTCCACGTCCTGCCCCGGTCTGTGCTGTAGGCGAGGCACTGTGTAAAGGGCTGGCCTTCCGATTCGGGCGAGGAGCCGCCCGCTGCCGTGTAGATGGCGACGATAGGCTTTTCCGCCCCTTTCTGAAAGCCGGCCGTGTTGTCGGTATCCACCACGGCGGAGCCGGAAAAGATCGCGCCCAGATTGTCCGGCTCGATGGCCGGGGGCAGTTCCTGCCAGTGAACCAGGTTACGGCTGACGGCGTGGCCCCAGGTCATATTCCCCCAGCCGGTCCCGAAAGGGTTGTGCTGGAAAAAGAGGTGGTATTCCCCCTTATAATAGACCAAGCCGTTCGGGTCGTTCGTCCAGCCGCGCCGGGGGGAGAAATGGAACTGCGGGCGGAGCGACTCCTGATAGGCCCCTTCCAGGCTCTTCGCTTCATCGCTCTGGGTGGTGCCTTCAAGGGCTTCGGAGTCCTCCGGCAGCTGATCCATTCTCAGGACGGCCTCTTTTCCCTTATAGGCACGGATGTCCACGTTCGCCCAGAAATCCGGCTTTCCGGGAGCAATCTCCACCTCGAATGTTTTAACGGCCTTACCATCCACCGTCAGGCTCAGCCAGCCTTTATCCGCGCCGGCCTTGACAGGGATGTTGAGGAAGTTTTTCTCCAGTGTGAGTTTCATCGTTTTCTCCGTATGGACAGACAATAACATCAGCCCGATCAGGACCGGACTCAAAACCCGCATCATGAGCCCTCCTCTTCCGCCCGAAAGCGGGCAAGCCCTCCTATTCGCTGGAAAGACGGTTCTCCCTCCTGCCCTGAGCCGGGCACCTCTCCAGGGAAAGGGCGTTGTAATGAAGTGGAAGTAAAAAGGTGATTCTTACAAGGGTGAAGATATCCAGGGTTGCGGCTTGGTTGTCCTTTCGGCGCGGTATCGATGCCGCCTGCGAGGAGCATAGCGACGAAGCAATCTCCTGGGTAGTGCCCAACGAGCAGAGCCTTCTCGTTTCTTTGTGACGCTGGAGATGGCCGCGGAGCTTTCGCTCCTTGCAGACTGCATCGATACGGCTTTATCTTTGCAGCCAACCCCGAGTCCCGAAGCATATTCGACGAAAGGAGAGCGATGATTGCTTTAACGAAACAGGCGGCAGACATGGTGAAGAGTGTCGTCCCCGCCGATCCCGACCGCCCGGCCTGTCTGCGGCTCTGGGCGACCGAGGAAAGGGATGGATCCCTTCAACTCCATATGAAGTTGGAGTACGGCATCCGGGAAGGAGATCAGGTGATGGAGGTGGAAGAAATCTATGTGGCTGTCGAGCCTGCCGCCGCGCAGGTCCTGAACGGCAGCCTGATCGATTACGACGATGAGGAGGACGGCGGCTCTTTCCGGGTCTGCCCGCTCGGGGAGGTGCAGCCGCCCGCGCCGGGCGCTTGAACACAACCTGCTACCGCTTGACGGATGAAACTCGCCGCATCGTGCTGGCCGAAAGGCTGGAGACGGCGGCTGCACTCGGTCGGCAGTTGGTGGGGCTGATCGGAAGGCCCTACCTGCCGCCCGGGTCGGGCCTCTGGCTGCCCGGCTGCAACGCCGTCCACACCGCCGGCCTTCGTTTCCCGGTCGATATTGTCTTTGTCGGCCCTTCCTGGCAAATTCTCCGCTGCCTCCATTCGGTTCCCCCGTTCCGCATCTGCCTCCCCGTCCGGAACGCCACCCATGTCATCGAACTCCCCGCCGGCGTCCTCCGGGCCAGCGCCGCCGCCCCCGGCGATCATCTGATCCTGGAAAAGGCCGATTGAAGGCAAAAGAGACCATGAGACTCTCTTATAATAGGTCAGGTCGCAGGGCAAAGACTCCAGGCAGCGCCAAACGCGCCGCCTCCCTACACCCTATCCCCTGACCCCTACACCCCACCAAGGAGGAGACTTCTTTGATCGCAAAACAACTGTATGCAACCGGCGTCTTGCTGGTTTTAGCGGCGGCGGGCTTCGCGCAGCCGGCGAAAACGGCGGAAAAGAGCGGCATGGAGATCACAGTCTACAACCAAAATCTGGGGCTGGTCAAGGACCGGCGGACGATGACGCTGCAAAAGGGCTTCAATGAGATTCGCTTAAGCGATGTCGCGGCGCAGATCGATCCCACATCGGTTCACTTCAAGAGCCTGACCGACCCCAACGGGGTCTCGATCCTGGAACAGAACTACGAATACGACCTCATCAGCCCTCAGAAGCTGATGGAGAAGTACATCGGAAAGGAGATCACCGTCAAGATCGGGGAGAAGCAGGACACGGTTCTGACGGGAACCCTCCTCTCCGTACAGGGTGACGGGCTGGTGATCCGCACCGCCGAGAAGATCGTGATCGTCCCCAACGCCTCCCGGCTGGTCGAATTTCCCGAACTCCCGGAGGGGCTGATCAGCAAGCCGACTCTCTTCTGGCAGGTTCAGGCTGACAAAGGCGGGGAACACCAAACCGAACTGTCCTATCTGACCCACGGTATTTCATGGAAAGCCGATTATGTGGTGGTGGTCAATGCGAAGGATACCCAGACCGACCTGAACGGCTGGGTCACCCTCAACAACAACAGCGGCGCGGCCTACAAGGATGCCTCGGTCAAGCTGATCGCCGGGGATATCAACCTGATCCAGCCGGAAGTCCGGGAGATGATGGCTGCAAGGGGCGGCTTTGTTGATAGTGCCGCCAAGGCGGCTCCCCAGTTCGAAGAGAAGTCGTTTTTCGAGTACCATATGTATACCCTCCAGCGCAAGGCGACGATCCGGGAGAACGAGACCAAGCAGATCGCACTCCTGGAGGCGGCGGGCGTGCCTGTTCAGAAGGTTTACGTCTTCGAGCCGACCGTCCGGCGCACCTGGAATATTCGTCCTGGCAGCAATCCCGAAACGAAGGTGCAGGTTAAGCTGGAGTTCAAGAACTCGAAGGAAAATCATCTGGGCATGCCGCTGCCGAAGGGAAAGGTGCGGGTCTACAAGGCTGACACGGACGGCAGCCTCCAGTTTGTCGGAGAGGACGAGATCGACCACACCCCCAAGGACGAGACGCTGCGCCTTTATGTAGGGGACGCCTTCGACCTGGTGGGCGAGCGCAAGCAGATGAATGTCCAGCAGATTAGCGACCGCGTGCGCGAGGAGACCGTCGAGATCACTTTCCGTAACCACAAGGATGAGGCGGTGGAGATCGTGGCCGTCGAAAAGCTCTGGGGCGACTGGGAAATCCTCCAGAGCAGCGTTCCTCACCGCAAAAAGGACGCTAGCACCGTGGAATTCCCTGTCAAGGTCGACAAGGATGGGGAAGCGAAGGTGACGTATCGGGTGAGGTTCAAGTGGTAGGGATTCGGGGGAGACAGACCCCTCAATCCTTTTTAGCCAGCTTGCGAGGGTAGGGAAGGAAGGCCCCGGTCGGCCATAGATGAAGCGCCATCCGTTAGCCAAGAGCATTGCCGGCGCGGGTTGGGGAAGCTTCCTGTCGGTCCTGAAGAGCAAGGCTGAGAGGGCCGTCCGTCCAATGGTGGCAGCCGACCCCCGCTCCACGTCCCAGGTCTGTTCCGGCTGCGGCGAAAGGGCTCCCAAGCCTCTCCCGGTGCGCTGGCGCTCTTGTCCCTATTGCGAGGTGGAGGTGCATCGGGACATCAACGCCGCCCTGAACAGCCATAAGAAGGGCGAGGGCATCACCTTCGGGGAGCCGCTGGCAGTAGCCTCTGGCTGAGAGCCGAGAACCCCACACGCTTTAGTCGCGGGAGTGTCAACAGCCCCATCTGCTCCCCCTCCCCTTTTCGGAAAAGGGCCGGAGGGTTAGCCCGGATTATTCATGAAGTGAATCGGGGTCTCTTAACCGTCCCCGCGTGAAGGCAAGGGCCGGCCGGATAGGGGCATGAGGAGGCTTTTGACGCGCCACCGAGGTTGAAGGCAGACCCCGACCTCCTTTGCCGAAGATCGACCGCTGCCTTGCGGCTTGAGGCTCATGTCTCCCTGCGAACTCCGCCCGGCCGGTGCCCCGGATACCGTGAAGCCCTTGGGTTCGATTGCAGGGAACTGGGAATCCATGCCACCAAGAGGTGCTACCAGGTGGCCTGGTCGGGGTAGGCTGTCGGTAAATGCAGCCAGGTCTTCCGGCAAGCCATCACGACCGAAGCCCCCGCCTTCGGCAAGCGCAGGCGCAAGGTCGCCGCTTGCGTCTTGGCCCAGCGGCTGCCCTCCGCAGCTTCCTGAAGGACGCCATCAGCGCCCTGGCAGCGGTGGTGAGCGACAGACGCACTCGGTTGGTCCGGAACCGATGACCACTCGTGCGGCCACTGCCCATTCCCAGCTTCATCTCCTTGATCCGGTTCTCCCGATCCCCCGCTTGGCTGGTGACCACATACCGGGGATTCAACTCCCCTTGAGAGGCCGCTTATAGGCAGGTCGTTCAGGGGCTGGCCGTTAGCCAGCCTATAGGCGATCCCTGGCGGCCCATCTCCGCAGGAGCGCTTTGAGATTGTGGAGTATTGCCCCGGCTGCGGTGGAGTGCTTTTCCGCCTCCGAATGTGGTATAATCATCTGGAGGAAAGAGTATTACGGGGTTTCAGGAGGCAAAAGGGTTGAAGAGCATTCATGAATTGCTGGAGGTCGCCATTCAGAAGCGGGCTTCGGACCTGCTGATCAAGGCGGGAAGCCCTCCTGCCCTGAGAGTGGACGGCAAGATCGCTATCACCACTCTGGATGTCCCCTATTCGGACGACACCGAGCAATTGGCGCGCGATATCATCGACAGCGCCACCCGCGATTTTCTCCTCCAGCACCGGATGACCAAGGTGAATGAGGAAGTGCTGGGGTATGACCCGGCGGAAGCGAAGATGAAGCTGCTGCGCGACCGCGAGGAGGTGGATGTCATTTTCACCATCCCCAACCTCGTCCGGGTGCGGGCGAATCTCTACATCCAGCGCGGCTCCATCGGGGCGGTGCTGCGGATCATCCCCCTCAAGCCCCATACCATCGAGCAACTGGGGCTGCCAGCGGTTCTGAAGGACCTTGCCACTCAGCCGCAGGGGCTGATGCTGGTGACCGGGCCGACCGGCTGCGGCAAATCCACGACCCTGGCCGCCATCATCGATTTCATCAATTCCTCCCGCCAGGCCAACATCGTCACCGTCGAAGACCCTGTCGAATATGTTTTCGAGGACAAAAAGAGTATCGTCAACCAGCGCGAGATCGGAACCGACACCAAGAGCTTCGCCGCGGCGTTGAGGAGCGTACTGAGGCAGACGCCGGATGTCATCATGATCGGCGAGATGCGCGATGTCGAAACCATGAATGTCGCCATGACCGCCGCCGAAGTGGGGCATCTGGTACTCTCCACCCTGCACACCACCTCCGCGGCCTCCACCATCGACCGGATCGTGAACAGCTTCCCGCCCTACCAGAAGCAGCAGGTCTGCACCCAGCTTGCCAACAGTCTGACCGGGGTGATCTCCCAGCGCCTCGTGCCGCGGGCCGGCGGCATCGGTCGCATCGTGGCAACCGAAATCCTGACAAGCTCGCCCACCACCAAGAAATTCATCGAGGACGGCGAAACCTCAGAGTTGTATACCAGCATGCGCGACGGCTACCACTTCGGGATGCACACCATGAACCAGTCGCTGGAAAAGCTCTACCACGAAAAGATGATCTCCTACGAGGACGCCATCGCCAACGCCGGGAACGCCGCAGAACTCAGGCAGATGCTCCGCAGGGCGTGATCACTTTCCGCTCTTGGCGGGCACGGCGGCGGCGATGCCATCTGCCGCCGCCTGGAAGGGAAGCCCCTGGGTGTTGATTATGAGGTCGTAGGCGAACGGGTCGTTGATATCCCGGTGGAAGTGAAGGCGCACGAAGGCTGCCCTCTCCGCATCGGCTTTCTGGACGGCGACCCGCGCGTCTCTTGTGGAAAGACCTTCCAGCCGGGCGATGCGCTCCACCCGCCGTTCCAGAGGGGCGATGACCCGCACGTGCAGTCCCTGCTGGCGCGGGAAAACGAAATTGGCCCCGCGTCCCACGATCACCACTTCCCCGTGATGCCCCACTGCCAGCAGCACCCGCATCAGGTATTTCAGGTAGTCCGACTGGGCCAAGAAGTTGGCCCCGATGAACTCCTTGATCCAGTAGTCGATATTCGTCTGTGTCTTCTCGTCCAGTGTTTCGATCAGGGAATGGCGGACATGCGCTTCCTTCGCCATCCGCTCCACCAGCTCTCTGTCCAGAAGATGCCAGCCCAACTGCCGGGCCACCGTCCGGGCGATCTCCGTCCCGCCGCTCCCATGCTCCCGGGAGACGGTGACCAGGGGCGCATGCCCCGGCTGCTCCGGCTCCGCCGGGCGCGCTCCCCGGCTCAAATTGATCTCTCTCTGGCGCATCTGCCGGTCGATCATCGCCTCGATAAACCGCTCCACTGTTGCCATATCGATCCCTCCCCTGGTACTCATCGCTTTTCACCCCGGCACGCTCCGGAGCCTTCAGGCAAAGGATGCCTCTATGTCTATTATATCACAATATTGCGGAAAACTCAAGAAAGGGCTGGTGCGGGACAGGGCTGTTGCAAAGGCATTGGTTGGGCGGTAAAGCGCCTCACCCCTTGCCCCCTCTCCTGGACGCGGCTGCGCCGCTAGGAGAGGGGGTGTTTGGGCTTGCCTACCCCGCTGCCGTCGCCAGGCTCCCTCCCTCTGTGCCCCGGAGAGGGAGGGCCGGGGTGGGTGAGGTGCTTTTTAAACAACAGCAGCTTCAGGCTGCCGCCGGATCGCTCCCAACCCGGCGGAGAGGCATCTTTTCTAAGCCACGGCCTCCGCCTCCCGGCTATAGAGGCCCTGGATGATGTCCCGGTATTCCTCCTGGATGAACTTGCGCTTGATCTTCAGGGTGGGGGTGAGTTCTCCGCCCTCCTCGCTGAAGGGGCGATCAAGCAGGGCGAATCTCTTCACCTTCTCGAAATCGGCCAGGTTGTCGGAGAAGCGGTCGATCTCCGACTTGATAAGCTTTTTGACAAGCGGGTGGGCGGCCAGGGCAGCGGGGGAGTCGGTCCCGATGCTGTTGGCCCTGGCCCATTCCTGCACGCTGTCGAAGGCGGGGACGATCAAGGCCGAAACCGTGTTCTGGTGGTCTCCGATCAGCACGGCTTCGGAGATGTAGGGGCTGTTTTTCAGATTCGCCTCAATGGGGGAAGGGGCCACCTTCTTCCCGTTTGCCAGCACCAGCAGGTTTTTCTTCCGGTCCGTGATCTTCAGGAACCCTTCCGCATCCATCTCCCCGATATCGCCGGTATGGAACCAACCCTCGCTGTCGATAGCCTCTGCGGTCTCCTCCGGCTTCTTCCAGTAGCCCTTCATCACCAGGCCGCCTTTGCAGAGGATCTCCCCGTCCGGCGCAATTTTGATCTCGACCCCGGGCAGCGCCCTGCCGACCGTCCCGAATTTGAATCGCTCCGGACGGTTGAAGGAGATGGCCGGGCTGGTTTCGGTCAGGCCGTAACCCTCCAGAATCAGTAGCCCGACGCCCTGGAAGAAGAGGGCGGTGTTCATCGGTAGGGGCGCTCCTCCGGAAACCAGGAA
This sequence comes from Armatimonadota bacterium, assembly GCA_020846535.1. Lineage (GTDB taxonomy): Bacteria > Armatimonadota > JADLDR01 > JADLDR01 > JADLDR01 > JADLDR01. The sequence continues at coordinate 74,532 of JADLDR010000118.1, read as the reverse complement.
GCGGATACGCCCGCCGGTTTTGGTCCGGATTTTGCTGTAGATCAGCTTGTCGAACACAAGACGCCGCAGCCGGTCCGGCAGAGAGGAGGGGCTTCCTGACTCGGCGGCCTCCATCGCTTTCTCGAAGGCTGCCTTTCGGAACCCTTTCAGTGATTTACCCGATTCCCGGATGCGCTCCTGGATGCTCTCATAGAGGCGCGGGACGGCCAGCATGAGAGTCGGCCTCGTTTCCTCCATGTTTTTCTGCACCGAAAAGATGCTCTCACAGTAAGCGATACGCGCTCCCACCCGGAACGCCGAATAATAGCCGGCGGTGCGCTCAAAGACGTGACAGAGCGGTAAAAAGGAGAGGAGCAGGTCATCCTCATTAATATGCACCATCTCCACGATGGCCTCGATATTCGCTATAAAGTTGCTGTGAGACAGCATGGCCCCTTTCGGATCGCCGGTGGTTCCGGAGGTATAGATGATCGTCGCCAAGTCGTCCGGAGTGACGGACTGCCAGCGCCGCTCGTAGGCCCCAGTATCCTCATTCAGCGCCCGGCCCATCTCGCAGACCTGCTCCATGGTCAGGACGCCTTCTCCTGCCTCCTTGCAACCATCCATGACAATCACATGACGCAGGGAGGACAGTTGAGAGCGCACCGCCGCCACTTTCTTGAACTGCTTATCGTTGGACACGACCACCGCCACCGCCCCGGAGTCTTCCAGGATGTAGGCGATCTGGCCTGGGGGAAGCGTCGGAAAGATCGGCACATCGGCCCCGCCCGCAGCCAATACCGCCAGGTCCGCCACCACCCACTCCGGGCGGTTCTCCGAAAGTATCGCCGCCCGCTTCCCACGCTCCAGGCCCAGCGCCGTCAGACCCCGGCTGAACGCCCGCGCCTGCCGTTCCAGCTCCTGATAGGAGATGTCCCGGTAGGCTCCGTCCGCCTTGTAGGAGAGGGCCGGATGGCCGTTCACCCGCGCCGCCGTGTCGTAAAACATGCTGATAACCGTTTTTTCGCTCATCTGCGAAACCTCTTGATCTGTTGGAGTATTGTTTTCATTATAACCGATTGCCTCCCGGGCCGCCTAGTCCGTTCGCCCCATATTCCGCCCCTTTCCGGCCCATTTTCTCCGGGAAACTCCGGCACAACGGGCTTATGCTATAAATAAGAACATACACATCCCTGCAAAGATAGATTCTGGAAAGCGCTATTTTTCCCTGTAAAATCTGAAAATATTTTCAGCGCGAAGCCCTCTTGCCAAAGCGAGGGCGGTCGCTTGCCAAGCACCCACGCCCTTATCCTATTTGACATATCCTCTCTTTGCATGATATAACATAAAATAAGCAAGCAAAATTCCGCCGCTCGCTTTGAGGGGAACCTTATGAGCATCGAACGATCCGGCCCGACCGTGCTGATCACCGGCGGGGCGGGCTTTCTGGGGATCAATCTGACGCGCTATCTTCTGAAAAAAGGCTGGCGCGTCATCTCCTACGATATCGCCCCTTTCGATTACCCGGAGCGGAGCCGGATTGTGGAGGTGTCCGGGGATATCCGCGATCCGGACCGGCTGAAGGCGGCGGCGGGCGAGGCGGACATAGTGGCGCATACCGCCGCCGCCCTGCCGCTCTATACGCCGGAGGATATTTACACCACCGATGTTCTCGGAACCCGGAACGTCCTGGAAGCGGCCCGGCAGAGCGGCATCGAGCGGGTGGCGCATATCTCCTCCACCGCTGTTTACGGCATCCCCGACCACCATCCCATCTATGAGGACGACCGGCTCGATGGGGTCGGCCCTTACGGGGAGGCCAAAATCCTCGCCGAATACGAGTGCCTCAAATATCGCGCCAGAGGGATGTGCGTTCCCATTTTGCGCCCGAAATCCTTCATCGGGCCGGAGCGCCTGGGAGTTTTCGCCCTGCTCTACAACTGGGCCAAGGAGGGACACGGCTTTCCCATGATCGGCAGAGGCGGCAACCGCTACCAGTTGCTCGATGTCGAAGACCTCTGTGAAGCCATCTTCCTCTGCCTGATCCTGGACCGGGAGACTGTCAACGACACCTTCAATATCGGGGCTGCGGAGTTCGGAACGATGCGGGAGGACTACCAAGCCGTTCTGGACGAAGCCGGTTACGGTAAAAAGATCAAGGGCATCCCCGCCGGGCCTGCCGTCTTCCTCCTGAGAGTCCTGGAAAAGCTCAGGCTGTCCCCGCTTTACAAATGGGTCTACGAGACCGCCGCCAAGGACTCCTTCGTCTCTATCGAGAAGGCTGTAAACGTTCTGGGCTGGCAGTCGAAGTATTCCAACCGGGAAGCCCTGATCCGCAACTACCGCTGGTATCTGGCGAACTACGACCGCTTCGCCCGTCAGTCCGGCATCTCCCACCGCGTCCCCTGGAAGCAGGGAATCCTGAGCATCGCCAAACATTTTTTCTGAGCGGTGGTATTTCGTTTGAAAACTGAGGCAGTCTGATCATTGCAATCCACTGCCATCTGCGAAGAGCGTAGCGACGTGGCAATCTCCAGGCTATCGCCCAAGGACAAAGCCTTCTCTTGTCTTTGTCACGCTGGAGATTGCCGCGTCATTGCGCTCTCCGCAGACTACATCGATACCCGGTATATCGGACAAAGGAGCAGCTCTTTTGAAGAAAACGCATTTATTGAGAATCATGTCCGGCCTGTTTCTATGGGGTTGGATCTTTCCTCTCCATGCCTTCGGGTTTCCCCGTTCGGTGAAAGATGACCTGGGTCGTTCTATCAGGTTGAACGCCCGGCCTCAGCGCGTCATCTCCCTGGCCCCCAGCGTCACCGAGATCGTGTTTGCGCTTCAGGCCGGGCGACAACTGGCGGCGGTCGATACCGCTTCGGATTATCCGCCCGCAACCCGCAAATTGCCAAGGGTGGGCGATTTCCTGCGGCCCAATGTCGAGAAAATGATCTCTCTCCAGCCTGACCTGATCATCATGTCCAGCGCCACCATCGACGCCCGCTCCTTGAAAGACCTGACCGCGGTTCTTCCCCCGATCCCCGTTTTCGTGCAGAGGCCCTCTACCCTGAAGGATGTTTTACGTTCCGTGAAGCAGGTGGGCCAGTTGCTCGGAGCCGAACGCCCGGCCGCCCGGCTCCTGGCCTCCATGAACCGGACGATGGATTCCGTCCGCAGGCAGGTGTCCGGTCGCCCCAGGCCGAAGGTATTTATGGAGATATGGGGCGACCCTTTGATGACCGCCGGCAACCACACCGTGGTGGACGACCTGATCGCCCTGGCGGGCGGAACCAGTATCGCAAAACACCTGAACAAACCTTTTCCGACCTACTCTCTGGAATCGCTCATCGCCGCCGCGCCCGAAGTGTATCTGTTCGCCCGCAACGGCAGCACGGTCGCCAAAATCAGGCGGAGGCCGGGCTACCGGACGATCCCCGCCGTCCGGAACGGCAGAATCTATGCTCTCAATCTGGACATCCTGGTGCGTCCGACCCCCCGCCTGATGGACGGCTTGAAGCTGCTGGCCCGCACCATCCACCCGGAGGCGTTTCAATAACGACCTTCCCGCGCATGCACGCGCCTATTTGTGGCAATAATAAAAAGAGAGACCCATGCCAACGATTCGGGAAAACATCCTCGCTGTCCAGGAGCGGATCGCGAACGCCGCCCGGCGCAGTGGCCGCCCTCCCGGGGCCGTCACCCTGGTTGCCGTGACCAAAACCATTGACCCGGAGCGCATCCGGGAGGCGATAGCGGCTGGGGCGAACAACCTGGGGGAAAATTATATTCAGGAGGCCGTCCCCAAAATCGAGGCTGTCGGGCATGGGGTGAAGTGGCACTTCATCGGCCATCTGCAAACCAACAAGGCCCGCTTCGCCGCGCTGCACTTCGACATGGTGCAGACCGTAGATGACCTGAAGGTCGCCCGGAATCTTTCCCGAAAAGCGGAGGCCGTGGGAAGGAACATCGAGGTGTTGATCGAAGTCAATATAGCGGCGGAAGAGCAGAAATCGGGCGTGCAGCCCGAGGCGGCGGTCGATCTGGCCGGCGAGGTGGCCTCCCTGCCCAGCCTGGAGCTGGCCGGGCTGATGGGAATGCCCCCATTTCTGAAAAAAACCGAAGAAACGCGCCCCTTTTTTAGAAAATTGAAGGATATATTCGATGCTTTGCCGAAAGAGCATCAGATATATCTTTCAATGGGGATGACCGGCGATTTCGAGGCGGCTGTCGAGGAGGGATCTACGATGGTTCGCATCGGGACGGCCATCTTCGGGCCTCGAACCTGAAAGACGCTAAGGAGGTTGCACTGGTGAGCAGAGATTCAGCGGCGGAAGAATACGAGCCGCGAGAGGGTTGGTTCGCTCGTGTCAGGGCAAAAATTATGGGACTCGACGACTACGAAGATGATCACGAAGAGGAAGCGGAAGTAGCCTATCCCGTGCGCCGCAGGAACAGCTTTCTGAGGATGCAGTCTCCGAAGACAAGCTACATCTCCGTGCGCCTCGCGGCCACCTCCCTAGAGGACGCCCGCCGGGCGGCGGACAGCCTCAAGGATAACCGCCAGGTGATCATCAATCTGGAAAAGGCCTCCGAGGACGTGGCCCGCCGGATCGTCGATTTCGTGTCCGGCGTGACCTACGCGCTCGACGGCTCCCATGAGAAGGTCGGGGACAAGGTCTTCCTCTTCGCGCCCAGCAACACCATCGTGACCGTAGAGGATGACGCCAAGCCGACCGAGCCGAAAAGCGGGGCGTTCCCCTTCGACAAGCGATAGACTGCCATGAGCGCCCATAAAAAGGCGGCCTTTGTCGGGGGCGGCATGATGGCCGAAGCCCTGATAAGAGGCGCACTCGGAGCAGGGCTTTTCGCCCCGGAGGAGATCGTCGCCTCCGATATCGATCACGGTCGGAGGTCTTTCCTGTCGGATGCGCTCCATATCGCGGCGACTGCCGAAAACCGGGAAGCGGTCGCCGGGGCCGAGTTCGTCCTTCTGGCGGTCAAGCCCCAGGTGATGCCCCTCGCCCTGCGCGATATCGGCTCCCTCCTGACGTCCGAACAACTGGTGATCTCGATAGCGGCAGGCATTTCCACCGCGGCCATCGAGGCCGGGATTCAGGCCCCGGTTCCGGTGGTGCGCGTCATGCCCAACACCCCGGCTTTGATCGGTGCCGGGGCATCCGCGCTTTGCCGGGGAACCCACGCCTCCGAGGATCATCTGAGCCAAGCCCGGAGCATCTTCGAGGCGGTCGGCAGGGCGGTAGTCGTCGAGGAAAAACTGATGGACGCTGTGACCGGCCTCAGCGGGAGCGGCCCGGCCTATATCTATATTCTCATCGAAGCGTTAAGCGACGGCGGTGTGAAAGCGGGCCTGCCGCGGGCGATTGCGACCGACCTGGCGGCCCAGACCGTCCTGGGCGCGGCCCGGATGGTGCTGGAATCAGGCAAGCACCCGGGCCAGCTCAAGGATATGGTCGCCTCCCCGGGCGGCACGACCATCGCCGGGATCGCTGCCATGGAGTCCCGGGCCTTCCGATCCGCCCTCATCGAAGCCGTGGAAGCCGCCGCCCGGCGCTCCCAAGAACTGGGGCGGGAGAACAAATAACGGGATTTACGCCCGGGAACGAGCTACCTGGTAGCCGGTCCGGTGAAGTCCAGGGCACGGCATACCCTGCCCCTACATATCACCTGAGCAACAATCCCATAACAACGAAGGGTGAGGTGTCGTGGTTTCTGTGATTCATCTGGTCTTTCAAGTGCTGGAACTCTTTGTCTTGATTCACGTTCTGCTGAGCTGGGTTCCGGTGCTGGACAGGCAGCATCCGGTGGTCAAGTTCATCGATTCGGTGGTGAACCCCATCCTGGCCCCGTTCCGGCGGCTTCTCTGGCCTTTGACGAAGCAGATCGGGATCGATATCTCCCCGATCCTCCTGTTCTTCGTGCTGGGATTCGTGGAGCGGGTCGTCATCTCTCTGATCATCGCCTAGGATATGATCGTGCGCCTGACGCCTGTCGATATCGAGAACCGCATATTCCGGCATGTGTTCCGGGGATACCATATCGGAGATGTGGAGGCGTTTCGCGGTGAGGTGTCCTCGGCGCTCGAATCGCTGCTCCAGGAGCGGGCCGCCCTGCTCAGCGAGGCCGAAACCCTTACCCGGAAGGTGGAGTACTACAATCTGACCGAAAGCACTCTCCAGAACGCCCTGCTCCTAGCCGAAAAGACCGCCGAAGACCGCCGCCACGCTGCCAACAAAGAGGCCGAACTGATCTTGCAGCAGGCCCGGCAGGAGGCTCGCGATATCCTGGACGGGGCTGCGTCCCAGCGCAGACAGGTTCAGGTCGAGATCGAGAGCCTGAAGCGTGAGCGGGAACGGTTCACCCTGGAACTCGAAGCCCTCCTGCAAGCGCATATGGAAATGCTGCGCGACCGCCGGAAAGACTGCCCGGCGGAAGAAACGTCCGCCGCCGTAAAACTCTGATGACACTCCCTGAAGAACCCGTGGAACCGTCGCTTCCGCCCCCGCCGCCACTGCCTTCACCCTCGCCGTGGCGATACCGGTGGATCGGCCTGATGGTGTTCGCCCTCCTGGTGAACTTCGGTGTAAGCCGTTTGAGGTTGGTCCGGGAGGTCTCCCCGCGATCCGAAGCTTTTGAAAAGATCATACAGGCCGACCTCAGCCTCCGCAGCTACTATTTCAGCTCCTCGATTATGCGCCGGTATTTCGGTGCTTCGGGCCAGCAGGACCAGCGGATGGTGGTCGACCGGCAGGTGCTGCCCCAGGCCCTTGCGGCCTCCCGGCTCGTTCCGCAAAGCTCCCGCGCCTTCCGGATGATCGGGTTTTCGCACCTTCTGATGGGCCGCCGGGAGGAAGCCCTGAAAGCCTTCGAAAGTGGGGCTGCGGTGGTTCAGGATCGGCGGGTTCCTCTGCAAAGGGAACGCGCTTTCTGGCAGGCGGTGTGCGGCCAGGCACCGGTGAATCGGAATCAGGCCGGCGCTCTGGCGGAGACGGCCCTGAGTCTCAACCTGTCCTGGTATCGGCATATCGCCCTGGCGCAGCTTTACCGGAAGGCGGGCATGCACGACCGCTCCCTTGCCGAACAGCGAATCCTGGAGCGCGAAGCCTCCCGCCCGGTGATGAAGCTCTTCATCCTCTTTATCGCCCTGGGACTTCTGGGGCTGATGGGACTGGTGATCGGGCTCATCTATTTCGTCGCCCGCTACAGCCTGCGCCCGGCCCCGATTCCCTGGAACCTGCGCCTGACCCGGCTCGACCTGCTGGAAAGCTTCATCTTCTGGATTTTTTTGCTGACCGTTCTCGAATCTCAGATCGTCGGCCTCCTGTCACCGGATTCGCTATCCGCCTCGGGCCGTCTGCTCGTCTCCCTGGGCCTTTACGCGCTGGCTGGTGTTTGCGGCCTCCGGCTCCTGGCCGTCCGGGCCGAAGGCCAGGAAAGCCGCCTGAGCGAGATCGGCCTGAGCCTGAAAAATGCCTGGAAGGAGCTTGCCTGGGGCGCGGGCGGCTACTTGGCGACCCTGCCCGTCCTGGCCTTGGGCACTATTATCTCCACCATCATCTTCCGCACCTATTTCCGCTCTCTCCCCACCCCCATGAACCCGGCAGTCCCGATGATGGCCCAGTCGGAAGGGTTCATCATGCGCCTCCTTTCCCTGTTACTGGTTTCGGTGGCGGCCCCGTTCTTTGAGGAGATCTTCTTCCGCGGCGTTCTCTACCAGGCGCTCCGGATGCGCTTCGGGGTGACCGCCGGGGTGTTGCTCAGCGCCGGCCTTTTCGCCATCGTCCATCCGCAACTTCCGCTCGGGTTCCTGCCGATTTTCGTCCTGGGTGTCTCCTTTGCTCTCCTCTACGAACACACCCATTCCCTGATCCCCTCCATGGTCGCCCACGGCATCAACAACGGGATCGCCTTTCTGTTCGTGACAACCCTTTTCCCTAAATGAGCGCCGCCAAACGCGCCACCCTCTTCGTGCGCCTCCAGCCCAAAGCCTCCCGCAGCGAAATCATCGGTTTCAAAGAAGGCGCTCTCCACCTGAAAGTGACCGCCCCTCCTGTGGAAGGAGCCGCCAACCGCGCCCTCGAATCGTTCCTCGCCGGTGTTCTGGGTCTTCGCAAATCCCAGGTTTCGGTCGTCCAGGGCCACAAGAGCCGCGAAAAGGTGCTGGAGATCATAGGGCTGTCGGAGGATGAGGTGAGGGGAAAGCTGGGAGGGTAGGGTGGCTTCCCCCGCACCATCTCACAGAAGGAATATCTCGGAACGGGTACGAACTCTAAGCAGGTCGTTGGAGTAAACGTTCCGTTGTGCAGGATAGATCCGTAGGGGCGATCCTTGTGATCGCCCTGCCCTCCAACATAGGGCGTGTTTGAAGGCGAACACGAGGTTCGCCCCTACGACCTGGTCGCGGGCAAAAGCGCCCTCTTGCTCCAACAGGCTGCTTAGCATAACGATCACTGCCAAGGAGTTCCCATCAGCCCATGAGAGAGCCTCACGCCCCGCGGGAGCCGGGCATCTGCCAGTTGAACCGCGTGCCTATTCGCGAATGCGGGGAGGAACTGGTAGACCTCCGAACGTTTTGCCCGGATGTCGTTCTCATCACCAAACTGCCCTGGCTCCGCCGCACGGTGGCCGGGATGCTGAACGAGGCGCAATGCAATCTGTCCACCGGCTACCGCCTGAAAATCGGAACAGCCCTCCGCACCCTGGAGATACAGGCCGGAGGCTACTGGAATTACTTTAACGGCCTCAAGGAAAAGCATCCTGAATGGCCCTACTCGATTATGCGCCGTCAGGCCAACAAATTCTTTCATCCCCCCGACACCCCGACCCCGCCCGGCCACTGTACCGGCGGGGCCGTCGATATCGGCATCCTGGATCCCGAGGGCAATGATCTGGATCTCTCCTCCGCCTCCCGGGAAGGGAAAAACACCCAGCCCACCTATGCCCTTTTCCTCGCTCCCCAGGCGAAGGAGAACCGCAGGATGCTGATCGAGGCTATGAGCCGGGCCGGTTTCAGCAATTGCTATGACGAGTGGTGGCATTGGTCCTACGGCGACAGCGGCTGGGCCTGCCGCCTGGGCAAACCCTTCGCCATCTACGGCATGCTGACCGAGGAGCGATATCCCCCGCCTGTCTTCGAGGATATCGCCCGCCTGAAGGCGGAAAAAGAGGCTCAGCAGAAAGCCAAAGACGAGGAAGCCCTCCAGGGCGAGGAAGCGCCACCGGAGGGCACGGACGGGGGGTAAGACGCCTTATAAATAGGGGAGCCATCTCTTGATATTCCCCGAGGTGTAGGTGGTTAAAGCGGTATTTCTTGCGGGCCGTTGGCCTATCTCGGAGCGGCCACCACAGCCGTATCGCCCTCTTCGGGCCAGAAGGTTTCCGGGAAGATAGCCCGGGCGGCGAGCGCGGCGGACTGGCGATTCTCCGGGCAGTGGATCAGGGCCAGGCGACCGGCCCCGGCTTCCGGGGCGGCCCGGACGGCCTCCGGCGCTCCTGAATAGAGGGATGGGCTGTCGGAGGGCGCGGGATCGGGGCCATAGGAGGCCTCGTTAATGAGCAGACAGGCCGAATCGCGCCCGTCGTCCGGCACCGCTGCCGAGGTTCCCAGAAATATCACCCTCGTCTCAGCCCCTGCCGTCATCGGGAATCCTCCTTTTCTCCTTTACCGCTGCGCCCCACCTCTATTTCCATGCCGTCCCAGGCGGCGATGATGTCGAATGGCCGCAAATACGCTTCGGTCTGCCGGTGGGGAGGGCAGTGGTGGGGAGAAAAATGGGTGGCGACGATGATCCCGCCGCCGGTCAGCAGCTTTTCCTGACGAAACCAGTCTGCTTCCTCTGTGAGCCGGGCGAAGTTGCGGTGGCCGCCCCCTTCGCCTTGGCCGAAAGTGCTTTCCAGAACCACGGCGTCGAAGCGAAAATCCCGCAGCCTTTCCCGCGTTTCGGAAAGGAAGGTGCTGCCGTCCAGCCCGTAGAGGACGGTCGCGCGGACGTCCTGGCAGATATAGTGAAGCGCCTCCTCGCTGCCGACATCGTGATTGGCCCTTACAGCGGTCACGGACACCGCGCCCGCGCGGAAGCTGTCTCCGGGATGAATGCAGTGGTATTCCAGGTCGTAAGGGGCCAGGTTGCTTCCCAACTCTCTTTGCAGGACGGCTTCGACTGCGGCGTTGCCGTAGATGTGCAGGGTGGGCAGGGCCGTAAAGCGAGGCCCGCCGATGTTCGTGGGCGGATCCTCGGAAATCACCTCCGCCCTGTGCCGCCAGCGCAGCAGGTAGGGAAACCAGTGGTCTCCGTGCGAGTGGGTCATCAGAAGGTATCGAAGGCCGGCCAGGTCGACGCGGTGGCGAAACGCCTGATGGGCGATTTCGGGGGGAAAATCCACCAACACGGCCTCTTCCTTATCGTGAAGGGACGACTTGCCAGCCGAAGGAACGATATATAGTGTGGCGCTCTGCCGCCTGTCCCGTTCTGTTCCCTCGCGGGCCGTCTGACAGGCCCGGCAGCGGCACCAGAGTCCCGGGTAGAGTTCCCCGGCGGAAGTGCCGAGAAAGCGGAGCTTCATGATCGGATAGATTCCTTTCTGCAAGGGCTTTTTCAGGAGCGAACACAAGGTTCGCCCCATCGCGATCCAGATCAGGGTGACTGTCCCGCCGGGGCGGGGTGCGGGCCTTTGATAGATTGTTCCCTAACCCCCCCTCCCCCTTCCCGAAACAGGCAGGGGGAGGAGATGGGATGGTCAAGCACCGCACCCTCTCTCCCCCTCTCCCCGTTTCGGGGAGAGGGGTTAGGGGAGAGAGGCAACCCAGGCCAGGGGAGAGCGGTCCCCCCGCCCCCAGGAGCGGAGGATGTTTTACCTTATCTGGATCGCTATGGGGCGTGATAAATCGCGCCCCTACAACATTCCATGCAGGCCGCCTTTACTCCTACCTGGCCCAACACAAAGCCCCGGCCTGATGTCAGGTCGGGGCTTTCGATGCGGTGGATAGGTCTCTGTCAAACGCTGGGCATGATCTCGATATCGTTGGAGACAGCTTGGAGTCCGGAATGTGAGCGACGATTTCGGTGGCCGCATCGCGGGCATCGACGGTTTCCTGCCGCCCGGTCAGATAGGCGATGCCGTTTTCAATTCGGACGAGGACCAGGTTGGCGTTCACGCGGGGATCGGCGTCCAGAGCCTCCCTAACGGATTGCTCCAGTTTCTGGTTAGTGGTGAGAGCCGTCTTTTGCGCGGGCTTGAAGATCAGCCCGATCACCGAGAATGCGCCGACGGTCAGGGCGACAAAAGCCACGACAGCCAGCACTCCGGTGGCGGCCCCTCCATGCTCGACCGCAAGATAGAGCAGCAGGATAAAACCGAGAAAGATTGCAGCCCCGATCAGCGAATTGCGGGTGCTGATCTGTGCCCACGACCGGTGCCGGGGGACCAGGTCGGGGTAGGCAGGCTGCCCGCTGTCGTTAGAGTCCGTCCGTTTCATCGCACCTCCTCATGTCTGCCGATTCGTTCCCTCTATTATGTGGAACAAACCGCATCCCCGATGGTTTCAGGGTGAGCCGGGCCGCATGATGCCTGCGGCTTCCGGTTCCGAAGGAAATTCGCCTGGAACCAGGGAAATGAAAGACGGTATCCCGGCCAAGAAAGGAAAGGCGATGAAACGGCAAGAGGATAACGTATGGACAGAAGCCGTCTATGAAAACGAATCCTTTGAGGAGGCGGATTTTTCCGAAGCAGAATGGGCGCGCTGCTCGTTTACAGCCTGCCGTTTCGTCGGGGCGCGGCTGAGCGAGGTCAGGGCCAGACACTGCCGGTTCGAAGAATGCGATTTCACTCAGGCCCGCATCAACTCGGCCTCTTTTGAAGTATGCTCCTTTACCGGCAGCCTGTTCGATCATGCCAATCTCTTTATGGCGCAATTCGAGAATTGCCGGATGCTGGGCGCAACCTTTATCGAGGCCAACCTGGACGGGCTGAAGGTTTCCGGCGGCAACTGGTCGTGGGCGATCCTGCGGCATCAAACATTGAAAGGGCTTGACCTTCAGGGCCTGAAGCTGATAGAGGCCGACCTCTACGGAGCCTGTCTGCTCGAATGCGACCTCCGCGACGCCGACCTGTCCCGATCCAACCTCACCGGGACCCGGCTGGCTGGAACCGACCTGAGAGGGGCCGACCTGACCGGAGCCGATCTTCGGGATGCCGATATCCGAGGCGCGTGGCTGGATATTGCTCAAGCCGCCCACTTTGCCCAGTGCTATGGGGCGATTGTGGAATAGCTGTCGCTTTTCAAGGAGTTTCCATGCTATCCGATATTCTGCTGATGCTTCTTCCGGTGGCCGCCGGCGTCGCTTACTGGTGGGCGCGGGAAGCGAAAGAACGCCGCATCGCCCGCGAACTGGAAAAAGCGCGGGCCGACAGGGAGACTCTCCTGCTGGCAGTGAAAGACCTGAATCGGCACATCGAAGACACGGAGGAGTGGGCCGAAATGATGCGGCTACAGAATAAATTCTCGAAATATCTGTGAGGGCGGGGCGATCCATCGGGTCGCCCCTGCGTTGTGATGCGCGAATTTCACACACGGGAAAAGCCCGGGCGTGCCGCTTTCACCGAGCTATCCTCAGGGTGCATATCTGCCACGGAGACAGAGAAAACTTGAGAATCCCTCTGCACCGGGAAACCGGAACGGTCGGGTCGAGATCGCCGTTCAGGGTGATGAGATCAGCGGAAGTTATCTCCCAGGGCGTGCTGACGATGGCTTCCGCCGGTTGGCCTGCCGTTTCGTAGAGGCGCAGGCAGACCGCTTTGCCTTCGCGGTAGAGGGCGCTCAGCATGACATGGGCCGGTTCGATGGCAAGAATCGGGCTTCCGGGCGGCAGGGTAGGAGATGGTGACGGCCCTCCGTGGCGTGTGCCCGTGACCAGAATCGGCTCCACCAGCGAAGCGGCCTGGCGCACCACTCCGGCCTCCCGCCAGCTGCCCCGGTAGAAGAGGAGACGGTAGCGGAACCGGTGCGGCCCCTGCCCGGTGAGGGTGGAGGACTCAACGTTTCGCTCCCAATCGTCCAGGGTCATGACACTGTTGATCAGGATATGCTCCAGAAAGCCTTTTGCCTGGTTGCGGATATAATAGCGGTCTGTGTTGCCGCCGATAAAGGCCACGCCTGTCCTTGCATCGGTTTGGCAAGCGGCAAAGCTCCGGGTATAGAACAATCCGTTCCGGGTGCGCTCCATGCTGTGCGGGGCGATCCGGTGGTCGGCTTCGTAAGGCTCCTCTTCCAGATGCTTCTCCTCCACGCCGAAGGGGATGTCCCCATATAGATTCCCCTCGGGCATCGGGATGCGGGCGGATAAAAAACCGTCATGCCCCGGCCAGTCCAGGCTGACCTCGAATTCCAGATAGGGCTGGCCCGCATGCAGGATCGCATCGCAAACGATCCCCATAGCACCGATGCGGCCTTCCCGGCGGCAGCGCCAGCGCACCGGGCCGGACTCGGGAAAGTCGATGGACTCCCAGACGCAGGCGCGTTCCCCGGTGATCGGGCCGACATGGAGCGGCCCTTCGCGGACGGCCACATCCTGCAAGACCAGTTCGCCCCATTCCTGATCGGGCGGGGCCTCCCAAATGCGGCCCGACTCCTTATCCGTGACCGCGCTGAGACGAAACCCGGAGAAGGAGAGGCCCAGGCAGCCGTTGCCCATCGCCTCTGAAGGCGTTGCGACAGGCTCGTAGCCGGTTTCGGAGGGCATTTCGCGGATAACGGCCATCCCGAGGGGCGGCACATCCACCATGGCGACGATCTGCTGCTCCGGGAAGCCCCCCTGGCCGGAATAGGTTTTCACAATTTGACCCTCCAGGGGCGTTCCGCTGCCGTCGCCCAGCACGGCGGGCCACATATCGCCGTAGCGGGACAGGTGGACCGACACCGGAACCCGGCGCTCGTAGGGAAGCGGGTTAACGGCCAGGCAGAGGGTGCCGGGCGGGAGCGCAGCCTGTTCGATCAGGCTGTGGATCGCCTTTTCGCGGACGGCTTCCGCGCCGGCCTGAACCCTGTCCGCCAGGCGGGCGATATAGGCGAAATCTTCGGTGTAGAGCCACTGGGTCGCGTGGGCGCAGGTGAGGAGATGGTCTTTCCAGAGCGCGGCCAGATCCTCTTCGGGATAGGGCAGGCCGGAGAGGGTGGCGTAGAGTTCTGCCTGGACGAGCAGGCGGTCGTTTTCGATCCGGCGGACAGCCAGCCCTTTTTCGCCGTTCCAGGCAGCGTTATAGGCGACATCGCAGGGATCGAGCGTGCCCTCGATGACGGGCAGGCATGCCCGATCAGCTTCCAGAGCGGCGAACTGCTCCACCGGTGTGGCGAAGCGGATCGGAACGGATTCCCGGCTGCTCCACCGTTCCATAAGGCCCTGTATATCGAAAGGCGTATCGTCGAGCATCCTGCCGGGCCTGGAATCGTCGGAGCCGTGGGCCAACCAGATCTCCCCGCTTGCCGAATAGCGCGCCCTGCCCTCGATATCGCTGTCCCAGAAGGCGGCCAGAACGTCGTCCCAATCGGCCCCGGCAGGGGAGCGGAGCGCCTTATGCCCCTCGGAGATGTGCCACTGGCCGCCGTACAGCCCGCGGGAGGTCAGGATTTCCGAACTTTCCAGGCCGCGCCAGATGAATTCGTTGGGGATCCCCTTCAGGCTCATGGCGGCGTAAGGACGCCATATCCGCAGGCAGCGGTAACCGGCCTGGCGCAATATCTGGGGTAACTGGGGATGGCCGGTCGCCACATCGACGGCATCGGCGTGAACCGACAGGTCGGCCTCCGGGAAGAGGGTGCGGAATGCTCGCTGCCCCAGGATCAGGTTGCGGACAAAGCTTTCGTTGCCGACCATCTGCGGGCGCACATTGGCATAGCCCCCGCAGATGGCGATTCTGCCCTGTGCGATGCGCTCCCTGAGTTCGGGCAGGAGATCGGGGCGAAACTCCAGGAAGGCGGACAGGTGGCAGGCATAGTTGTCGAAGTACCAGCGGAAGGCGCTGTCGCGCCGCATCCACTCCAGAACTTCGGTGAATACCAGGGCATAGCGGCGGTGGTGCCAGTTTCGGGTGTGTACCCAGGCCCAGTCCGCATGGCAGTAGGGGATGATCGAGAGCCTCCCACCCTCTAGCCGCCTGCGGATAGCCTGAGCGCGCTCGGAGGAGGTGTTCGGGAGGGTGAGGCGCATTTGGCGGGAAGGGCTCAGGCCGTGTTGAGTTTCGGGAAGGAGCGCCAGGCCCAGGGATCGGGCCAGTCGGAGAGCCGGGGCGTTGTAGGGCGGGACAGTGAGGGAAATCTCCCGTTTGTTCCGCAAAACCGCTTCCTCGATCAGGCGGGTCATCAGGGCGCGACCGATGCCCCGGTTGCGCCGGCCGGGGCCGACGCAGATCCAGACGGCGGGGCGGCTGGTATCCATCCCGGAGAGCCAGGCATAACCGGCCAGAACGGGCGCTCCCTCTTCAGAGGTGTCGACGGCCTTGAACGCTGCTACCGGGCCGGAGAGGAGGCTGCGGACATGCTCGATATCGAAAGGGTGAGGGTGGAAGAAGCGGATCGTCTCCTCGTCGAGAGACAGGAGAAACGAAAGCACTTCCGGGGCGTCCCGGAGTGACAGTCGCTCGACGGCGGGAAGGTTGGGCATGGCAGGGGTCTCCTTTCTCAGCGCCGTCGCCAGTATTCTTCAGCGAAATCGGCTAGATGGCGTACGCAGGCCTCGATCAGCGCCCGGCCCGTTTCGGGAGAGGAAGGGATCGGGTCCCCCAGGAGGCCGGTTCGGCTGGGATGGTAGTTCCAGGTCGACCAGAAGACCCGGGTGGAGCCGATAAAGTTGTCCCCGGCCACAAAGTCGGTGTGGTAGGTAACATGGTCGGCATCGGTGTACCGGGCGGCATCGACGGGATAGCCGTAGTGAAGCATCACCGAGGTTTCATCCTCGCCGCCGTGGATGCTACCTCCTGCCGTGCCCTTCCTGACGGCATTATACTCCTTCGTCCCCAGGTAAAGGAAATTCACCACCGCCGGGTAGACGCCGTGATCGTCGGCCACCTCGCGGGCGACCACGCGCAGCAGTTCCGTATGGTGCCCGTGCCCGTTCAGCAACAGAATCTTGTCGAACCCCATCTCACAGAGCGATCCGATGATCTCCCGCATCATGTCCATCACCGTCCGGGTCTTCATGCGAATCGTTCCGGGCCACCGCTGCATCTCCACCGCCGAATAGCCTGTCCAGATGGCGGGCAGGGTCAGAAACGGGACAGAGGAATGCGCCTCCAGGTAGGCGGCGAAGTCGTCCATGAACCTCTGAGTAATGAAGAGGTCCGTCCCGGTCGGCAGGTGCGCCCCGTGCTCCTCGATGGTTCCGATGCCCATCACCAAAAGCGATTTTTGCTCGATATACGGTTTCAGTTGTTCCGAAGTCAGGTATTCGAAACGGTAATCCATTGGGTGCCTTTCTTTGATCATGCCGCCCCTTTTCTCACAACCCTTTCGATGCCGATCAGGGCGGGATGCTCTGAAGAGGTGGGGATAAAAGCGATGCCATGCCTTGCGGCCAGAAGATCGAGCCAGGCGCGGCTGCGGGAAAGCCCTCCGCTGGCAAAGAGGCGGCGTATGGCGGTTCGTTCGCCGGCTACCCCTTTAAGGATAGCGCCGAACCTGTCAGAATAGTAATCCAGCAGCGCCCGGGCGACCTCTTTCTTTCCGCAGGCGACCGACAGGCCATCTATATCGATGCGCCCTGGCTGCACCCGCAAAATCGGCAGCGATTCATCGAAAATGCCGGGCGACGCAGCTTCCGCCAGCATAACGGACACCCCGGTTCGCGGGTAGAGCAGCCGGGCGAGCCATTCGACGATATTGCCGCACTCCGATTCCAGCCCCAGGAGGAAATAGCGGCCTGTCAGGGGTTGTATCCCGGCGATCTGGTCTTTCCCGGAGGGGCGGGCAAACGATTCCTTCAGGGCATAGACCACCATGGCGGTTCCGAAGTTGCAGAGGATATCGCCTTCCTCGTCCAGCCCGGCCCCTGCCGCCGCGCAGCTTTGGTCGTTGCCGCAGGAGAAGACGGGAACCGCTTCGGCACCCAGGCGAACGGCTTCCCGGCGCAGAAGGGCGCGGGCAAAGCGGGCGGACGGGAAGGCCGGGGCCAGATAATCGGGGGTAACGCCGGCCATCGCCATGGCCTCTTTCGAGAAAGCCCTCCGGGAGATATCGTAGAAACCGCCCATGCCCTGGTTGGTTTCATCGCCATAGGCTTCTCCGGTCAGACGATAGATGATGTATTCGTTGAGGAGAAGAAACCGAGAGGCTTCCCGGCCTTCCCTTCGCCGAAAGCGCATCACTTTGGGAAGAAACTGCTGGGGCAGTGGGGCCGTAAAGCCGCAGAGGGCCGCGTAATCGGCGATGCAGACGGCCTCCCGGGCTTCCTCGACCGCCCGGGCGTCCGTCCAGACAATGAAGGGCTGTATCGGGCTGCCCTGCCGGTCGAGGGCCACATAGGTCTGTGCCTGTGAAGAGACGCCGATGGCGCTGATGCGATATCCGGTCTGATGCGCGGCCCGGGCGGCGGCTTTCAGCACGCGCCGAGCGCGGCGAAAGGCTTCCTCCGGATCGCAGGTCACCTCCCCACCTGCATAATCGAGCCGGTTGGCGACCGAAACAGGGCGGGCCAGCAGGCCGGTTTCCCCGACAGGCGCGGCCTTGAAAGCGGTTGTACCCAGGTCCAGGGCGAGGATGCAGGTATCCACTCAGAGAGAAACCTTTGCGCCGTTGCGGGCGGAACGCGCCGCCGCATCGAGGGCTTTCTCCAGTTCGATGCCGCGGGCGATGGAAGGATCGAAAGTCCTGTACCGATGGTGCGATTCGATGAAGTTGTAGAGGCAGTGCAGGTGGCCGCGCAGCCAGCCGATGGTTGATTTGGGGGCCGGAAAATCGGCGGGAGCGGGGTAGCGCCTGATGCAGTGGATCCGCTTGAAGCCGGAGGTTCCTCCGAGCGGGGCTTCAGGGTCGGCGATGTTGTAATAATCCAGGTAGTTCGGCTCCATCAGGTTATAGCGCAGAGCGCCCTTCGTGCCATGTATCTCAAAGCGGATTTCATCCTGGGCCCCGGTCGCGATCTTCGAGGCTTCCAGGGTTCCGATAGCCCCGTTCTTCAGGGAGCCGGTGATCAGGGTCATATCGTCGGAATCCTGTTCGGCCAGGATGGAGGGGTCCTCCAGGGAAGGCCGCAGGGGGTAGAGTGTTTTCTGGCGGGCCTGCAACTCCTGGAAACCGGAGCCGCAGAGCCAGGTGACCAGATCGATCAGGTGAGAACCCAGATCGTAGAGGGTCCCGCCGCCATAATCCCGCCGGTCTTTCCAGTTCATGCGCTTGCCGGGAAGGGCATTGCCGGAATGCAGATATGCGCCCCGGAAGCAGATAATCTCTCCCAGGTCGCCCGACTCGATCATCTGACGGGCGCGGAGGGTGGCCGGAAAGAAGCGGTTGTGGAAGACCATCTGGCCTGCCTTTTCCGGCTCCGGTATCGCCCGCTCGATATCCCGGGCCGCCTCCAGGCTGCCTGTCAGGGGTTTGTCGCAGTAGACAGGCTTGCCCGCCCGGTGGGCGGACAGGAGGGCCTCCCGGTGAAACTTGTTGGGAGATGCAATATCGATGATATCGATCTCCGGGTCTTCGATCATAGCGAGGGCGCTGTCATAGGCTTTCCGGTAGCCGTACGCTTCGCAGGCGGCCCGGGCGCTCTCCATCCTTGACGTGGCTACCCCGGTCAGAACACATCTGAATTCGGACGCGCCGTAGAAAAAGGGGATGGACTGCCAGCACCAGGCGTGGGTCTTGCCCATCATACCCGCCCCGATGACTCCGACTCTGTAAACGGTCATAGCACACCTCTATTGCCGATGCGGCCGTCCTCGAAGATGTTGTCTCCGGGCACAGAAGGAAGGGACACTTCCAGCACCAGGGCAGGCCCTCCAGAGGCAGCGAAAGTGTGGCCCGTGCCGGGAGAGACCTGCAAGGTTTCGCCTTCACGCATGAGAAGGCGCTTCTCTCCGGCCTCCATATCCACGGAACCCTTCACGATGTAAAAGGTCTCGTCTTTGGTGATATGGTGGTGTCTCGGGCATCTCTGACCCTCGAACAAAAAGAGAAACTTCCCGCAATAACGGTAATCCGGCTCATTGACGATCCAGTATTCGGTTTCCCCGATATTCTGGAAGTCTCCCAATCCAAAATGGAGAGGCAGGGGACGGCAGGGCGGCATGGTAAGCCCCCATCCCGCGATAACAGCGGCGGCCTCCTCCAGCGCCCGCGCCCGCTCCTCGCCTTCAAGCTCGAAATTCTGCGTCCAATCGGCATTCATTAAAAGAACGGTCTCCTTATATGTTGTCATGGCGGCGGCTGGATGCGGAGCCGGGTTGAAAAGCACCCACCAACCCCCCTTGCTAAGGGGGCTTAGTGCCTGCGTTCTCTTGGCAAATCTTTCAAAGCACCCCAAGTCAACCTCCCTCACCGAAGCCCGGCGAGGGGCTGGGGGTACGGTTGCTCCACACCCTGGGCGATTTGCCCAAGGCTCAGCCCCCTCTCAACAGTGTCGCGATGTAGCCCAGCCGACGCGCCGATGTCTCCAGCAGGGAGGCGGTTTTCTGCATGGCCTCTTCCAGAGGCATCGGCCCGGGAACGATGCTCATCATTGCACATAAGCCCATCGCTTCAAGGCTTTGGGCTCCGGGTTCGATGGAACCGGCCAGGGCGGCCACGGGAACATGGGCGGCCTGCCCCCGCTTCAGCGCCCCGGCAATCGTTTTGCCGTAGGCGGTCTGGGCGTCTATCCTGCCTTCGCCTGTGATGATCAGCGAAGCTCCCTGAAGATGTCTGTCGAACTGCACGGCATCCAGCACGATTTCGATGCCGGAACGCAGCCGGGCGTTGAGGAAAGCCATCAGCCCGGCCCCCAGCCCGCCCGCCGCTCCGGCCCCGGGGCGTTCGGCGATATCCTGGCCCAGTTGATCTTCGACGGCATCGGCATACCGGCGCAGCGCCCCGTCAAGCTGCTCGATCATTTCGGGCGTCGCTCCCTTTTGAGGGCCGTAAACGACGGAAGCTCCGGTCGGCCCGCACAGCGGATTCGATACGTCGGAGGCGACCACAACCTCTATCTCCCGCGGAAACGAAAATCCGCTCATGTCGATGCGTTCCAGGCGAGCCAAAGCGGCCCCGCCCGGAGGCAGTTCGCTCCCGTTCGCATCGAGGAAGCGGGCCCCCAGAGCCGCCATCGCCCCGGCTCCGCCGTCATTGGTCGCTGACCCGCCGATGCCGATGAGCAGCCTGCGGCAGCCCGATTGGATAGCGGCCCGGATAAGCTGGCCCGTGCCGTAAGTGGTGGTGACGCAGGGATTGCGCTTCTCCGGCGGGACCAGGGGCAGCCCGGAGGCCGAGGCCATTTCCAGCACCGCCGTCTCCTGGCCGCCCAGGATGCCGAAGAAAGCCGGAACGGACTCTCCCAGCGGGCCGGTCGCTTCCACAGGGACGAGCCTGCCCCCGGTGGAGGCAATTAAAGCCTCGACCGTCCCCTCGCCGCCGTCGGCTAAAGGGAGGCAGACGGTTTCTGCTCCCGGTAGGGCGGCCCGAATCCCGCGCTCAATGGCCCGCGCCACCTCCGGCGCGGGCAGGCTGCCTTTGAAGGAGTCCGGAGCGATAAGAATTTTCATGGATGATGGATATAGCGGGCCGCAGCCTTGCCGCGGCCCCGGTGTATTTTATATAAAGAGGGATAGATACTGCCTGCCCATCAGGAAGCCTTCTTCCACGCCGACCGCGCCGTCCTCATGCTCGATGGAGAGAGCGCCGTTATAGCCGACGCGGCGGAGGGAGGCGATGTATTCGCCCCAGCGGATCGCGCCGAGGCCGGGGATCACGTAGCGCCACCATCCGCTTGCCTGGTTGCCGATATGTCGCAGGCGGTATTCCAGGATTTCGGTGTCTTTGGCGTGTGTGTGAAAGATGCGCTTGCCGTACCGCTCCACCCCAGCAATGTAATCGATCTGCTGGTGGATCAGGTGGCTGGGATCGTAGTTGAGGCCGAAATTGTCGTGGGGAACCAGCTCGAAAAGGCGGTCCCAGTGGCCGAAGTGCTGGATATTGGTGGCGAACCAGTTCTCCAGGGCGATGTTGATCTTTTTGCCGGCGGCATAGTCGCAGAGGCCCGGAAGCACCTGGGGGCAGTCCTCTTCGATGGTCTTCATTTTGTCCTTGCCGGGAACCGGCATCCCGGCCATGGTGCAGACAACCTCGACACCCAGCAGGGAGGCCACATCGATCAGCTTTTTCAGGGTGGCGATATTTGCTTCCCGTTTGGATGGGTCAGCATCCGTGGTGTTGATGTAGCAGGCCAGGCTGGAGATGGCGACCTTGTGGGTCTCCATCAACTTTTGGATCTCTTTGATGCGCTCGGGGGTGATGCTGAAGGGATCGAGATGGAGGCTGCCCGGGCCAGACGCCACTTCCAGCGCCCCGAAGCCGTTTTTACCTGCGAACTCGAACACATAGTCGAGCGATTTGTCCCCGAAGGGCGCGGTGAGAATACCGACATGCATGAGATGCTTCCTCCTCAATCATGAACCGCCGCAACCAGCGGTATATTAAGGAGACTATCTTCGATGCAGGGGAAAAGGTTCCTTCCTGAAAAAAAGAACCCGGCCCCATCGGGGAGCCGGGTTTTGAAAGAAAAGCATGCCTTTACTGAGGAGGAATACGGCTGTCGCGATAGGCAATCACCAGGCCGACTGCGATAAGTACAATGGCAAGGGACAGCAGCAGATACACCATGCACCTCCGGGCGCGTTCCCGTCTTGCCGTGATTGTTACCTATTCAGACAGGGAAACCTGCTGGAAAGTTCCCCGGATCGAGACAGTTGACATAATTTTTTATGCGGTGGTATAATGGGGCTGTCGCCCTTTGTGCGGGCGGCCCCATCAACCATACGGAGGGAATCATGAGCGATATCATCGATGTGGCACAAAAACTGGTCAACACGGCGACCGAGACTCTGCTGAGAACGGCGTCCTTCACGCCAGAAGATAAATTGAACTGGACCCCCGGCGGCGCGGCACGCGGAACGCTGCCTATGGTGGTTGAGTGCGGGGGAATCTACGGGATGTTTGCCAGCCTGCTGCAAGGCCAGCCGATGCATCTGGAGGAAGACGACGCCGCATTCATGGCGCAGTACAAGAATATGGATTCTGCCCGCGCTATGGTTCAGGAAAACCTGGGGAAGCTGATCGAAGCGATGGGTCAGGTCAAGCCGGAGTCGCCGGACAAGGAGCTGACCATGCCCTGGGGCGCGAAAATGACCCTTGCCGAAGCCCTTTTCTTCCCGGCGCAGCACACCCAGTACCATATCGGGCAGATCAACTACATCCAGACCGTTCTGGGCGATACACAGATGCATTGACAGGCGGCATTGATATGCAGGCAAGCTGCTCCGGCAACCTATAATCGAACCTCAGAAGAAGAAGCCGCTGGAATGTCTTGTTGAGCGTTTCCAGCGGCTTCTTATATGGAGTACATCTTCGCAAGGGATTTTATACTATGAACGATAATTGTTCCTTTGCGAAAGGTTATCAGACGCCTTTCCCGGAGATATTTCATATTTTTGTTGACGCTTTCGCGGCTGGCTCCGATCAGGCTGGCTAAGTTCTGCTGGGTAAGCCGGGCTTCGATGCGAACGCCTTCCGGCGTTGTGACGCCGTGCTGCTGGGACAGAATGACAATCTGGCGCGCCAGCCGGGCGGTGACGTTGTGATGCGCCAGGCTGTCCAACTGGGCGTTAGCGTTGCGAATGCGCTTTCCCAGCACCGAAAGGATGTGGGAAACCATCTGGGGATAGCGCGACAGGCAGACGATAAAATCGCTCCGGTGCAGCATCAAAAGCTCGCCCGCTTCAATGACGGTGGCGTCCGCCGACCGGCCCTCGCCGTCCAGAAGGCTCATCTCTCCGAAAAACTCCCCCTGCGGCAGGTAGGCGATAATGATCTCATGCCCGTCATCGGAGATATTATGAATTTTGACCCGGCCTGAGTTGATAATGTAGAGCGTTTCACCGTCCTCTCCCCGTCTGAAAACCGGCTCGTTTTCACGGTAGTAGCGAGACGTGATATGAGCCTCCAGGCGTTGAAGCTGATCATCAGTCAGTTTGTCGAAAAGAGGCACCCGCGCAAGCATCCGGGCAATACTCATTCCTTCCTCCTGACAATCCGCCGGTGAAACCCACCATTTTATTCTACATCCATATTCGCCCAAAAAACGAAAATCCCTGCCGAAAAATGCTTGAAACGCGCTTTCGGAAGGACTTTTTCGCTCGAACCCGTATTCAAAAGGGATGAGAACACATCCGGCGGGGAGGTTTTACGATGGCGGAGATATGTTTGTTGCTTCTATTGCTGCTGGGTATATCTTCCACGGCCAGCCATTCGGCTCCGGGCCTGTCGAAAGACGCTTTGACCGCCAAAACGGTTATTCGCGGCCAGCTTCTGGGAGGGAAGAACCTGCTGGCGAATCCCGGCCATGAAGACAATAAGGAGTGGAAAGGCTATGATACGGGTTTTGAGACGGATCGCTCGGTAGCCCGCAGCGGCCAGGCCAGCGCCCGCTGTTCCAATGCGAACTCCGACGGACGGCGGGGCATCTTTCAGAGAATCGCTCTGAACCAGAAGACGCCCCGGGCCGTTATCGTTGCTGGCTGGAGTAAGGCGGAGGGCGTGGACGGCGGCAAGAACGCGGACTACTCGATTTATGTCGATCTCGTCTACAACGACGGAACGCCCCTCTGGGGCCAGGTCGCCCCTTTCAATACGGGGACGCACGACTGGGAGTTCCGCCGCGTCATTATTTACCCGGCCAAGCCGATCCGGGAAATCACGGTCAACGGTCTTTTGCGCAGCCACAAGGGGACAGTCTGGTTCGACGATTTCACGCTTGCCGAGATTTCGGGCGGCTCCACCTTCGACGGGACTGCGGTTCTCAAAGACGCCTCACTGGCTGCCGCCAACAATACCGCCGTCCTCAGCACGGCGGACGGTCTGCGACTGGGGCTGACGGCAGGCGGCTCGGTCGGATCGCTGACAGCGTACGGGAGGGAAATGGCTGTGCCGGGCATCGTCTCCGGTTTCTTCGCCCGGGACGCGATGAGCGATTCGGATTTCGTGCGCTTCGACGGCAAAGCGACCTCGCGCCCGACTTCCTCCCGCTTCCAGGGCGCGATCCCGGCCCTCAGCCTGAAGCTGAACGCCACCTTCCGGGCGATGAAAAACAGCATCCGCGTGGATGGGGAGATCGAGGATACGGCCGGGCAGGACAGGGCGGTCAGCCTCTATTTCGCCCTGCCGATCAACGGGCGAGGAGGGTTGTGGTGGGACGATATCCGCCAGAGCCGTCGGATCGATGCGGCCTCGGAATACTTAAACGCCGCCGGGTGCGGCGCGGGCGCAAACGGGAAAATCAACCTTTACCCCTTTTCTGCGGTCACCCGGGGGGCGAATCTCTCCCTGGCCCTTCCCCTTGACCGGCCCCGGCTCTACCGGATCGCTTACAACGCCCGCTCCCAGCAATATTACATCGCCTTCGATCTCGGGCTGGTGCCGGAGACCGAACGATTCCCGTGCAAGGCGTCCTTCTCGTTTCTGATTTATATCTCGAACCCTGCCTGGGGGTTCCGGGCCGCCGCCCGCAAGTATTACGACCTGTTTCCGGCCCATTACGCCAAGCGGGTGAAGCAGGAGGGCATCTGGATGCCTTTTACCGATATCGCCACCGTGCGCGAGTCGAAGGATTTCGGCTTCACGTTCCACGAAGGGGACAACAACATCGCCTTCGACGACCGGAATAATATCTACACCTTCCGCTACACGGAACCGATGACCTACTGGATGGCGATGGCGAAAGATATCCCTCGCACCCACGAGGGCGTGATGTCCGAACTGGAGCGCAACACCCGGAGCGCCGATTCGGAAACCCGGAAAATAGCGCGAGCCGTCCAGGTGTCGGGCGCAAAAGACGAGACAGGAAGGCTCATCTACAATATCGAGAACGCTCCCTGGTGCGACGGGGCGGTCTTTACGATGAACAACAACCCGGACATTCCCAATAAACCCGACTGGCCCAACAGGGCGCATGTGGCGTGGAATCAGGAAATCGCCGATAACCTTTATAACAACACGGCGCGCGGGGCGCTGGATGGGGAATATCTGGATTCCCTGGAAGGCTGGGCGATAATGCAGAACATGAACCGCGAGCATTACCGCTATGCCCAGCTGCCACTGACCTATGCCACGGAGACGAAGAAGCCCATTCTCCTGCAAGCCTTCTCCACCTACGAGTTCACCCGCTGGATGGCGGAGGATGTCCACCGACGCGGCAAACTGATGATGGCGAACGCCACTCCCTGGAATTTTACCATGTACTCCCACCTCCTGGATGTGATGGGTACGGAAACGAACTGGATCAACAACAACCAGTGGCAGCCGGAGGGGGATGCCATCATGAATTTGAGGCGCACCACCTGCTACCAGAAGCCCTACGTCCTCCTGATGAACACCAATTACGACTACATGGGCAGCGACCGTGTGGAGAAATACTTCAAGCGGAGCCTCTTCTACGGCATTTTTCCCAGCATGTTCAGCCACAACGCCGCCGACAATCCGTACTGGCAGAACCCTAAACTCTACGAGCGCGACCGGCCTCTCTTCAAGCGGTATATCCCGGTTATCCGGCGGATTGCCCGTTCCGGCTGGCAGCCTGTTCCCTTCGCACGTTCCGACAATCCGAATGTCTACATTGAGCGATGGGGAACCAAACCGGGCAATCTCTACCTGACCGTCTTCAACCCGTCCCGCACCGAACAGACGGCCCGCATCCAGGTGGAAGCCGCCGCCCTGAAGCTGAAAGGCAAAGCCTCCGTATATTTCCCGCAAAATAGAGACATCCGGGCATCTTTCAGCCGGGGGAAGCTTACCATCACCTTATCACTGCCGGTGGAGGATGTGGCGGTCTTGGCGCTGGAGTAGGGGAGATAGCCGAGGCAGCCCCGGCGGGCCGTCCTTATTTCAGGGCAGGGGGTTCGTCGTCTTTGCCCTTGAAGGGATCGGTATCGAAGAGTTTACGGAGGCGCTGGCGGTCCTGCCAGGCGCGAAGCCAGGAGAAGGGGTTCCACCAGGCGGAGACCGATTCTCGGGGCAGGGCGTTGCGGCGGATGCGGATGATCCGGCCCCGCTCCCGATAGCCGGTGTCATAAAAGGAGCCGGAGCGCAGGTAGCGGACGTAGAGCCAGGCGCAGGAGATGCCTCCCAGGGCGAACAATCCCAGTTTCGGGCCGTGCAGAAAATAGACCAGGGCGATGGTCAGCCACCCGAGGTATTTCCCCTTGATAGGGATGATGCAGTAGAGGAGGATCGTTTGTTCCGGGTTGAGCATACACCAGGCGGCGGTGAGAGCGGCTAGCGGCATATAGAGGCCCAGCAGCGAAGTCGCTCCTCCGAGAACGGATGCCGCCGCCAGGAAGAAAAAGGCGCTGACAGCCGTGACGACAGCGAAAAAGGAGGTGAAGCGGGCGGTTCCCCAGGCCCGCTCCAGGCTGCCGCCCACGAACCAGAGCCAGAGCGCCGAAAAGAGAAGATTGATGAAATCGACCGCCACCAGCGGATAGGTGGCGAACGACCAGGGCCGGGCCAGCCAATCCGCCGAGGAAAAACCGAAAAAGCGGATCAGCGCATCGCTCTGGCTGAAGAAGGTCAATAAAAAAGCGAGAAGATTTGCCAGGATGAGGGTGCGGGTGGCCGGATTTCTGCCGCCTTGCAGCCAACCCCTGGAATACCCACTGTAGCCGTAGTTCACCATTGGCTCCTTTTTGACAGGCTGAATGTATTGTACTCAACATCATGGCCTGCTGTCAACCCTACACGACTCAGGCGAGGAGGCTCCATTTTGACACCGAAAGAGCGATTTTACACCGCGGCTTCGCACCGCCAGCCGGACAGACCGCCCATCCAGTATTACACCACACCGGAGTTCCATGAAAAGTTTCAGGCCCGCTTCCCGGGCCGGAATGTCTACGAAATGCTGGAAGTGGATTTCCGCGGGGTAGGCCCCCGGCGCGTCAAGCCGACCCGTCAGCCGGAGCCGGGCAGTCCGGTGCAGTATTACGATGAATTCGGGATCGGGTATGCGCCCCAGCAGTATGCCTCCGGCTCCTATCTGGAGGCGTACGACCTGCCCTTCGCCCGGATGACGGCGATGGATGAGGTGGAAAACTATCCCTGGCCCTCGGTGGAAGACTACGATTTTTCACGCCTGAGAGACGACTGCAAGGCGCAGGGCGATTACGTGGTCTGCTTCGGCGGGGCGGGTATCCCCGATATCATCAACGGGGTCAGCCGCGGGCGCGGGATGGAGCAGGTGTTGTGCGACATCGCCGAAGAAAACGAGGTCGGTATCGCCGTGATCGACCATCGCGTCGATTTTTATTACGGCCTCCTCCGGCGCGGCCTGGAGGAAGCCTCCGATCTGATCGATGTCGTCTGCCTGGGGGAAGACCTGGGCAACCAGAACGGGCCGATGATGTCCCCGCCGATGTTCCGCGATTTCTTCCGCCCGCGCCTGAAGAAATTCTTCGACCTAGGCCATGAATTCGGCTGCAAGGTGATGATGCATAGCTGCGGCAGCACCCGCAAGCTCCAGCCCGATCTGATCGCCATGGGCCTGGACATCCTGGATGCCATGCAGCCCGAGCCTGCCGGCATGTCCCCCGAGGAGATCAAGCGGGAAAGTGGTGACTGGCTTACCTTCTGCGGCCTCATCAGCACCCAGAAGACGCTTCCTTTCGGCACGGTGGAGGAATGCCTTGCGGAAGCCCGGCACCGGGTCGAGGTGATCGGCAAGGACGGCGGTTATATCTTTGCGCCGGCCCACTGCATCCAGCCCGACACTCCCCTGGAAAACGTGATCGCCATATACGAGGTGGCAACCGGAAAGAAGCTGGAATAAGAGAGTGAACCGAAAGGAGTCTTGCGCCATGAACGCCTGGGAAAGAACGATGCGCTCGCTTCAGGGCAAGCCCGCAGACCGCCTGCCGGTGCAGCCTATCTGCATGACCTTCGCGGCCCGGTTCGCCGGGGTTTCTTACAGGGAGTATGTCAGCGATTACCGGGTGCTGGGGGAGGCCCAGCTTCGCACGGCGGAGGCGTTCGATCTGGATATCGTGACTCTCTGCTCCGACCCCTGCCGTGAGGCCGTGGACTGCGGCGCTCCCGTGCGCTGGTTCGATGATCAGCCGCCCACCCACGACCCGAACGATCCTTTCCTGAAAAAAAAGAGCGACTTGCTGGCCCTGAAGATGCCCGACCCTCTCGGTGGAGGGAGAATGCATGACCGGGTAAAAGGGGTCGCCTATCTGCGCGCGAGGGCGGGAGGAAGCATCCCGGTTCTGGGGTGGGTGGAAGGTCCGATGGCCCAGGCCGCCGACCTGCGAGGCATCAATCATATCATGCTGGATTCGATGGACGACCTGGAGTTCGCCCGCGACCTGTTCGAGTTTATCGTTCCCATGGAGATCGCCTTCGCGAAGGCTCAGGTGGAGGCCGGGGCGGATATGATCGGCATCGGGGACGCTGCCGCCTCTCTGGTCGGCCCGGCCTTCTACCATGAGCATGTATACCCCTTTGAAAAGCGAATCGTGGATGCGATTCATGAGATGGGCAGTCTGGCCCGCCTCCATATCTGCGGTAACGCGGATCACCTGATGGACGATATCGCTCGCCTGGGAGTGGATATGATCGATATCGACTGCCTCACCGACCTCTCCCTGGCCCGCCGGAAGCTGGGGCCGGAGATGCCGATTCTGGGCAATATCGATCCGGTAAGCTGCCTTCTGAGAAGCATCCCTGCGGTGATTAAAGCAGCCCTGGCCGACAGCCACAGGATCGTCGGAAACCGCTACATCGTCGGCCCCGGCTGTGAGGTTCCTCCCGGCAGCCCCTACGAAAATGTCAGGGCCATGGCGGAATATGCAGCCTCGGCCTCATCGTAGTATAATGGAGGTAGAGTATGAATCCCGAAACCGCAAACTGGCTCGAAAGCGCCCGCTACGATCTGGAGACGGCGGAGCATATGCAGAAAAGCGGGCGCTACATCTACGTCGTTTTTATGTGCCACCTGGCGATTGAGAAAACGATCAAGGCTCTGGTCTGTGAGGAAACCCAGGCCGCGCCCCGCGCATTCACGACTTGCAGAAGCTGGCAACGCTGGCAAATATCACATTCGGCTCAGGCGATGCCCATTTTATCGGGCAGTTAACACACGCCAGTATAGCCACCAGATACCCTGATGATCTGAATAGAATGGTATCTCAATATCCCTCCGATGTTACCCGCTCCTATTTGGAAAAGGCAAGGAAGACTATCCAATGGCTAAAAGACGATCCCAGGTTGAGGCTATAATCAAATGTTTCGCCGAAGCATTGCAGAACTGTGGCGTCAGCATCGACAGGATATATCTGTACGGTTCTTATCTGCACGGCACAGCCAATGATTTCAGCGATATCGATATAATTGTGGTCTCGCCCTCATTCCGAGGTCAGTTAGCCTGGGAGCGTGTGGAAGCGATAGGAATAGCCAGCAGCCGCGCTTTCCAGATGACAGGCGAATCGGTGGAAGCTCTTGCGAAAACCCCGGAGGAGATCAAGGACTGCCATCCTGCCAGCTTTCTGGCCGATATTTTGAAAGACGCCGAAGTGATTTATGAAGCCGGTCTTGTGTCGGCATAAGGGAACCCTCCCCTTCTCCTCAGTGGCAGAAAGCCCGCTCGATGTGTTAAAATAACCTGGTGTTCGCTCGATGCAGGCATTTTGATCGATGCGATTTGTGAAGAAAGGAACAATATGGAGCAAGGCGAAAAAGCTCTCATGACTGGCAACGAGGCGGTGGCGCGAGGGGCTATCGCCGCAGGGCTGGGATTTGCGGCGGCCTACCCTGGAACGCCCAGCACGGAGATTCTGGAGCATATCGCCCGGCTTTCGGAGATACCGGCGGAGTGGTCGCCCAATGAGAAGATCGCCTATGAAGCCGCGATGGGAGCCGCCATCGCCGGGGCCGCCAGCCTGGTCGCCATGAAGCATGTCGGCCTGAATGTGGCCTCAGACCCTTTCATGACCTCCGCCTATACAGGCGTCAACGGCGGCCTGCTGGTGGTGGTGGCCGACGACCCGGGCATGCACAGCTCACAGAACGAGCAGGACAGCCGCCACTTCGCCCGGATGTCCCGGCTGCCGATGCTGGAGCCTGCCGACCCGCAGGAAGCCTACGATTTCGCCATCGAGGGCCTCTGCCTGAGCCGGGAATATGACTGTCCCGTGCTGCTCCGGATGACCACCCGCACCTCGCATACCCGCGGCGTGGTGGCCTGCCATCGCCCCGAATCGCTGCCTGTCATTCCTTCCGACCTGGCAGCTCCCAAATATGTCATGGTTCCCGGCAACGCCCGCAGGCGGCGGCCTCTGGTCGAGGAAAGGCTGCGCCGGTTGCGTGAATGGGCCGAAATCTCGGGCCTGAACCGCTGGGAGAAAGGCTCCAGCATCGGCATCGTGGCCGCCGGGATCGCCTATGCCCATGCCCGGCAGGTCTTTCCCGATGCCTCCTTCCTGAAACTGGGGCTGGTTTATCCGCTGCCGGAAGAACTGATCCGCCGCTTCGCGGAATCGGTTTCCGAATTGTGGATTGTCGAGGAAGGGGACGAGATTTTCGCTGACAGCCTGCGGTATCTGCCCGTCCCGGCCAAATCCCTCCGGCCTGACGGCAACTGGGGCGAACTGGCTCTGGATCACCTGCTGGCTGTCAAAGGGGAGGTGCCCGAGGATATTCCCGCTCTGCCGGTCCCGCCGCGAGCGCCGGTGATGTGTTCCGGATGCCCGCACCGCTCCGCCTTCTATGCCTTCCACCGGATGGAAACGGTGGTGTTCGGGGATATCGGCTGCTATACCCTGGGCGCTCTGCCGCCGCTCAATTCGATGTCCACCTGTGTCTGCATGGGGTCGGGCATTTCGCTAGCGGCGGGCTACAAGCGCATTCACCCTGAAGAACCGGTGGTGGCCGTGCTGGGCGATTCCACCTTTGCCCATGCCGGGCTGCCCGCTATCGTGGAACTGGTCTACAACCGGCATCCGGTAGTCGTCGTGGTAGTGGACAACCGATCCACCGCCATGACGGGCGGCCAGGAAAACCCCTCCAGTGGCTCCACTCTCAAAGGCGATCCCGCACCGGTGCTGGATATCGAGCAAGTCTGCCGGGCGATGGGCGTTTCCTGGGCCGCAACCGTAGACAGCAGCGATTATGAGGCTGTCCGCTCCGCCCTGGAGTCCGCCTTGGCCGAAAACGTCCCTGCCGTGCTGGTGGTGAAGGGCGACTGCCGGGTGGCCCATCCTGTCCCGCGCTCCGACCCGCTCTATATCGAGGAAACCCTGTGTACGGAGTGCGGGTTCTGTATCGAGCTGGGCTGTCCGGGCCTGAAAGGGGTGGACGGCAGACCGGTGATCTCGCCGGATTTCTGCGTGGGCTGCGGCCTGTGCGTTCAGATTTGCGCCACGGGAGCGATTTCATGAGAACGATTCAAACGGTGATAGTCGGTATGGGCGGACAGGGCGTCCTGAAGGTAGCCGAGGTGGTCGCCAATACGGCCTTTGCCGCCGGCTTGGATGTGAAGATGAGCGAGGTACACGGCATGGCCCAGCGAGGCGGGAGCGTTTCCAGCTTCGTCTCCACAGGTGAAAGGGTATACAGCCCCCTGATCGCCCGGGGAAGGGCGGATATCGTTCTCGGCCTGGAGGTTTGCGAGACGGCCCGGTGGCTCCCCTACCTGCACCCGGAAGGGGTGCTGGCTGTGGCGGAATGGGAAGTGCCCATCGCCCAGGGCGGCGCATCATGGCTGAGGCGGCTCCACACGATCCGGCCCGGCCTGAAGGTCGTGTCCCGCAAGGTTTTAAAAGAAGCCGGGGTGCGCTATGCAAACCTGTCGGTCCTGGGGGCGGCCAGCCCTTACTGGGATTTTAGCGACGACGAGTGGCTCGAAGGGATCGAGAGAACCTTTCCCCTGGTTCACCGCGATCCGAACTGGAAAGCATTCTGTTTGGGGAGAAATGTAAAATGATCTGGAATCCGGGAATTGAAACGATGGCCCGTGCCGAGATGGAGGCGCTTCAACTGCACCGCTTGAAGCGCCTAGCGGCGATTCTGGAAACCTGCGTTCCCTGGTGCCGGGAACAAATGGAGGCCCGCAAGGTCGGGCCGCGCGACATCCGCGCCCTGGAAGATATCGCCCGATTCCCCTGCTGCTCGAAATACGACCTGCGGGACAACTATCCTTTCGGCCTTCTCGCCCGGCCCATGCGCGATGTGGTGCGGATCCACTCCTCCAGCGGAACGACAGGCAAACCGGTGGTGGCCGCCTACACCCAGAGCGATATCAATCTCTGGACTGAGGTAATGGCCCGGTCTCTGACGGCCTGCGGGGTGGGGCAGGGGGACATCATCCAGAACGCCTACGGCTACGGCCTCTTTACCGGCGGGCTGGGCGTTCACTACGGCGGGGAGCGCGTCGGGGCCACGGTCATCCCCATTTCCGGGGGCAACAGCAAGCGTCAGATGATGCTTCTGAGCGACATCGGGGCCACCGTCCTGACCTGCACACCCTCCTACGCCCTCCATCTGGCCGAAATCGGGCAAGCTGAAGGCTTCGATGTGAAGGGCCTGAATCTCAAGGTGGGCATCTTCGGGGCCGAACCCTGGACGGAAGGGATCCGCCAGGAGATCGAGGCGGCCTATCCTCTGGAGGCTTACGACATCTACGGCCTGACCGAGATCATCGGCCCGGGCGTGGGGATCGAATGCCGGTACCATGACGGGCTGCACATCTTCGAGGATGTCTTCTATCCCGAGATCATCGATCCCGATACCCTGGAACCGATACCGGAAGGGGCGGAAGGAGAACTGGTGATTACCACCCTGACCAAAGAGGCTTTCCCGCTTCTGCGCTTCCGCACCCGCGATATTTGCAGCCTGACCCGGGAGCCGTGCCGGTGTGGGCGAACTCTCTGCCGCATCTCCCGCATCAAAGGCCGCACGGACGATATGCTCATTATCCGCGGCGTGAACGTTTTCCCCTCTCAGATCGAAGAAGTGCTGATGAATGTGGAAGGGACGGCCCCGCATTACCAGCTCGTTCTGATGAAAGAGGGGTCTCTGGATGTGCTGGAGGTTCGCATCGAGGTGCAGGAGAGCATCTTCTCGGACCAGATGCGGCGGCTGGAGCGGCTGGAGCGGGCTATCCGGGAAGAGCTTTTCACCGTCCTGGGACTGACCGCCCAGGTTCGCCTGGTGGAGCCGCGTACCATCGCCCGCAGCGAGGGCAAGGCTCAGCGCATTGTCGATATGCGGCAGAAAGGGTAAGTCCGATGAAAATCCAGCAGCTTTCCGTCTTTCTCGAAAACCGCCCCGGCAGCGCCTACAGCGCGGCCCAGGCCATCGCCGAAGCGGGCGTAAATATCCGCGCCCTCGCCATCGCCGAAACCGCCGAATTCGGCATCCTCCGCATGATCGTCGACCGCCTCGAAGCGGCCTACGAGGCTCTCCGGGATGCAGGCTTTGCCGTGGTACGGACCGACGTTCTGGCAATCGAGGTGGCGGACAGCCCCGGCGGTCTGCTCGGAGTCCTGAAATCCCTGAACAAGAACGGGACCAACGGCGAATACCTCTACGCCCTCCCCGAAAAACGCGGCGAGAAAGCCATCCTCATCCTCCGCGTGGAAGACCCTGAAACCGTCACTCAGGAACTCCTCTTCGACGGCCACCGCCTGCTGAGCCAAGAAGAACTGCTCAAAACCGTGCCGTAGGAGGGAGGATCAGTCTTTCCGGATGTCATTGCGAGGAGCGATAGCGACGCGGCAATCCCCAGGAGAACAAGGGACGAGATTGCTTTGCTCCCAACAATATTGATGTTAGCGAGGCAAGGGGCACGGTGGCTACACTGTTGTGGGACGAATTTGAGGTATCCGAATTCTTCCTTCATGACGCGGCCCCGATCAAACTGATAGGTGACGCCAATAACGGCGAGGGATGCCTTTTTCACGCCCGCGATGAGCGGCTGACCGCTGAAGTGATCGTCCTACCGGCAATGAGCCTTCTATGTGTTAACCTCCGCGATAGTGCCCGCGGCCACATCGTTACGGCCACTTCCGTTTATGCACGGACCGAACTGAGCGTCAGGCATGCCGATTGGAGGCACTACCTCTACTGTCACGAATATAATGTTATGCCCGGTTTTTACGGTTATCGGAAATCCGGCTGGCATGACGCTTTTTAGGAATATGCGAGCCTTAAAAGGCCGCTTTCATCTCTGAGGTTTACCTGGTTACCATATATTAGTTTCCAACTGTTCCATAGCGACGCTTTGAACGACAGGATGATTTCCTCGCTGTAGATCCTGAGGCGGTTCGTCCTTTGGGATGCAGCCCTAAAGGAAGGCATGGTGCAAAGGCCCCGAAGTTACGGAGTTCATCCCGTCGTTTCAACCCGATCAGACGCAATGCCTGGTTTCTGTAATAAAGCCGTTTTTACTCGAACGGAACCGGCTCCGCTTTGCCGCTCTTGGCGGATTTTTCGGCGGTTTCGATGACAGTGATCACGCGGCGGGCGTCCTCGGGGGGAACCTCCAGCTTTTTGCCGCGCAACAGGTGATCGCCGATATTGTTGTAGTACGCCTGCCAGTCGGTGGGCTTGTAGGGAACCTCCAGTTGGGCGGGATAGCCCGCCACCTCGGTAAAGACCTTGAACTTGCCGCCGCCCTCATCGAGAATGCCGCCTTTGGTGCCCAGGATGCGCCATCGGGGCTTCGGGGCGCAGGCGATGCTGGAGATTTGAAGATCGGCATAGGCCCCGTTCTGGAAGCGGATGATGGCCTGGGTGTGGTCTTCGTTGGTGATATCCATCCAGACCCGCTTGTGGAAGAAGCCGGTCACCGATTCCATCTTTTCGGGGATCAGGTTCAGGATCCAATAGACGAAGTGGGCACCCCAGTCATAGAGCGCGCCGCCCGAGATGTCCTTGTCGGCCCGCCACCATTTGCCTGGATGCCCGTAGCCGGAGCCGTTCGCCTCGATGTGGAAAACCTCCCCGATCACCCCTTTTTGAATCACTTCCTTGATCGCCAGGAAGTCGCCATCGTGACGGCGGTTGTGGAAGACAGAGAGCATCACACCGGAGGCTTTGGCGGCCTCGATCATGGCAGTCGCTTCATCGACCGTGATGCACATGGGCTTTTCGGTGATGACGTGCTTTCCGGCCTTGAGGCACTGGATAGCCAGAGGCGCATGGGTGTTGTGCGGGGTGATGAGAACGCAGAGGTCGATATCGTCGCGGGCGATCATATCCTCGTTGCAATTGAAGGTGGAGATATCGGGGAAGTCCTGCCGGGCGGCGTCGGTGCGGGCGGGATCGATATCGCAGACGGCCACGGCCTGCATCCCCGGGACGGCATTGATCCAATTGGAGTGCGCCTTCCCCATAGTGAACGCGCCCCCGTAGCCGATGATGCCGCAACGGACTGTCTTGGCCTTCTTCATGGTGAACATCCTCCCTGTGTCGAAAATAACGCTAGAATCTGCTTCGACAGACAGGGAGAAGGTTCCTGCTTTATTCTGCCATCACCACCCCGATCAGGACGTTACCCACCACCTGGAGCGATTTCGGAGCGCACTTGTCCGGGGTGTCCTCCAGGGTATGCCAGTAGGCGTAATCGAAATCGATGATATCGATCATCTTGACGCCTTTTTCGATCAGCGGGATATGGTCGTCGCTGATGGTGTATTTGACTGTGGGCTTGAAATAGGTTCCGTAATTGAGGCTGCGGGCCGTGTTCCAGACCTTTTCGACAATTTCGGGGGCGGCGTTGACAGAGTTGCCTTCTTTATAGATATTCAGGTTCTTGTCACCCACCATATCGATCAGGATGCCGTAATCGGGTTTGTAGTCTCCCATATGCGCCGCGAAGTGGCGGGAGCCAAGGAACATTTTATCGAGCGTTTTGCCGTAATCCTCCCCGTCGAAAAGGACGAAGATCACCTGCAACCGGGGCTTGAGTTCCTTGAGAATGCGGGCCGTCTCCAGCAGCGCGGCCACCCCGGAGGCTCCGTCATTGGCTCCGAGGATCGGTTTGTCGAGGTTGGCGGGATCCATATCCTGGTCGGCGATGGGCCGGGTATCCCAGTGAGCGGCCAGCAGCGCCTTCCGGGATGCGGCAGGGTTGATTACCCCGATGATATTCGAGAGTTCGTAATCCTTGCCATTGTCCGTGAAGGTGAAATCCTGCCGTTCGGCCTTGTCGGTCACTTTCTTCATTTCGGCCAGGAGAAAATCACGGGTTTTGGTGTGCGCTTCAGTGCCGATGGGACGCGGGCCGAAGTCGGTTTGTTTGGTCAGGAGGGTGAAGGCCCGGTCCGCGTTGAATCGCGGCGCGTCCGCAGGGGCGCTTCCAGTCGAACAGCCTGCCAGAAGGATACCGGGCAAGCATAAAAGCAGGGCGATATAAGCGGAACATTTCACGGCAAGGTGATTCCTTTCGGCTCAGCGGCCAACGGCCAGACGCTCCCGCAGGATCGACGGGAGGCGGGCGGCCCGGATCTTTTCCTGGGTCGCGGCGAAGGGGTAATCACACCGATGCAGGGCGATCTCATGGACCTCGGTATCCAGGAGGCCGAAGGCGGCCTTCGGGTTGCCATCCCGCGGCTGGCCGACGCTGCCGCAATTAACGATGTACCGGCAGTTGGGACGCAAGGAAACGGCGGTTTCCTTGGGACAGGAGATCAGTTCCGGGGTCATTCGCCCCTCCCGGAGGATATAATATTCGGCGATATGCGAATGGCCGACCAGGCATAAAGCGGTGTTCATCTCATCGAACGTAGGAAGGGATTCCCAGGGATTGGTGATATACTCGAACGGGGCGGGAAGAGAGCCGTGCGCGGCGGTGAAGTCTTCGCAGAGGAAAGTGCGGGGCAGGGATTGTAGAAACCGGCGGTTATCGGGGGTCAGGGCATTGGCCGTCCACTCCATCGCGGCGCGGGCATGAGGGTTGAACCAGTTCAGGTCGAAGCCGCAGACAGCGGCCTGGTCGTGGTTGCCGAGGATCGTAACACAGTCCAGGGAACGGATGATCTCGCAGCATTCGTTGGGGTCGGGGCCGTAGCCGACGATATCACCCAGGCATATCAATCGGTCGGCCCCTTCCAGATGCGACAAAACAGCAGTCAGGGCTTCCAGGTTGGCGTGGATATCGGAGATGATCCCGTATTTCATTTTTTGACGCGGATGCGCTCCCCGGGTTCGGGGCCGCTTTTGCCTCCCTTCACATAAGAGTCGATGGCCTCTCTGATCTTGGTCTTGGTGGCCTCCTCGATCTGCTTTTTGTCCCAGACCTTGAAATAGCCCAGCGCCCCTCCGGCCAGAGTGCCACTCATCGCCACCTTATACTTTCGATCCTCCTTCAGATTATCCTTGCCGACCTTCACCGAAACGATGCGCTCTCCCGAAGGCCGGGCCGGATCGAACGTGAATTGCAGCCCGGACACCTGGAGGAAGCCGCGGTTCTTTTTGGGGAAGAGCGAAACGCTCCTCTCCAACGCCTGGGTCACCTGAAGGCCGGTCAGGGTGACCACCGAGATGGTATCATCCTGGTAGCACAGGGTTTCGGCCACCTTGTCCGGCTTGAGCTTTCCTTCCGCCTCTCCGATTTCCGCCGCCGGGAGAAAAGCGATCTCGGCTCCCGCTTCTTTCCTCACGGCATCGGCAATGAAGCTGCCTGCCGGGCTTTCCTCGGATGTCGGGTTCTTGACCTCCACATCCGCCGACGCGCCGGGCAGGGTAACCAAAACCGCCAGCGTCGCCAGCCACCATCCTAAAATGCGTTTCATCGAAATCGCCCCCTTCCGCATTCAGGATATTTGAATATACCTATTCACTTTCACTGAAAACGATTCTATATAAATGATACCTTTTTTTTAGGAGAAAGTCAAGAGACCCGGTCGGGTCTTCCATAGTACAGACGCCCCATCGCACGCATTTGTTACAGGGGAAAAGGAGCGCTTTTTGCCAGAAAAACCTTCAGAAATATCCGATTTTGCCGATAATGGGAGTAGCCATTACAGCTTGCCCAGTTTTTTGTCTGTCTCCGGTGAGAAACGAGTGTGAATGGATATGCAAGTGCTGAGCTTTAAGGTGAACGAGATTCAGGCCGACGCTTTGAAGGAAGTCGCGAATATCGGCATTGGGAACGCCACCTCCGCCCTTTCGGAAATGCTGGACAGGGTGATCCTGGTGACCGTGCCCAGGCTCGGAATCGTTCCGGTAGAAAGAGTGATGGATCAGGTCGGCGGGGCGGAAAGGCCGGTTGCCGGGGTCTGCCTTTCGGTCGAAGGCGATATCAACGGCCATGTAGCCTTTGTCTTCGAGATGGAGCAGGCCCAGTATCTGATCGAACTGCTGACAGGCCAGACCCCTTCCGCAGAGCCGATGTTCGATGATCTCGGCCAGTCGGCGCTGATGGAGGTGGGGAATATCCTGGCGTCCGCCTATATCAACGCTCTGACCGAGATGACGAATCTTTCGCTTCGCCCATCGCCTCCCGCCTTTGCCTGCGACATGGCGGGGGCCGTGGCGACCGGCATCCTGCTGGAGATCGGGCAGGTGGTCGAAAACGCCCTGGTTATCACGGTGGCCCTCCTGGATGAAAATATGGTGGACGGCTTTTTCTTTTTCGTGCCTGAGCCGGAAAGCCTTGCCGTTTTGCTGAATGCCCTGGGCGTGGGAGAATAAATGACCGAGACCATCATCATGGTGGGAATGGCGGAAGTGAAGGCGACGCGCAGCCCCTCCGAAACTCTTGCGTCCCTGGGGCTGGGCTCCTGTATCGGCGTCTGCGCTTTCGACGCGACGACCAGGGTTGCAGGGTTGGCGCATGTCGTCCTTCCGGAAACGCTGAAGACCGGAACCGCTTCCGAACGCGGGAAGTTCGCCGATACGGCGGTTCCCATGCTGCTGGAGGAGATGGGCAAGGCCGGGGCCAACCGCCTCCATATCCGGGCGGCCATCGTCGGCGGGGCGCAGATATTCGGGGGCGGCCAGTCCGGCCTGAAACTCGATATCGGGGCGCGGAACGCCGCTGCGGTCCGGGAGGGTTTGAAGAAAGAGAATGTTCCCCTGGTGGCCGCCGATGTGGGCGGGAATTACGGGCGGACGGTTCACCTGTCGCTGCCGAACGGGCGGGTGTGGGTGAAGACTATCGGGCACAGCGAGAAGGAACTGGTTATCCTGGGAAATGTCAGGTAGAGGAATAATATGTCAGCTTTGACACTGGAACAATTGGTGAAGGAAGTGAAGGACATTCCGGCCCTGCCGGATGTCATTATCAAGATTATCAAACTAGCCGATGATCCGAACGCCTCTGCCCAGCAGATCAGTAAGGTGATTACGACCGACCAGTCGATGACGGCCCATATCCTGAAGCTGGCGAACTCCGCTTTCTACGGGGTTCCGCGCCGCATCAGCACAGTCAGCGATGCGGTGGTTCTTCTCGGTTTCAAAACGATCAAAAGTCTGGCCTTCGCCGCCTCCACCTACGAAATCCTGGGGCGAGAGGTAAAAGGCTACAGCCTCAATAAAGGCGACCTCTGGCGGCATTCCATCGGCTGCGCGGTCTGCGCCCAGGTGCTGGCGAAAAAGATACGCTATCGCCTGCCGGAAGAGGCGTTCGTGGCGGGCCTCATCCATGATGTCGGCAAAATCATCCTCAATGTCTATGTGGAAGACCAGTTCGCCGCCATCCTCCAGATGAGCAGCCAGAGAGGCGTGCCTTTTATGGTGGCCGAGCAGGTGGTGCTGGGCTACGATCACGCCGAGGTGGGGGCCAAAGTCGCAGAAAAATGGAACCTTCCTAAAGATTTGATCCAGTGCATCCGCTTCCACCATACCCCCGGAAGCACCGACCCGATCCAACCTCTGAGCGCCATCGTCCATGTGGCCGATATCATCTGCATGACGATGGGGATCGGGGTGGGGGGCGACGGCCTGCTCTACCCGCTGGAGCCTGCCGCGCTGCAACTCCTCGGGCTCCAGCAGTCCCAATTGGAGGAAATCATCAGCAGCTTTATCGAGACCATCTCCCAAGCCCGGCCCGCCTTCGATATGGAGCGGGTGCTTTAAGAAGGAGCCTTATGCCCAGACTGATCCGAGTGCTGATCGCCGACGATTCGGCTTTCATGCGGCGCATTATCACCGATATCCTGGCCGAAGATCCTCAAATCGAGGTGGCGGCGGTGGCCCGCGACGGGCAGGAGGCGCTGGAAAAGGCGCGGGAAACCCGCCCCGATGTCATCACCCTGGATATCGAAATGCCACGCATGGACGGCATCGCTGCGCTGAGCGCCATCATGAAGGAGCGTCCCGTGCCAGTGGTGATGATCAGCACCCTGACGCGGGAGGGAACCGAAGCCACCCTGCGCTGCCTGGAACTGGGCGCGGTGGATTTCATCCCGAAGCCGACCGGCCTCCTTTCTCCCGAAGCGGCCCGGATGAAGGAGCAACTGGTCATCAAAATCAAAACAGCGGCAGTGGCCCGCCTCCTGGCCTCTCTAAACGCGCCGAAACCGGCTGCGCCCGCGCCATCTCCGCCCAGGTCGGTTCCCGCCCCGCGCCCGTCTGTGGGCAAAGGCCATATGAGGCTTGTGGTGATCGGAACCTCCACCGGAGGCCCCAGGGCTTTGCAGGAGGTGATCCCTCGACTGCCCGGCGACCTGAAAGCGGCGGTGGCGGTGGTGCAGCACATGCCCGCAGGCTTTACGCGCTCCCTTGCGGACCGGCTCAATAGCCTCTCGTCCCTTTACGTCAAAGAGGCGGAGGCGGGCGATGCTCTGGAGCCGGGGAAGGCGCTGCTGGCCCCCGGCGGCTGGCATATGGCCGTTGAAAGCGGCCAGGCGGTCTCCCTGAATCAGGATCCGCCCCTGTGGGGGGTGCGTCCTTCGGTCGATGTGACTTTGAAGAGCGCCGCCGCCGTCTTCGGCAGGCGAGCCGTGGGGGTGATTTTGACCGGTATGGGCCGGGACGGCGCGGACGGCATGGCGGCGGTCCGGCAGTGCGGCGGCGTGACGATAGCCGAGCATGAAAGCACCTGTGTCGTCTACGGTATGCCCAAAACGGTCATCGAGGCGGGAACCGCCGGCCATATCGTCCCCTTGCCGAAAATCGTCGAAGCGATTGTGGAGGCGCTGAACGTCGCTCTGGCCGCCTGAACCGGAGGCCCCCGGAGGGGGAGCCTGCACCGAAAAAACACATTCGAGAAAAGAACAGATGAGCCTAGCCCGACCGAATCTCGATTACGATTGGTTCAAAAAGAAAATACACATCAAGACAGGCATCGACCTGGGGCTATATAAAGCCCAGCAGATGCAGCGGCGGATCGGGGCGATGATGGAACGCGCCCATGCCGTCAGCTATGCCGAATACTACACCCTTCTGGAGCGCGAACCGGCCCGTTTGAACGAATTCCTGGACCGTCTGACCATCAATGTATCGGAGCTTTTCCGCAACCCGGATAAGTTCCAGGAGCTTCAGGAAAAGATTCTGCCCCAGCTTTTGAAGTCGAGCAGCCGGCTCAAAATCTGGAGCGCAGGCTGTTCCTACGGTGCGGAGCCTTATTCCATCACGATGCTCCTGGATGAGATAACGCCCGGAGCGCAGCATACTCTTCTGGCAAGCGATGTGGACCAAAAAATTCTCGAAAAGGCTGAAAATGGATTGTTTAATGCCGATGATATAAAAAACGTCACCCCACAGAGGCTTCAGAAGTATTTTATCCGGCAGGGGGAACTCTACCAGATCAGGCCCGAAATCCGCCAGAAGGTGCGGTTCTACCGGCACAACCTGCTGGCAGACCCCTTCCAGAGCGATTTCGATCTGATCGTCTGCCGTAACGTGGTCATCTACTTCACCGATGAAGCCAAAGATAAGCTCTACAGAAATTTTCATCATGTGCTGAAGCCGGGCGGCGTTCTGTTCGTGGGGGGAGCGGAGCGCATTTTCAACCACCGCGAGATCGGGTTCTCGGTGCCGGCATCGTTTTTCTATCAAAAAGAGGTTGCGAATACGGAGGAGGCATCCAGGTGGCGAAAAGGATTTTGATCGTAGACGACGCCCTTTTCATGAGGATGAACCTGAAAAACATCCTGACCCAGAACGGCTACGAGGTGGTGGGAGAGGCCGCCAACGGCAAGGAGGCGATCCAGAAATACCAGGACCTGAAGCCCGACCTGGTGACCATGGATATTACCATGCCGGAGATGGACGGCCTGACTGCTGTGAAAGAGCTGAAGCAGATCGATCCGGCTGCGTGCGTCATCATGTGTACGGCCATGGGGCAGAAGAACCTGGTGATCGAGGCGATCCAGGCCGGAGCCAAGGATTTTATCGTAAAGCCCTTCCAGCCCGACCGCGTGGTGGAGGGTGTCAAGAAGGTACTGGGCGAGTGAAGACAATGCAAAGCAGCCATTATGAGTTTACGAAGAAAGTGAGAGACCAGCTATGATGAAGGTCGAATATGTGAATCCGTTTATCAGCGCTGCTTTCAATGTGCTGGAGATTGTACTCGGAGCCAAGCCGGAGCGAGGACAGCTCGCCATGCGGCCTGCGACCTTCACCTCACAGCAGTGTACCATCGTGACCGGGGTGACAGGCCGCATCCAGGGGCAGATACTATACGGCATGTCTCTGGTAACGGCGGACAGGGTGGCGTCGGGGATGCTGGGGCAGCCCATCCGGACGTTCGATCAGCTGGCGGCCAGCGCCATCGCCGAACTCGGCAATATGATCACCGGAAACGCCATGTCCATCCTGGCTGAAAAAGGCTATATCTGCGATATCACTCCGCCCTCGATCATCAGAGGTTCCAACGTCAAGATTTCCACCCTGAGCGTGCCTGCCCTGGTTGTCCCCATCGTCTTCGAGCAGGGCGAGATGGAAATCAATGTCTGTATGGAGGAGCGCGC
Source organism: Armatimonadota bacterium (assembly GCA_020846535.1). Lineage (GTDB taxonomy): Bacteria > Armatimonadota > JADLDR01 > JADLDR01 > JADLDR01 > JADLDR01. The sequence continues at coordinate 31,401 of JADLDR010000118.1, read as the reverse complement.
TTAATGATGGAATGATATCCATCATATATTTTCAAGGAGGGTTCAGGATGGAAGAGAACCGGGCAGTCGTGGATGAGGAGCAATTGGTAGCTCTGGAAATCGCCGGTGAGATTTACGGGGTGGATATCTCCCTGATTCACGGCATCATTATGATGCAGGAAATCACGCGCATTCCCCATGCCCCGGCCTTTGTGGAGGGCGTGACCAACCTGCGGGGCCGGGTCATCCCCGTGCTGGATCTCCGCAAGCGGTTCGGCCTGCCGGAAGCGGAGCGCACGAAAGAGAATCGAATCGTCATCGTCGAGATCTCCGATGAAATGATGGGAATGATCGTGGACGGCGTTTCGGAGGTCCTTCGCATCTCCGCTGACGCCATCGAGCCGACCCCTCCGATTGTGACCGGCCTGGAATCCGCCTACCTGCGCGGTGTCGGCAAGGTCGACGACCGCCTGATCATCCTTCTGGATGTCCGCAAAGTCCTCTCCGAGAGCGAGCGCCAACAGATCAATCTCGACAAGGCGATGGCGGCGTAATTGAATCCATAGGGGCGACCCGTGGCGCTGCCACCCCTATATGTCCACGCGTCCCGCTACCCCAGAAATTCCACAATCGCTTCCGCAGCGCGTTTGGCCCCGTTTTGCGATACCATCTTTACCGCTTGGCCTTTGATCTTCGCCCTCAATCGAGGATCGAGCATTTGTCCCAAAAGATCGGTTAGCGTCTCCGGCGCGGAACCCTTCCAGCGCAATCCCGCCCCACCTTCCGCAATGCGCCGCGCCCGGGCCGCCTGATCGTCATAAGCACGGTCGAAGGGGATAAAAATTGTGGGAATCCCTGCATGCAGCAGTTCCATGGTTGTATTATAGCCCGCGGCGGAAACGGCGAAGTCGAAGGCGGGGAAACACTCGGAGATCGGGTAGTAATTTACGATGCGGGTCATATCGGCGGAGGATGGCCCCAGCCCGCGATAGAGCGGCCCCAGGGCAACGGCCAGGTGCAGGCCCGGCAGTTCGGAAGCCGCCTTCAGAACGTAACCGAGCGCCTCCTCGATTTCCCTGTCGCCTCCGCCTCCGAACGATATATAGGCCGTTGTTTTTCCTTCCGGCAAGCCCAGCCTCTGCCGGGCCGCCTCCGGGGAGAGCATTTCCTCACGGGAGCGGATGAGGATCGGGCCTGTCCACACGCTTTTCAGGCCGTCCGGCAGGGGGATGGCCTCCTCGCCTTCGGGGTGGGGGATGACCGCCAGGTCGTAGAAGGCCAGCGATTTCTGGAAAAAGGGATCCGCTGCCTTTTCCGCTTTCTGCGCCCGGAAGACGAAAACCTTGCGGGCCTCCCACCGGAGAATAGGCAGCAGTTCCTGGATCGCGCCTGCGGGAAAGGTATCCACCACCATCACATGAGGCCGGAATCCCGCCACGATGTTCCAGGCGGCCAGTTCCACCACCTGGGCGTAAGTGCCGCTTCTCAGACGCCCTTCCTGCCGGAGCGTTTTGGAGGGCACTTTGAAAGCCGCAAAGCCTTCCCGGTAGATCATGTCATCGGCCTCGCTAGAGGTCAAAAAGAGGATCTCTGTCGAGGGCCTCGATGTCCGCACCTGCCGGGCTATCGCCAGGAGGCGCGTCACATGGCCCACCCCGAGGCCGTTCACCGCATAAAAGAGAATTCGTGGGTAGCGCATCATTGGTCGTGATTTACGACTGGTCGTCTCCCATATCCCTGTCGCCCGCCATCAAATCCATACCCGTACCGCCCGGATAAGCCGTCCCATCCACGGAAGTGTCGTGGTCGAAGCTGTAGGCGGCGGCGTCCTCCATCTGACGGTCGTAGTAGGGGTCGTCGTTGGCGAAGATGGCGACCGGGGCAGGATGGGAATGGTGGTGGAGGAGGGTATCCAGGAGCATCATGTCCATCAGGCCAATCTGCCAGCGGGGAGATCGGTAATCCAGGGCGGGATCGTAGTCGGGGACATCATACCAGGGAACGTAGCGGTCGTTGTAGTAGACGCTGCGGACGCCGGGCGACTTGCCCTCCTGGATATCGTCCGCGCAGTCCTGACAGGCCAGCACGCGCCGGTTGCCGCGGTCGGTGTCCAGGGTCACGGTGCGGAGCGGACTCTCGGTTTCGGGGCGGGAGCAAAAAAAGCAGGCTGCTCTGGGCTTGGGGCGCGCGGAAGGGGCCGGGTCGAAAGTTTGCCGGGAACCGGAAAGGGAGGAGGCCAACCGGGCGTTCTCATCGGACAGCCTGCCCTTGTCCGCTCCTCCCAGGTTCCCGGTCGGTTTGTACAAAGGCTCAATACTCTTTTTTTTTGCGCGGAGCGACAGCAGCCAGACCACCCAGACCGCCAGCAGAATCAGCACGATCCATCCCCAACTGAAACCGCCGGACTGCTGGGCGGGCGCAGGCATCGGCTGGCCCTGAACGGTTCCTGCGGGCTGGCCCATATTCGAGCGCGGGGGAGGGGCGCTCTGTACCGGCCTTGCCGATTCGGTCCGGCCCAGCTTGGCCTGCACATCGGCCATCATTTTGCCGATATTGCTGCGGCTAGCGTAGCCCGGCTCGATCCGAAGGGCCTGCTCGAAGGAGGCCAGGGCCGCCTCGTAGTTGCCCAGCTTGCGCTCGCACAGACCGATCTTGTAATGCGTGGCCGCCTTGTCGAAACCGTCGGCCACGGCCTGCTGGAATTTGGCTTTGGCCCCGGCAAAGTCCCCCTGCCGATAGAGAGCATTGCCTTCATCATAGCTCTGCGGCGGTTTGGCGAAAACGACCGATGCGGTCAGCAGCCAGAGCGCCGCCCATGCCCGGAAACGCTGTTTCATATCTGCCTCCTCGTCGAAGAAGCGATCTCTCTATCTCATTCGCTGCCGGAAGGCCGCTTTCCTGCCTGGCCCTGTTGGGGAGGATTCCGGCCCGGCCCCGCGAATCTTAATACAGACAACCGCCGGTATGAAAGGATCACTCCATGCAACCATTTCGACTGGAACACCCGTACGCAGCTGCGGGAAACTGGTATAAAGGCAACTTGCACACCCATACCACTTTGAGCGACGGCGAACTGTCGCCGGAAGCCACCATCCAGGAGTATGAACAAAAGGGCTACGATTTCCTGGCCCTCTCCGACCACGATTTGAGAACCCCTGCCGAGCGATACCGCGAGAAAACCGGGATGGTTCTCCTGGGCGCAACCGAGGTCAGCGGCGGGGCGCATATCCTGTGTGTCGCCATCGCCGAAGACCCGCCCTTCGAAACCGACCGCCAGAAGGTGATCGCTTGGGCTGCCAGGCAGCACGGCATCTCCATCCTGAACCACCCCAACTGGGGCCACAATTTCCTCCACTGGACGCAGGAGCAGATCGAAACCCTGACGGGCTATGCGGGCATCGAGATCTACAACGGCGTCATCGAAAGGCTGGAGGGGAGCAGCCTGGCGCTGGACCGGTGGGACAGGCTGCTGTCCGCGGGCAAGCGAGCCTGGGGCTACGCCAATGACGACGCCCACCTCCGTCGGGATATGGCCCGGGGGTGGAATGTCGTCCAGGCGACCGCCAAAGACCCTACCGCTATCTTCGAGGCGCTCCGAGACGGAAGGTTCTACGCCTCCACCGGGGTGATCATCGACCGGATCGAGGTCGGCGAGGATACCGTCTATGTTGCGGCCCGGAACGCCCAGCGCATTCGCTTTATCGGGAAATGGGGCCAGGAGTTGGAATATGCCGACAGCGCGGAAGCCGCTTACCGCGTGCATGGGAATGAAAGCTATGTTCGGGCCGAATGCCTGGGGATGGGCGGCCAGGCGGCCTGGGCACAGCCGGTTTACATTTTACCCAAGGAGCCGAAGTCGCTATGAGCGCATTCAAAGAAGGGGATCGGGTGAAGGTGCGGGAGCGTGAGGCCACCCCGGAGGACATCAAAAGCGGGCTGTATTACTCTCACTTCCCCGGCCTGACCGGAACCGTCGAAAAGCTGTTCCAGGACGATACAGCGTGCGTCAATGTGGAAACCGAAAGCCTCCCGGCCTCCATCCGCGTCCGGCACGAGGAAGTCGAACACGATATGCGTCAGAAGTGGCTGGACAACCTCTCCGACGAGGCCCGAAACCGCCTGTCCGAAGCGGAGAAAGCCTTCCATTTGAAATACGCGATCCTGGTGCGGCTCTCCGACCTGGAACCTCTGAAAGGCTCCGCCCCCAAAAAGCCCCCCCGCCCGGCGGCGCAACCCGATCCGATCAAGGCGGTCAGCAGCAAAGACCTGGATCAAGCCGAAGAGTCGTTTCTGGAAGAAATGATGAAGCGGGCGAAGAGGAAGTAGGGGATAGGGTTGAGGGGTTAGGGACGATTCTCGTAGTGTACTTCTCTCTGTCAACGCATAAACATATTATTAACCCAAGTTGCTACCTACCCGAGTGGAGGGCGATGCGGGGTAGGGACGCGATTGATCGCGCCCCTAGCGATCCAGATAAGGTAAAAGATCCTCCGCTCCTGGGGGAGGGGTAACCTCTCTCCCCTGGCCCCTCTCCCCGAAACCCAAGAGATGCGCCGGAGCGCCTCCGGGGAGAGGGGGAGAGAGGGTGCCGTCAATGATGGCCCCATCCACTCCCCCTGCCCGTTTCGGGAAAGGGGCGGGGGGGTTAGGGAACGGTCTCCCCAAGGCCCTAACCCCGCCCCCGCGGGACAGTCACCCTGATCGGGATCGCTATGGGGCGCGATGCATCGCGCCCCTACCGCGGCAAACGGGACTGGCCCCGGGCTAGGTGGCAACTTGAGTTATTATTATCCTGACGCGTCCCTCCCGATATGGGATGCTTCCGGCTGAATGCATCAGATCTATCGGAAAGAAGGCGAAAGCATGCGGCATATCAAACAGGTGATCTGGGGCGTTATCCTGATCGTGATGGCGGCGGGCTACATCGTCCTGAAGCATTCGGCGGAAGCGCACGGGGAAACTCTTGCGGCCCCCTGGTGGGTGACGGTCCCCTTCGGGCTTGCGGCAGCGGCAGTCGTCATCGGCCTCCTGCGGGAAGCGCGGATGATGAAGCGCGACATAGACCGGGAAGACGCCCGCCAGCGGGAAGAGGAGGAGAGGCAGGGAAGCCCAAGGCTCCCCTGGATGTAAAGGAGGGATAGGACGGCCAGAAAGGGCGTCGTCCGATCCTTCGGTGTGGCGCTGTCGCCTTGTATGGATAATATATCGCCATAAAGAGCGCAAAGAATTGTACCCGTACGATAAACCCGAAAGGAATGAACACCAGATGCGTTATCCGTTTCACCGAGCCGCCTTGCTGCTGGCGCTGCTGCTGGCAGGCGGCGCGGCGGTTCAGGCGGCGGACAACCTGCTGCCCGATCCGTCCATCGAGCAGGCACGCCCCAAAACCCAGTTCGGGATCCCCTACGCCCAGTGGGGCGGGTGGATCTTCGAAGGGGCCTGCGAGTTCCGAAACGGTAAAGTGAGCCGGACGGGCAGCGCCAGCGCCGAGATCGTCGGCGGGCAGAGCGGGAAGATTCGACTCTATACGCCTGCCGTCACGGTGGAGCCGGGGCGTTACCGCTTCTCCTGCTATATCCGCGGCCTGGATATCGGGCCGGGGGCCTGGGGAACCTGCGAGGACGTGAATTTCGTGGACGAGCAGCACCACCCCGTGAAAAAGATGGGCACGTTCGGGTGGACGCGGCTGGAGATCGTGAAGGATGTCCCGGCCCGGCAGGAGATCGTGGCCCGCATGGGGCTGTGGGGGCCGGGCCGCCTCTGGGTGGATGACGCCGAGATCGTGCGCGTGCCTGCCGATACGCCCCTCACCGACGGTCCGGCACTGGGCGAGGAGGAAAAGCCCATAGCCCCGCCGGAACCGCTGGACAACGCCCGTGCCGTGCGCTGCCCGGACTGCGGCTATCGAAATCTAGCCGTATGGCAGAAATGCTATGCCTGCGGCGAAAGCCTGACAGCGCAGGCGCAGACGGCGGGCGGCCCGGATGTCAGAACGCTTCACAGCTTCGAGGAGGGAGGCATTCAGCCCTTTGCGGCGGACGCCCCCGAAAACGCCTCCATCACCGGCGAGTACGCCACCGACGGGAAATCCTCCCTGCGCCTCAAGAAAGGCTATGTCTCCTGGGACGGTCCGCAGGACTGGACGGGCTACGATTTCTTCAAGGCAGACGCCTTCAACAGCACGGGCAAGCCGGTGCAGCTCTATTTCGAGGTGCAGGACAAAACGACCACCGACTACTGGACGCGGGTGAATTACACCACGGTCATCCCGCCCGGCAAGTCCGTCCTGATCATCCCGACCGATCTCTATGTAGGGGAAAAGAGCCGTCCGGGCCGGCCTCTCGACCTGGCGAACATCAAGCGGGTGGTGCTGAGCATCGGGGAAAACAAAGGCGGGGCTGTGGACTTCGACCGCTTGCGCCTGGAGCGCGACCTTTCGGACAGCGTGAAGGTTCCGGGCCTGATGGCTTTTTCCTTCGGGCCGGGCACCTCCAGGCCGCTCCGGGGCTTTACCCAGGTGACGCCCGCCACCCAGTATTCTCCGGGCCGGGGATACGGCTTAAAAGATGCCCAGATCTTCCGCGCCTACGATGCCCTCCAGCCCGACCCGCTCTACCAGACCGGCATCATCATCCAGAACGGAGGCTTCGCCATCGATCTGCCGGACGGAAAATACCACGTCTTCGTCAACCTGGATAGCCCTTCCGGATTCTGGGGAGAGTATCAGGTCTATCGCGAGCGCGTCGTCAAGGCCAACGGAGTCGAAGTGGCGCACGACCGGATGGACCTGCCCGCCTTCCTCAAGAAATACTACCGCTTCGCCGATGTGGAGGACAGTCCGGAGGAGAACACCTTCGACAAATACCAGAAAATCTATTTTCAGGAAAAAGAGTTCGATGTGGAAGTCAAAGGAGGCCGGCTTTTCCTGGAATTCATCGGCGAGGCGTGGGCCAACTACGTCTCGGCCCTGGTGGTATATCCGGCGGAGCAGGCCGAAGCCGGGCGGAAATACCTGGAGAACCTGAGCCAGCGCCGCCGCTTCTACTTCGACAACTACTTCAAGCGCATCCTGCCGGACGGCATGCGCGACGCGAAAGGGGCGATCCCGCCCTTCAAGCCGACTGCCGGGGAGCAATCCCGGGGATATGTCCTCTTTGCCCGCGACTGGATGGATGATGTGCCCGTGAACGCTGCCCCGCGCCGCGAGGAAGTGACCCGGAAACTGGCGATCTTCGCCTCCGCAGGCCAGAAAGAGCCGGTGGTCTTCTCCATCCACACTCTGAAAAATCTGGGGCCGGTCAGGGTTTCGGCTACCGGCCTGGTTTCCCCGTCCGGCAGGATCCCGGCCTCCGCGATCCAGGCGGGCGTGGTTTCCCATCGTCTGAGCCGGGTCACGATGGAAGGCACAGTCTACACCATCTCCCCGCGGCTGATCATGCCGCGCAGCGGCGCTTCTCTTCGCAAAGGCGTTTCCACCACCTTCTGGCTGACCTTGAACGCTCCCGACAGGGTGAAGCCCGGCGTCTACAGGGGCCGCCTCCTGCTGGCCTTCGCTGACGGGAAAAAGGACGCCATAGAGCTGACGGCCCGGCTCTTTGCCGAAAAACTCGACGAACTGGATATCCCGGCAGGCCCCTGGGGAAGCGCGATGCCCCTGCCCTGGTACGAGGAGGATACGGGCGGCTTCAATCGCCAGATCTATCGGAAGAGCCTGGCGCAAATGCGTTCCTACGGCTGCACCACCTTCTCCGGCATCCCCACCCTCCGCATCCGCGGCTGGCAGAACGGCAGGCCCGATATCGACTTCACCCAGGCCGACCAGGAGATGGCCGACGCCCGCGCCGCAGGCTTCAAGCAGATCGTGGTCAACTATAACGGCGGAATTCTCGGATTCAACAACTACTTTATCGATGAGGCCGCCATGCAGAGCGCGGGCTTCGCGAAATATACCGACTTCCTGCGGGCTGCGCTGACGGAGGTGGACGCCCACGCAAGGTCGGCGGGCTGGCTTCCGGTGGCCTACAACCTGTGTGACGAACCGCTGAAGGAGGATGTGCCGCGAGCCGCCGCCAATGCCCAGGCGTGGCGGGAGGCCGCGCCCCTGGCGCTCTATACCACCGGGGCCACCAGCATGGAAAATCCCCGGCCCGATGATCCGCATCTACCCCTGGCGCGCGCCCTCAAAATCGCCAACCTGAACCTCCACGACGACAAAGCGATCCGGCTGATCCATAAGGCCGGGAGCGACTGGGCGTTTTACAACGGCGGGAACCGGTGGACATTCGGAACCTATATGTATAAATGCGCCAAAGACTACAACATGAAGTTCCGCATCTCCTGGCACTGGAACGCCTGCGCGGGCGATCCCTACTACGCCCTGGACTGCCGCGAGGACGATTACGCCTGGTGCGTCACAAACGCCCGGATGGAGATGATCCCCTCTATCCACTTCGAGCGCGATATCCGGGCCGGTATCCAGGACTACCGCTACATGCTTACCCTGTCCCGCCTCCTCGCCAAGCGCCCGAACCACCCGGCTGCCTCCGCCGCCCGTAAGCTCCTGAAGGACAAGCTGGCCTCCTTCAAACTCGGCGAGCGCGACCATGACGCCAAATGGCCGATGAAGGAATATCATATCTACCGCCTGAGCCTGGCCCAAGCTATCGAGAAGCTGTCGCGGTAATACAAAGGCGGCGTGCATTTGATTATGCACGCCGCCCTCCTATTCTTCTCTCAATACCGTCTCCCTCGAAGCGGCCAGCAGGGGAGGAATACCCCGCAGATCTATCGACTGGTCTTCCATCATGATCCGGGTCGGAGGGGCCAGGCGCAGGCTCCAGATTTCCCCTGAAGAGGGCCGGGACAGCTTGACCTCGAACTGATGAACCACCACGATATTGTCCGCCTCCTGAACCGCTGTGCCGGTCGGATCTATCAAAGCCGCCCGGACCGCTTCCCCGATGCCTTCCCCTGAAATGCGAACCCCGAACTCCCTTGTCCCGGCGGGAACCCGGAAGAAGAAATCGCCGGCGCTGGCATAGAGGTGAACCGGGCCGCCCTCGCCGTTCAGATTAACCGGATGCGAGGCGTTCAGGATTTGCAGATAGTTCAGGCGGGCATTCGCGGAAATCCGGTAGACGCCTGTTTCGGGGGCCGTAAAGCCCACAGGCGTTTCCCCCTGGAAGGGCGCTTCGGTTCTCAAGACACCCTTGCCGGAGGGCGCGGTGACCGCGACCGGGATGGCGCTTCCGGAATATTGCGCGACCTGCATGTGCCTTATCGTAAAGCTGACCCGATCCCCCTGTGCTGCGTAGAGAACCAGGCTGCCGAAATCCCGGAGCCGTGCAAATTCCAGGGCGTTGCCGGTCGGCGCAGGAGAGGACTGACAGGGGCGAAGGCTCAGGCCGGATACCTTCATGCGCGGGATCGGCTTGAGCGGAGCGGAGAGCATCCAGCCCTTCAAAACCTTTTCGTTGAGCGCGATTTCCCGCAGGCTGCCCCTCCGCTCTAGAAGCAGCCTTCCCGAAAGATTCCGGACGCCCGACTCTCCGGCCATGTCGATAAAGCGGATCGGTCGGACGCTGCGCGGATCTCGCAGGCGCAGTCCGTTGAAAGCAATATTCCCGACGGGCCGCGTATCCTCGCGGCTCGCCATCAAGAGGATCGGCGGCTGGGCTGCGTCGTGCGGCCTGGGATCAAGGATCGATCCGCCGTCAAAGCGCAGGCGGCAGCCGGTGGCCGGGTTGCTCTGGATCATCAAGGGAGCGCCTTTCGTGCGCTCGAAGGCGCAGCCGTTGAAGCGAATGCTTCCTTTGACAGCCTTTTCCGGCGAGTTCGGGGTATGGATGAATGTTCCGAAATAGGTATCCTCGATAGAGGCGCAGTTCTCGAACCGGATGGAGACGGGTATGGTCTGAGGCCCGAAGCCCAGATACAGAAGATATCCCCCGCCCGCGTTGCCCTGCGTGACGCAGTTTTTCATGACGCAGTTGACCAGCCGTTCGCGGGGCTGATTCGGCTCGAAATCGATCCCCGCCGCAGGGGCCGTTCCTGCGGTGTCCCGCAAAACGCACCGCTCGATCAAAAGGTTCTCAGCCGTGATCACGCTGATCCCCTGGCGGTAATTCCGGTCGCAAACCACATCCTTGATGTAAATGTTTCGGTTGGTGGTTCCCTCCTGACCGGCTCCCAGATAGATGCCATCGCCCCCGCTCTCCGCCAGCGTCAGGCCATAGACCCGGACGTTCTTGCAGCTCCGGAAATCCAGCACGTGCCGCCATTCGGCTTTTCGGTAGGACGGCCCGGCGTAATCCGACCGGCGCATCCGCAGGGTCGCTCCATAGCCCCGGAGCGTTATATTCTCCTTCATATCGATCAGAAAAAGCGAATCGCCGGTTCCCTGGAAGGCACCTTTCTTCGCAAGCACCTCGACGCCCTTTTCGAATACGATTTCCTGGTGGCTCGCCAGGCGCAGCCCGGTGACGATCCAGGGCCGGCCCATATTCTCAATGATCAGTTTTCTGGCCCCAGAATCGATGGCCGCTTGCAGCGACAAGGTCACATCCTCCGGATCGAAGCCCCACCATGAAGCTCTGGCAACTTTGGTTTTTCCTGTCGCCACATCCTCTATGGCTCGCTTGTTGACCTCCCCGGATAGAGGCTGCAAGGCATAAAGGAACACCGAAAAAAACAAGCAAACCCGCATTGGCGATCACGCTCCTGAAGGAAAATCGGAATAACGGAGGCTGAAATCATGAAACACCCTTCACGAAAATGATAAAGGGTTCGGGACGCGAGTGATCGCGTCCCTGCGGTCATTGATTGGGATCGGACGTAGCTTTATATCGGGGCAAAAGCCCGGATAAGCTACATGGGCTTCATCAGTTTGTCCGCTTCGCTGGTGTAGACAGGTTCCGCAGCTTTGGAAAAGCCGACCTGGATCTTGGTGACTTTATGCTGGCGGTCCAGGAAGTAAGTGGTCGGGAGGGCGGAGAGCTTGTAGAGTTCCGCGCCCTTCAGGTTTTTCTGGTCGATGGTGGTGATAAAACTTAGCTTTTGCTTTTCGGCAAAGGCTTTGACCGCCTCCTTGTCCTGATCCAGAGCCACGGCGACCACCACCAGGCCGTCTTTGGAGCGCTGCTGATGCAGCTTTTCGAGCAACTGAACCTCACGGGTCCAGAAGGGATTGCCGAGGGTGCCGAACGAGATCACCATCGGCTTTCCAGGGCTCACTCAAAGATAGCACTTGGTCTCATCTGTGGCGACATTGGTGACATCGAAGGTCGGTGCGGGCTGGTTGAGCGGCAATGCCGTCAGGATCACCCCGGATTCCGTTTTAGGGGCCTCCTTTTCCTGAGCAAACGCCAGCGTCAGCGCCAGGGCGACAGCCAGAAGGCACAAAATCCAGAAAATGGCTTTACGCACGATCTTTCCTCCTTTCGGTTTTCCGGTGAAGGGATGAACGCTCCCCGCAGATATAACGTATTTTGGATGCCAATCGTTACCAATTCTGCCAAAGCGCGGAAAAATAAAAATGCTTCATGTCATTGCGAGGTGCGCCAGTGACGCGGCCATCTCCAGCGTCCCAAATGAATAGGAAGGCTCTACTCGCCGGCGTGGCCCTGGAGATGGCTTCGTCGCTGGCACTCCTCGCAATGACATCCCTGATGGCATTATGCTGACCTGCGCTCTGTCAGGTTGTAGCGTCTACTATGGAGGCGCGCTATCTGTCCACTTCCCGCCAGCTTGTTGGGGGGAGCGTGCCGTAAGGAGCGACTTCCCGCGCCTGGTCGGAAAGGTTGGCGACAATCCTGGTGCCGTCGGCGAAGGCGGCGGCCTGCACGCTGCGGTCTTCGGTCAGGCAAGCGAAGGAAACCATTTCCAGGGGGCCGATCTTTGCGTGCAGGCGGGAGACAGGCAGGGCTTCCCGGAGGGCCTTCTGCACGCCGGGATCCTCCAGGCGCACCGAAAAGCTGAACGATTCGCGGGTGGCGGGGTTGGCCCAGGCGTACTGTCGTCCGAAGGGGAAGACGTTCGGAGGGCAGCCGTAGAGGGCGTCGAGGGAGGCTTTCAGCTTCGGCAAACCGGTCCCGACCCGGCCCATCCCGCGCCCCAGCTCGCTGACCGGCCAGCCCGGAACGGCGTTATAGTTGTGCAGCTCCCACCAGTCGTGGACGCAGGAATCGTGGTAGATAAGGAGGGTCATCGGCACGGGCGTCTGGCGGGCGATGTCGGGGCCGGGCATCATCTTCGTGCTGCCGATATCGTAGACGGGGGTGCAGTAACCTAGGAAGCCTTCGCTGGAAACGATCCGGTTACCCACCGTTTCCGGGGAAAAGAGGCGGCGCTTCCACTCCAGGTCGGCCTCCCGGCTCATCGGATGGCCCGCATGCCCGGCATGGGAAAGATTATAGCAAGGGCCGGGCGGGAAGGTGGCGTCCACATCGAAGTGAAGCCAATCCATCGCCTTCAGGTCGCCCTCCAGCCGCTTGCGGATATAATCCGTCTCGCAGGAGGTGCAGACCCGATACCACTGAAAATCATCGATCTTCCAGTGGGGCATGAAGTTTCCGGCGGCATCCTTCCGGAAGAGCTTCCGGTACTCCCCGGGGCCGTCGTCCAATCCCTCGAAAATCCAGCACCATGGGGAGAGCATCACGCCCTCGATTGACTTCAATTCGGCCAGGACCGCATCGGAAAGCCAGACCGGCTGGTCGCCTCCCATCAGGAAATCGAGGGAATAGTGGCCCATCCGGACCGGATAGAAAAAGATATGCTCGAAACCGCAGGCTTTCAGGTCCCGGGCGCAGGCGGCATAATCGAGTTCGGGGTCCACGTTATAGCCGGTGAAGGCCATCAGCGCCCCGAAGAGATTCTTCAGGATGGGCTTGCGCTCGATTTTCGTCGCCCAGGTCACCAGGTCGCCGCGCTCTTTCAGGTAGGCGCGGTATCGCTTGCAGAGGGCTGTCAGGTCGGCATCGGTGGGGATGAGGCGGACGCAGGGGCGCTGCCAACCCTCCACCGGGCAAGGCTCCTCTTCGAAAGTCACGAACATTTTCCCGCCTTCGGCCCCGTAGAAGCCCGCCCAGCCGGTCAATCTTTCCTGCACCGTCAGGAGAGCGCCTTTCGGCCCCAAAAATCCGGCCATACCCATGCTGAAAGATCCGTGTCCGCCCGGCCCGGTGCGGGCCTGCCAGTCGGTCTCCCGGTTGCGGAGAAGAACGCCCTGGTAGAGCGGCAGGGCCAGCTCGACCGGCTCATCGGAGAGGCTGAAAGAGCCGGGCAGGGTGACGGCAGCGACCCCGGTCGGGGCTTCTTCCAGAGCGACCGCGATATGATCGCCTTCCAATTGCCAGCGAAACGAGAGCGGCCCTTCCGCCAGGCGGTAGGAAACCAGAAGGCTCTCCTGCTCCTGGCGAGCGGTTCCGGCGGGGAAGGGGATGGGAGGGCTGTTGCCCTGCAAGCGATAGCCGGACTTCGATGTGTCCAGACGCCAGACGCAGCCGCGCTTCCGGTCGGTCATCTCGATCCGGGAGGCGTCTTCGAAGATGGAGAGGGCAAGATGGGCGTTTTCTAGGGTGGGCATGGCGCGTCCTCCTGTGTCGCCGGCGGCCTGGCCGCGGCGCGGGTGCAGTTCGAGAAGGTAGCGGATCGTTTTCTGGCGGATCCTGTCGAGGTCGGCGGAAGCGAAATCGGTGGTTTCCAGCCAGTGGGCGGCTTCCCGGGCCAGTGACCGTATGCTGGGCGAGCCGGCGTCACGAGCGCGGGCGGCGGCCTGGGCCAGGAGAGAGGCATACCGCGCATCGACGGTGTCTATGAAGGCATAGGTGCAGACCCCGTCGAAGTCGCGCTTCCAGAGGGGCAGGCCGTAGTTGGCGCGAAAGCGGCCAGGCTCGTTCACACAGGCCTGCGGGTTTGCGTAATTGAAGAGCCTGCCGCCCCTCCGATGCCATGCGGCGGCATCGGCCGAAGTTCCACCCGGAACTGCTCCTCCGTCTTGGCGTTCCAGCCGACCGACCCCTGGCCGGTCGGATCCAGCGAACCCCAGTAGTAGAGGCTGTAGACAAATTCCTTCGATGGGTCATAATACGTCCGGGGCGAAGGCAGATCGAAAGGCAGAACATCCACCTTCAGGTCGATGCGTGCGATCTGGCGGCGGCCCGCCTGTAGAGATAAATGCCTCTCATAACGTCCGGAAGCGGCACGGCGGGGGATACGAACCGTAATCCAGAGCTGCTTGTTCTGCCTCTTATTCTCCGGCGACCACAAAACCAGGCTGACTGGCTCGTATTCGCCGGGGTGCCCCTGGACGGCAGCTTCGGAGGACAAAACGCCGTCAACTGCCGGGCTGTAAAGGAGGACAGCCAGCGGCGAGATGGGCCGGGTGGTGTAGGTGAGGAGAAGGGCAGGCGGTTCCCGGCCTTTGGACAAAAGCCAGGCGGCATCGGCGATCCTGCGGGCGAAGAGCAGGGGAGGGACGGAGTTTTCAAGGAGGGCGTGTGAGGCGGGATCGAGAGTGTCTAGCTTCGCAAGCCGGGCCGCCGTCGCGCCTGCCTGCCGGTTCGCAATCCGCTTCCATTCCCGGCTGAGGGATGTGTCTTTCGCGCTTTCGATCCGGCGGACGGCCTCGGACAGCATCCGCCGGTAGCGGAGCAGCGTACTCTTTATCGCTTTCATCGCCCCGGGATGGAGATCGATCAGGCGGATATCATCGAACTGAGTGGCGCTGCTATCGCTCGGAGCATGAAAAAAGGTGAAGGTGACGCTGCGGGTGTCGGGAGGGCGCTCGAAGGGGTAGCGGGAGATCGGCCAGCTCTCCTGACGCCAGGCCGGGCTGGGGCCGGTCCACGGCTCCACCGTCTTCAATCGCTTGCCGTTCCGGTCGTAGTAATCCATGCGGACATAGGCCCAGTGAGGGCCGGAGACCGTTCTCACTTTCCAGCAAAGCACGATCTCATGGCCTGGAATGACGGGCACGGCCACCTTCGTGCCAAAACGCTCATATCGATCCGAGGATTCGATCTGAAGGCATGAGCGCGGCCCCTGACCGGCCCGGATGACTCCCGGTGTCGCCTCCCATTGATCGAGGCTGCCGGATCCGTCTTCGATCAGTATCTTTCCCGGCGGAGGGCTGCTGTCAGCCTGAGAAACCATCCCGGCCTGAACCTGTCGATAGTCGAGCGCCTGCGCTTTTGGCGGTGGCAGAGCGACCGTCCAGAAAAGCATCCATAATAAAGAGAAAATTAGGCGGGATGGCCTCAATTCTTGCCCTCCTTCAAGGCAACATTGATAAGTAGAGGCGTCTGCGTTTGATGCGGGCATCGGCGGTCGTCAATCGCTCATCGGCGCGAATCTCAGCGCCCTGTCGGTATGGGCGGATTGAGAGAATACTGCTGATGGTTGCTGGTTGCCTGTCCTGCAGCGTAAACTTTCAATTCTACCTCGCACCAACCATTTCCCGGTAGGCCGTTTGAAGCTTCAGGGTGACGGGGCCGGGCCGCTCCGTGCCGATAGGATGCTCGCCGAAGCGCAGAAGGGGCCGGATCTCGATGGAAGAGTTGGTGAGGAAGGCTTCATCGGCATCTTGCAGCGATTCCGGAGGGAAAGCGCCCTCCCGCGCCTGGATACCCGGCCCAGCGGCCAGGAGGAGGACATCGGCCCGCACCGTGCCGGGCAGAATGCCGCAGCTTACGGCGGGCGTATAGAGGATGCCCCGGCAGACCCAGAAAAGGTTCGAGGCCGCTCCTTCGGCCAGGGAGCCTCGCCGGTTCAGCAGGATCGCTTCCTCCGCCCCGGCCTCTTCGGCTTCCGCCCTGGCGAGCAGGGACGGCAGGTAATTGAGCGATTTGACCCGGGAAAGCGGGGAATCCTCGTCGCGGCGGTGCGAGGAGAGGACAGCCCGGCAGCCGGAGAGCGGGGTTTGAGGGGATGGCCGGACCGCCACCATGACCGTCGGGGCGCGGCAGGCGGAAAGGCTCATCCCGATCCCGGGCCCGCGGGTGACGGTTAGGCGCACGTACGCCTCTGCAATGCCGTTCGCGGCCACCGCATCCAGAACGGCCTGCCGGAGCGACTTCCTGGCAGGCAGGTTCATGCGGATCAGGCGTGATCCGGCTTCCATCCGGGCCAGGTGTTCTTCCAGGCGAAACGGGACCCCCCGATAGGCCCTCATGGTCTCGAACAGCCCGTCGCCGTAGAGAAGTCCGCGGTCGTGGATGGAGACGAATGCCTCATCGGAAGGGATCAGGCTGCCGTTCAGGTAAACGATCTCTGGCATGGCTTTGCCTCGCTTGGCGGCCTATCCGGGCGGGGGCAGCCCCAGCGCCGTAAAGAGGGCGCGGGCCTTGTCCAGCGTTTCCCGGTACTCGCTTTCGGGGTCCGAGTCGGCCACGATGCCCGCCCCGGCGTGGAAATACGCCTTCCCGCCTGCCAGCACGAAAGTGCGGATGGCGATATTGAGATCCATATGCCCGCCCGCATCGAAATAGCCGATAGCCCCGGTGTAGACGCCCCGGCGCACTGGTTCCATCTCCTCGATGATCTCCATGGCCCGGACCTTGGGAGCGCCGGTGATGGACCCGCCCGGGAAGGTGGCTTTCAGCAGGTCCACCCGGTCGCAGCCTCCGGTAAGGCGGCCAGTCACAGCGGAGACCAGATGCCAGACGGTCGGGTGGGCCTCCAGGCTCCAGAGATGCGGCACCTCGACCGACCCTATATCGCACACCCTGCCCAGGTCGCTGCGCTCCAGATCCACGATCATGACATTCTCGGCCCGGTCTTTATCGCTACCCTGGAGCGCGGAGGCCAGGGCGTCATCCTCTTCCGGCGCGGCTCCCCGGGGCCGCGTGCCCTTGATCGGGCGGGTTTCGACCCGGCGAGTGGCCG
Source organism: Armatimonadota bacterium (assembly GCA_020846535.1). GTDB lineage: Bacteria > Armatimonadota > JADLDR01 > JADLDR01 > JADLDR01 > JADLDR01. The sequence continues at coordinate 14,538 of JADLDR010000118.1, read as the reverse complement.
GGTCGAAGGAAAGAAACCGTTCCGGGGAGGCGGACACCACAGCGGCCTCCCCGAAATCCAGACAGGCGGCGAAGGGCGCGGGTGTCGCCCGGCGCAGGCGGTCGTAAAGGGAAAGGGGAGAGCCGGTATAATCGGCGTAAAACCTCTGCGTCAGATTGGCCTGGTAGATGTCCCCGGCGGCGATGTACTCCTTCACCCGCCTGACCATCCAACAAAAGCCTTCAGGGGTGAAGTCGGCGAAGGCCGGCCCGGCCTGTGGGGGAGCATCGCGGATCGGGGCAGCGCAGGCGAGCAGCCGCCTGAAGGCCGATATCGCCTCTTCGGATGAGGCGACCGAGAGTAGCCAAACCCGGCCCGCCTCATGGTCGAAGACCGCTGCCGTATCGTAGAAGGCGAGGATCGCCTCCGGGATGGCAGGGTCCTCCCCGGCCCGGACAGGGATGTTCTCCAGCATCCTGCCCAGGTCGTAGCCCAGATATCCGATGGCCCCGCCTGCAAAGGGCAGCCCCTCCGGGGCGCTCTCGGCCCGGTAGAAATCCAGCAGAAAAGCCAGCGCCTCGAAGAAATCACCCGGATAGAGATGCGGGCCGCTTTCGGTATGGATAACCGCTCTCGCTTCTTTGGCCGTCAGGCGCAGGAAAGGGCGGGCGGCAAGGATGGAGTAGCGCCCCAGCGCCCCGAAGCCGGGGAGGCTCTCCAGAAGGACAGGAGCAGGCTCCCTGCACAGCGCACGGAGCGCCCGCACAGGCTCAACCCAGCCCGGAAGCCTCTCCAGGCGCGGCGCGGAGGCCCGGGCGGGCAGGGAGAGGCCGGGCAGTCGATAGTTCCCATCAGGAGTCGCCATCATCAATCTTTCCAGATATTTCGCCGGGCATCCATATTCGGGGATAGCCTTCAAGGGCGGCTATCGGGGGCCCTTGTAGGGGCGAACGCAAGATTCGCCCCTACAAAGGCCGTCCTTAGAAGGCCCCTCAATTCGCATATCAGGCGAAAATCGCTGCGTTCGTCGCATCAGCAGCCGGTCAGTCCAGGCGCTTCAACAGCCCTGCCGCCGCATCGAGGATCATGCCCTCGCTTTCAGGGGCGATCATCAGGGTGCCGTAGTATTGATATGCCTGGGAGACCTCGTAGCCGCCGTCGGGGTAGGCATCGGCGGTCGGGACGTAGCCGATACAGCCGTTGCTGTAGGCCAGGACGACGGTTTGGGTGAAGGGGGATTGCTTCCGAATGTTCAGGGCGTAGGCGATGAACACCTCGCCCGGCAGGGCGACGAAGGCTGTGTCCCCGATAGCCAGCGCCTGAATCTCGAAGGGCTGGTGGGTGTAATCCCCCGGGCTGCGGGCGGCGCGGAGGGCGTCTTCGGCCCAGTCGGCCATCGCCTGCTGCATGCGCTGGTGGGCCGGGGAAGCGTCCTGCGCCTCCAGTTGCGCCAGCCGCGCCCGTGCCGCTTCATAGGCCGTGACCGCCTCGCTTTCCGGGGGAGGCGGGAGGAAGGGAAGCTGTAGCATCTCCACGCCACTGCGGATGCCTGCAGGCTGCACCGGAACTGCGGTTTCGGAGGCGATGGCCGCTGCGCTCCCCAGCAGGGTTCCCAGCCTGCGGACATCCTCGAAGGTTCCTCCCACCGGCTCGGAGTTGATATCCCCGCAGCACCCCTGGGCGAACATCGCCACCGGGGTTTTTCCTTCGCGCCCGGTCAGGCGGCAGAGGGCCTCGACCGCCGCACCGGGGTAGTCGGCGGAAAAGAGGAGGTTTGCGCCGCCCATCGTGACCGGGTGGGTGGCATGGCTGAAGAGGAGGGCCATCGGATCGCCGGACTCATGGTCGGCGCGGAGAACGCATACGGAGGCATCGTAGGGGCCGGACGGGCTGCGGCCCAGCACCATTGCGCCGTCCGGGCGCTTCTCCCGCCGGTTGATGCCGATCCGGATGGGCGCTGCGCCGAAGGAGAGGCGGGCAGGGGCCAGCCGGTCAGTCGCCATCTTCACGGCCCCGGCGACGGCCCGGGCCAGCACGTCCAGATAAGCGCCATCCGCCGTCCCCAGCCCCCTCAGCGTGATGGCGGCCGGGCCGGAATGGGTGTGGGAGGAGTTCAGAAGCAGGCGCTCCGCAGGGATGGCGCACTGCTCTTCCACCAGGCTGCGGATTTTCGCCACCAGCGAAAACTCCAGACTCAGCACATCGGTGGCGACCAGAGCCGCTCGGACGCCCTCCGCCTCCACGACCAGAGCCCGGGCGTAGAGGTCGTCATGAATGCCGACCGCCCCCGAAGGCCGCCCGGCAAATCCGGTCATATCCACCCCCACCGGGGGCGTGATCACCACTTCCGATGCGCCTGCATACCAGTATGCCATGTCACTCCTCCTTAATCGCGCCGGTTGGCTTTCGTTAAAGGATATCCCAATTTGCTTATCCGTTTGTCGCCGTTTCCGCTGTAGGGGCGTGATTCATCGTGCCCAACGGCCTGGCAGGGCGCGATGAATCACGCCCCTACAAGACCATCATACCGCTATTGTTCTTGTGTGGCAACTTGGGCCAATGGATGAGAAAAAGCAGGTCTTCTTTCCACTTATCCCTCACTCGTCCTTCCGGGGATGGGCTTTCTTGTAGACCTCCTTCAGATGGTCGGCGGTGAGGTGGGTGTATATCTGGGTGGTGGTCAGGCTGGTGTGGCCCAGCATTTCCTGGACGGAGCGCAGATCCGCGCCGTGTTCCAGCAGGTGCGTGGCAAAAGAGTGGCGCAGGGTGTGCGGGGTGGCCTTCTGGCGCAGGGCCGCCTCCTGGGTGTATTTTTCCATCAGGATCGCCACGCTCCGGCTGCTCAGGCGGCCCCCTTTGTAATTGAGGAAGAGAGCGCCGCAGTCGCCTTTGGGGTTCCGGGCGGCCAGGTGGGGGCGCGCCAGGGCGAAATAATCGCTCAATGCCTCGATGGCCGACCGGCCCAGGAAAGCCAGGCGTTCTTTGGCGCGTTTGCCCATCACCCGCATCTCGCCCGCGGCGATGTCGAGATCGGAAACGTCCAGCCCCACCATCTCGCTGACCCGCACTCCGGAGGCGTAGAGGGTTTCGATGATGGCGTGATCGCGGATTTCCAGTATCTTTTCGACGGCCTGCGACTGGCTGAGGGCGTCCATCTCCCTTTCCGTGAGAACCTTGGGCAGCCTGCGCTCCTTGCGCGGGTTGGAGATGCCGACAATGGGGTTGTGTTCCAGGTGTCCCCCGCGCACCAGGTAGCGGAAGAACGCCCTCAGCGCGGCCAACCTGCGGGCCACCGTCGCCGCCCCGGCCCCGTTCTCCTTGAGGAAGGCCAGAAACGCCCGGATATCGTGGTAGGTGATCCCGGCCCAGTCTCCGCCCCGCGCCGCCTCGAAAAAGTCGGCGAAGGCCGCGATATCCTCCGCATACGCCCGCACCGTATGCGGCGAAGCGTTCCGCACCAGGCGGAGGTGCTCCAGGAAAGGGTCGATGTGATGGGTCATGGGTCTTAATCCAGTTACGCTTTCATAAGGTCAGAAGTAGCCACGACCTAATATTATATTCTCGTTCTCAACTGCTGCATCCGGAAAACACTGTCGTAAGTGGTCAAGAAATCGCTCAAAACACTCTTGCCTGAGCGGATTTGCGTCTAAAAATGCTAGATAAGCGTTTCTTCCCTTCAAGCGACCTTGAGCAGTCGAATAGTTGCTCCGCATGTTTGAACTAATCCTTTTTGCTTTCCGAAGTATTATGACTTCATCAATCGGCGTAAGTTTAGTATCGATAGGGGACATATCGAGATATTCGCACAACAATATATAGCGTGTGCCCGGGACTACGTCCTTAAGCTCTCCTGCTGTCATGCTTGCTTCCTGAAACATTGTTTTATCCAGGTTGGTTTTGATCTCTGTGGCAAAATAAGAAACATATATATCTGCTTGATATTTATCGATTCCATCGGGCAGATCTGAAATGATAACCCGGTGCGATTTTGTTACCGAGAAATCCTGATCTTTATTTTTTATAAAGATACCGCCGCTACATAACCCCAAGAATGGTGAACCAAAACTCAAGTGTGAAAAACATTGTTGAGGCCCACACACGATGTTTTGAAGTCGGGCAAATCCTGGGACGAGGCGAATGTCGAATAATCGGGGTAAAAACTCTTCTAGTATAGTGTTTTCAAGTTTGAGCTGCCCTTTCTGCCTGTATTGAATAAAGCTTCATGATATGTTTTTCACCATAAGCCCATATTTATATGCTTTATAGTTTGCAGGAATCTCGACTTGTAGCTGAGGCGATGGCTGGATAAGAGGAGCACGTTCGATAGCTGCCTCGATATCCCTTATAACCTCCCCTTGAGCTTGAGAGTATCCTTCTTCCAATGCCCAGCAGCCTACATCTATACCAAGTAAAGGAGCGTTAATTTTCACATTCAGACCAAGATTATTTAGCACAATAATATCTTCGTATATTCTTTCTCCGAATCTATTCATAAAAGACCGTTCCCGTAATGATTCTAGTTTATAACCCAATCCATACTCAGCTATCAATAATAATATAAGCCCATTCCGGAATGAGACACCTCGCACGGAAGAGCAACGCCCTACTACTATAACGATACGTCCATCTGGCTTTAAAATGCGTCCCATTTCAAGAAGAGCCATCGCCATATCCTGGCAGTACTGTATAACCGTAAAGAAACGATTTCCACGGTGCTTTCTATTAGCCCCAATTTCTGTTGGGGCAACATGAAGTGGTTTCCATCCTAACAATTCCAAGGCAGGACGATAGTTTTGATGATAGTTGAAAACATTAATATAAGGTGGAGAGGTGATTATAAGATCGATAGATTGATCGCCCAGAGGCATATAACGCGAATCTAAGGGAGCGACATCAACTGGATTTTCTGCTAAAGGCATAGCCAAAACTTTTTTAGCGATTGCGCCCAATTTCGATTTTAGCTTTTCTAAGCGAAAATCAGTTGAATTTTCCATGGATTGCATAAGTGCGACAGTGAAGAGTGTTAATGTATGCCCCGCAAATTGCTTGGCAACGGATTTAGGGTCAAAAGACAGGTCAGTGCCGGTAAATAAATTGAATTGATTCGGCTCCTTAATGAAAAGGCTAACTGTTTCGATACATTGCTTTCTTTGTGCTATAGACAAGTTAGCAAATGAATGCATCAATGAGAAAAGGTATGCTGCCGGATTGATATCATAACCTATTACGGACAAGCCTTGTCTGATTGCTTCAGCTAGAGTTGTGCCACTGCCACAAAAGGGATCAAGAATAGTGGTGTTTTGATATGCGTACTCTTTTATGAAGTGTTCTACAAGCTGAGGAGAAAATTGTCCTCTCCAAGGGAAAAGATTTGTCCTTACCCTGTCTTGTATATCTAATATCCCCTGAATTTTTGAATCCACCGAAGTATCGATATTCTTATAATTATCAACAATTTCACTTAAGCTTATATCAAAAAAACGTTTAACAGCGTATTTAGGAATACTCAATTTACGCATACTCCTTTTTGATACAGTTACAGGTCTATTGACTACAAATCTTTCTCATAAAGAACGCGGCCTGTTTGCAATATAGATTGGATAAAAAAGTCGCCCAGGGATAACCGCTCCTGAATCTCTTCAGGTGTGTAAACCAGAATATCCATCGGCAGATAGGGAACGCGGGCAGCGCGGGCGACCTTCACGATGCGTTTCGCCGCCGGATCCGTTGACTCCATCACCACCAGCAAATCCACATCGCTGTAGGGGCCGGGCTTCCCATTCGCATAAGAGCCGAAAAGCATCACCTTCACCGGCGCAAAGGCCTCGACGACCCGCCGGGTGATATTCTCTAACAGCGCATCCGTCACTTCAGGGCAAAGGCTTTCCCATCGAACAGGGGGAGTGTCAATCGTTTCAGGCATAACGGTTTTTGAAGATTGGCAAGTCAATTGAACGAGAGAGATGCAGTTATATATGAAGTCAGGGATCCAGCGGTTGCCGGCGCTTTCTGATGGCGGCTATCTCGCCGAACAGGGCCGAAAGGTCGTTGATCGAGCGTTCCAGATCCAGATATTCGATATACCCCTTGGCTTTTTCCTTTGTATTGAAAAAGGTTTCGCGGGCAATCTGGGGTGTATCTAAAAAGGGCTTATATCTATATAGGTTTTATAAATCCGATGACATATTCCTCATGCATTCGCTGCTCGATGAGGGAATCGGATTTGACGCCGAAGCGTGCGGGCATCATGCGCTTGTTCCGGTCCAATTGCCTGGGAACGACACCGATCACCTGAAAGCCCAGTGAATCCCCTATCTCCGCTAAGCAATGATGTGTCTGAACATCCATCCCGCGCATGGTAGACGATCCGACCACCAGGATAGCGGCCCGTCCGGGCAGCAGCACGCGGCGCATCTCGTTGATCGCCTGGCGCATATCGATGTAATATTGCTTTAAAATCAGGGACTTTTTTTGATCTTCAGAACCCAGGCGGCGGATAATCGCCTGTGTTTCTATCGGCAGAGCGATTTCGTCCTGCTCTTTGAGCCGTTCCGATCCAATGTAGCGGCTCCGTTTTTCAGCGAGGCTCCGGATCGAATGTCCCAGCCAGATCAATGAAAACTTGTGCGCTCGCATATAGTCGATAGCATTGGCATACGGGGGAGAAGTGACAATGAGATGAATGCTATCCGATTGAAAAGGGAGGATCCGGGCATCCGCTTGAGCGATGCCGGGATCGGAAGGCAGCGCGCTGAGCCGGCAGATACTTTCCATATTCTTGCGAAGCCGTTTATCGAATTGCTCGAAGGCGCTTTTCGGGGTTTTCTCACGATCCAGATGGGGCCGGGAGTGGGCCAGATCTCTGGCAAGGGAGACTCCTCCGGATTTGGTGATAATAATCGATGAGAAAGCAAGCGTCATATACCGCCTGACGCGCTCCTCCGGCTCTTCTTCAATGGCAAGTAGAATTGCCATCAGCTCGCTTTGCGTGCTTTCCAGGAACCAATAATTCAGGAAGTTCCGGATGTCTTCGGGAAAGCGCCGTTGTATCTCGCCCTGTAGTCGCTCCGGCTGCCAAGCAAGCAGGAGGATTCGCCTTCGAAGCCTGCTGCAAGCCTCCAGCAGATAGTCCGTTCCAAGAGGAGTTGTTTTGACACGGGATATACAGATGGCAAGAGCGTCCATATCGCAGCCGAGGGCCTTCCTGCCGCATAATATGGTTTCGATTGCGGTTGTTCCGGATCCCATCATCGGGTCCAGCACGAGTTCGCCCGGGGCGGTCAGATGCTCGATGAAGAACCGGGGCAACTGCGGCGGGAATTTGGCGGCAAAGGCATGGAGATTATGAGAGGCATAGCTGCTGTCCTGCCCGTGAAAGCCCAGGTCGCTTCCGAGAAGACGCTGCAATCGCTCTGTCAGGTTGTCGGGCAGCGTATCACCAGGTTGCGCCTGCCGGGTTTCTTGAAGCGCAAAAGGCAGGGATAGTTGCCCGTAAGGATCGAGTGTGACAACGGTTTCGGACACAAAAACCCCTTTCACAGCCCGGATCGATAAGCTGTTATAGGATCATAGCAAAAAAGAAGGGGGATTGTCAATCGAGCGGGTCCCCCCTGGTCTTATCTGAAATTGCATTTTAGCCTGTGGTTAGTTCGGATAGGACGGTAACATTAAGGTTGGCAATTTTGCTGAAGGCGGGGTCGTTGGTTAACATCAGCGAACAGCCTGATGTAAGAGCGGAAGCAGCATGGATCGCATCAGGCGTTTTGATAGAGGTTTGCGCTCGAAGGCGAGCTGCATATTCTAATATCTCCCGGGATATGGGAAGAAGCCGGACCTCCTTCGAGTGGAGAAGCAATTCCCTGAATATACGCTCAAGCTGGGAATCACCGCTGCGTATCGGTTTGACCAACGTTTCCAATAGAGTCAGCTCGCTGCTGATAATCTCGATAGACGCGGATTGGGCTGCCTGCCAAACCGTTTGAAGCAAGCGGTCATAAGGCTCTATGCGTTCTACGCTGTAGATAACACAATTGGCGTCCAGGTATACCGCGCCCGAATAAGGCAGTATCAGCGATCCCACGATTGCCGTTCCTCTTCCAGAAAGCGATCCACTTCCTCAGCGGATCGGAAAAGCCGAAGGCCCGGCGCTTCCTTGAGAATATCCAGGGCCGACCTGCGAGAAGTTTCCGGATCCTCCGACCGCAGGACTATAACCTCTACCGTTTCACCAGAAGGGATAGCATCCGTAACAACCTGTATTTTTCCATCCTGCTGTACTGTTACTTGAAATCTTAAAGCTGTAAACATCAGCGTTATCCTTTCTATCAAGGTACTAATCGACTGAACCTTGTTTCCACCGCTCCAGCGCCTCCATCGCCCTTTCTGCTTTTTCGGCTTTCCTATCCTGGCGCTTGCGGGAGGCCAGCCCTTCGTTGGTCAGGAGGGCGAAGTTGGAGTTCATGGGCTGGAAGTTGTGGAAGGGCTTGCTGGAGACATGAGAAAACAATGCCCCCATCATGGTATCCTCCGGCATCGCCAGGGGATCTTTCCCCTCCAGGAGCCGGGCGGCACCGAGGCCGGCCAGCAGTCCGGCGGCGGCGGACTCCATGTATCCCTCCACCCCAATCAGTTGCCCGGCGAAAAAGAGGGTGGGGCGGGCGCGAGTTTGCAGGGTGGGCAGGAGGACGGAGGGCGAGTCGATGAAGGTGTTCCGGTGCATGACCCCGTAGCGGACGAACTCCGCATTCTCCAGGCCGGGGATCATCGCGAAGACGCGGCGCTGCTCGCCCCATTTCAGGCGGGTCTGGAAGCCCACCAGCCCGTAGAGCGATCCCTCCAGGTTCTCCTGCCGGAGCTGCACGACTGCAAAGGGCCGCCTGCCGGTGCGCGGATCGATCAGGCCCACCGGCCTCAAGGGACCGAAGGCCAGGGTGTCGGGACCGCGGGCGGCGATCTCCTCCACCGGCATGCAAGCCTCGAAGATGTGCATCTCCTCGAAATCGTTGAGAGGGGCTTTCTCCGCCGCGACCAGGGCCTCCCAGAAGCGGCGGTATTCCTCTTCGGACATGGGACAGTTGAGGTAGGCCGGTTCGCCTTTATCGTAGCGGGAGGCTTCATACACTTGCCCGCGGTCGATGGTTTCCGCGTCCACCACGGGGGCCACGGCGTCATAGAAATAGAGCATCTTCTGCCCGGTAAAGGCCTGGATGGAGACGGCCAGGCTCTCTGAGGTCAGCGGACCGGTAGCGATGACGGCGATGCCCTCACCGGGAATGGCGGCGGCCTCTTCCCGCCGGATATCGACGCCCGGGTGCGCTTCCAGCGCTTCGGTGACCAGAGCGCCGAACCGCTCCCGGTCCACGGCCAGGGCGTCTCCAGCAGGGACGGCGGACTGCGAGGCGCAGTGGATCATCAGGGAATCCAGCCGCCGCATCTCTTCTTTCAGCAGCCCGGAAGAGGTGGTCAGGGAGTTGGATTTGAGGGAGTTGCTGCACACCAGTTCGGCCAGCAGCCCGGTCTGGTGCGCGGGCGTCTGGCGGCGGGGCCGCATCTCGAAAAGCCGGACGCGGGCCCCTCGCTGCGCCGCCTGCCAGGCCGCCTCCGCCCCGGCAAGACCGCCACCGATGATGGTGATGACCTGTTCGGGCATGGGTAGCTCCGTTCTGGGAGGATGGATGGTATTTCAAAACCGGATCAATGCCCTTTGTGTCGGTGGGCATCGGTAGAGCCGCATGAATGTCATTGCGAGCGGAGCGAAGCAATCTCCAGGCTGACAAGAGCGCAAAGCCATCTCTGCATTTGAGAGCCTGGGGATTGCTTCGTCGCTAACGCTCCTCGCAATGACAAACCAGCGAAATCTCTGTCATATGGAACCGTACGGCTAACTCCCCACCCCGGACATCTGGTTTTCCGGCGTTTGGACGGATTCCCGGTAGGCGCAGGCGGGGGAGGAGCAGGCGATGGCCGGGGAGCGGCCCTTTTTCTCGACCAGGTAGGCCCCGCAGTCGGGACAGGCGCGGTCGAGAGGTTTGTCCCAGGAGACGAAATCGCACTCCGGGTAGCGGGTGCAGCCGTAGAAGGTGCGCTTCTTTTTGGATTTGCGCTCCATGATGCGGCCCGAACAACCTTCTTTCGGGCAGGGGATACCGGCGTCTTTCTCATGCTTCAGGATGGTCTTGCATTCTGGGTAGCCGGAGCAGCCCAAGAATTCCCCGAAGCGGCTGCGCCGGATGACCATATTCTTCCCGCAGTTGGGGCAGGGGATGTCCGTCTCCTTGGGGGCCACCTTCACGGCCTCGATCTCGTTCTGCGCCCGGTTCAAAGTCTCTTCGAAGGGTGCGTAAAAGTCCCGCAGAAGCTGGATCCAGTCGAGAGAACCCTCCTCGATATCGTCCAGGTGGTCCTCCACCCCGGCGGTGAACTGCACGTCCATGATGTTCGGGAAGTGCTTGACCAGCATATCGGTGACGACAAAGCCCAGTTCGGTGGGATGGAATTTCTTGTCCGCCATCTCCACATAGCCGCGCTCCAGGATGGTGGAGAGGATCGTGGCGTACGTGCTGGGCCTGCCGATGCCCTTTTCCTCCAGGGCCTTTACCAGGGTCGGCTCGGTATAGCGGGGCGGCGGCTCGGTGAAGTGCTGGCGGGGCGTCAGCGCCAGCAGGTCCAGCGACTCCCCTTCGCTCAGGCGGGGCAGAGCGGGGTTGTCTTCGTCGCTTTCCGGCTGCTGCTCGTCCCGGCCTTCGGTGTAGACGATGGTGAAGCCGGGGAACTTGAGGGTGGAGCCGACCGCCCGGAAGAGGTAATCCAGGGCCGCGATATCGACGGTGACGATATCGTAGACGGCAGGCTCCATCTGGCTGGCGACGAACCGCTGCCAGATCAGTCGGTAGAGCCGCAGTTGGTCGCGGTCCAGGAAGGCTTCCACGGACTCGGGACGGCGGCGGATCGAGGTCGGGCGGATGGCTTCATGGGCGTCCTGCACCTTGCCCCTGGACCGGAATTGCCGGGGCTGGGCGGGGACGTAGCTTTCCCCGTAGGTCTCCTGGATAAACTCGCGGGCTTCGGCCTGCGCCTCTGATGCCACCCTCACCGAGTCGGTCCGCATATAGGTGATCAGGCCGATATGCCCGTCGGCCCCCAGCTCGACGCCTTCGTAAAGCTGCTGGGCCAGGGACATGGTGCGCCGGGCGGAGAAACCGAGTTTGCGGGCGGCCTCCTGCTGGAGCGTGCTGGTGATGAAGGGCGGGGCGGCGTTGCGCTTCTGCTGCCGCTGCCGGATCTTGCGGACCGCATAGGAAGCCTCTTTGAGGGCATGGATCACGGCCTCCGCTTCGGCCTGGTTATGAAGCTCGATCTTCTCGCCCCGGCGCTCGATCAGGCGGGCCTCGAAAGGAGAAACAGAGGTTTGAGGGGTGAGCCGGGCGGTCAGGGACCAGTATTCAACAGGCGCGAACGCCTGGATCTCCCGCTCCCGCTCGCAGATCAGGCGGACCGCCACCGACTGCACGCGGCCCGCGCTCAGGTTGCGCTGCACCTTTTTCCAGAGGAGCGGGCTGAGCTTGTAGCCCACCAGCCGGTCTAGCACCCGCCGGGCCTGCTGCGCGTTGACCCGGGGAAGATCTATCTGCCGCGGCCGGGCCAGGGCTGACCGGACCGCGCTCTCCGTGATCTCGTTGAACTCGATCCGCAGGGGATGCTCCAGCTTGAGGGCCTGGGACAGATGCCAGGCGATGGCCTCACCTTCGCGGTCGGGGTCGGAGGCCAGATAGACCTGCTTGGCCCCTTCCACCGCCTTTTTGAGTTCCTTGAGGGTTTGGAGCCGCTCGCGGATATTGGTATAGGATGGGGTGAAATCGTTTTCGATATCCACCCCGAGTTTGCTTTTCGGCAGGTCGCGGACGTGGCCCATCGAGGCAAGCACCTGAAAATCTCTTCCCAGAAAGCGTTTCAGGGTCTTCGTCTTGGCGGGCGATTCGACGATAATTAACGATTTGCTCATATAATTCACCGGTGCGTTCCGAAAACGGTTTTTCAGATGCCTCTCTTTTGAATGAGGAGAATAAAATCTGCTTTGGATTATACCACAACTTTCTCTCCGGCGACAACAGGGAAGGAATGCAGGCATCGGCATCGAATGAGGGCGAAAAACACAGGCTGGAGGCGATATGAACAAAGTCTATTACGATGAAGACGCCGATCTGAACGTCTTGCAGGGTGGCAGGATCGCCATCGTCGGGTACGGCAATCAGGGGCGGGCGCAGGCGCTGAACATGCGGGACAGCGGGCTGCATGTGATCGTGGGGAGCGTGGCCGACAAGAGCTTCGAGCAGGCGAAATCGGACGGTTTCGAGGTGATGCCCATCGAGGAGGCGGCCCGGCAGGCGCAGATCATCTGCCTGCTCGTCCCCGATGAGGCGCAGCAGGAGATCTACGAAACGGCCATTGCGCCCGCGATGGGGCCGGGGAAGGCGCTCGATTTCGCCCACGGCTACAATGTCTGTTATGGCTTCATCGCCCCGCCGCCGGAGGCGGATGTGATCATGGTGGCCCCGCGGATGATCGGGGTAGGGGTGCGCGATATGTTCGTGAAAGGGGGCGGCGCGCCGGCCTATATCGCGGTGGGGCAGGACGGCTCCGGGAAGGCCCTGGACAAAGCCCTCGCCCTCGCCAAAGCCATCGGGGCCACCCGGTCAGGCGCTATGGAGACCACCTTCATCGAGGAGACGGAGATCGATCACTTCATGGAGCAGGCGGTCTGGGCCGCCCTGACGCGCATCCTGGTGCTTTCCTACGAATTTCTGGTGGAGGAGGGCTATTCTCCCGAAATGGTGGCCCTGGAGCTCTACGGCTCCCGGGAGGCCGCCGAGGTGCTGGACAGGATGGCCGAAACCGGCCTTTTCCGCCAGATGAACTTCCATTCCCGCACCAGCCAGTACGGAACCCTCTCCCGCGGGCCGCGCTATATCCCGGAGAAGATCAAGGAAACGATGCAGGCCACCCTGGAGGAAATCCGCACCGGCGTCTTCGCCCGGGAATGGGAGATGGAGCAGCGGTTGGGCTATCCAGTGTTCAACAAGATCAAGGCCCGCGCCCTCTCCCACCCGCTGAACGAGGCCGAAGACCGGATGTGGGAGATGGAGCGCAGAGGGAAAGCGGAATAAACGGGGCGGTCCGCATATTCATCACGCAAGAGGAGGCAACGGCATGCTCGATATCTGCGATTTCGGAGCGGTGGGCGACGGGAAGACGGACTGCACGGAGGCCATCCAGAAGGCTATCGACCGGGCGGAGGCGGACAAGGGCACGGTCGTTGCGCCGGAAGGGGTCTTCCTCGTCTCCACGATCCGGCTGCGCCCCCAGGTCGGCCTGATGGGGTATCCCACCTGGAGCTATCGATCATCAGGCGGTTCCGTCCTCAAGCTGGCCGATCCGTCGGCAAAGTGCCTGATCGACCTGACCGGGGCCTTCGGGGCGAAGGTGCAGGGGCTTTGCCTGGACGGGGGCGGGCTGGGCGAGGGCGTTCACGGCATCCTGGTCGATAAGCCCGATTACGGGCAGCAGGAGGATACGCCTCTGATAGACGGCTGTCAGGTGGGGTGGTTCTCCGGGGACGGGATCCGCCTCTGGCGCATCTGGTGCTTCAGCCTCCGGCACTGTATGATCTGCTACAACCATGGCGAGGGCGTCCGGGTGCGCGGATGGGACGGCTTCATCCTGGACAACTGGTTCTCCGGAAACCGGAGGGCGGGCTTCGGGGCCTACGAGGAAAACGCCAGCATCACCATGACCGGCAACCGGATCGAATGGAACGGGCGCGGCGGCATCGTCATCCACGGCGGCAGCCACTACAACCTGACCGGCAACTACATCGACCGCTCCGGCGGGCCGGCCATCGCCCTCCTCTCCGGCCCGGGCGATGATCGCTGCCACACCTTCACCGTTACCGGCAATGTCCTCTACCGGAGCGGGGCTCCCAACTGGAGGCGGCTCGATGAGAACGAGGACTGCCACCTCCTCCTGGACGGGGCTTCCAACACAGTGGTCAGCGGGAACAGCCTCCGGGCGGGGCGCGACGATGGCGGTAAGGGCGAGTGGTCTCCGGCCAAAGCCATCGTCTTCCGCAACCTCCGGCACTGCATCCTCAAGGACAATGTGATGGAAAAGGCCGCCACCCGCGAACTGCTGATCGATCTGGGCGGCCACGGGGAAGGGGTCGTGATGAAAGACAATGTGGGCAGCGTGATAGATCCGGCGGAGGGGTAGAGAAGAAGGCGGGGCGAGCCTGGCGGTTTCCGGCTCCCCGGGCATCGAAGGGGTTATAAAAGTATGCGAAACGATGCCGGGCTCTTTGTAGGCTCCAAGGATATACACTGTCATCGGTGGCGGAAAAGCGCCTCATCTTTGCCCCCTCTCCTGGACGCGGCTGCGCCGCTAAGCAGCCGGTTGGAATAAGAGGGCGCTTTTCCCAGGGATCAGGCCGTAGGGGCGAACCTCGTGTTCGCCCGGAAAAAGGGCCTGGTCACGGGCAGGGCGATCACAAGGATCGCCCCTACGGGT
>JADLDR010000117.1 GCA_020846535.1 Armatimonadota bacterium | reverse complement strand
CTTGGGGAGACCGTTCCCTAACCCCCCGGCCCCCTTCCCGAAACGGGCAGGGGGAGAGATGATCCATCAAGCACCGCACCCTCTGTCCCCCTCTCCCCGCTTCGGGGAGAGGGGTTAGGGGAGAGAGGTAACCCGGGCCAGGGGAGAGAGGTCACCCCTCCCCCAGGAGCGGAGGATCTTTCTCCTTCTCTGGGTCGCTAGGGGGCGCGATGCATCGCGCCCCCTACAGCGTATCGCCCTCAATTCGGGTAGGTAGCCACTTGGGTTATCTTTAGTTTAGGACTTTCGCTTATACAAAGGCTGTCCCTATATCTGGTAGAGGCACGGCAGATATGATCAAGCGAAAATCCTTATCTTGATGCCTATAGAGGTGCAGGAAGCGATTCTCCTATTCCTCCACATCCAGGCGGTAGCCGAAGCCGGGCACCGCCTTCAGGTAGGCCGGTCGTTTGGGATCCGCCTCGATTTTGCGCCGGAGCCGACCGATGGCGACATCGACGGTGCGGGACCGGATGCCCTCCGCCTCGCTGCCCCACAGATATTCGAGGAGCAGATCGCGTGAAACAATCTGCCCCGCGTTTTCGTAGAGGCAGGTCAGAAGCCGGAATTCGGTAGGGGTGAGGCCGATCTCTTCTTGGCCTTTCATCACCCGGCGGGACGGCAGGTTGATGAAAGTGTCACCGATGCGGAAAGATCGCTCCGGCTCAGGCTCGCCCCGGTATCGCTGCTCGCGCCGCAGGGTGGCCCGCACCTGCGCTCGCAGGTCGTGGATGGAAAAGGGCTTGGTGATATAGCGGTCTGCCCCCAGTTCCAGGCCGGCGATCCGGTCGCGCTCCGCCGCCCGCCCGCTCAGAAAAAAGATGGGGACCAGGGTGATGCGCCTGATCTGCTGGCAGAGTTCCAGCCCATCCATACCGGGCATAACGATATCCAGGATGATCAGGTCGGGCTTGAAGGCGGTGACCGCCTGAAGCGCCTGGAGGCCGTTCAAAACCGCCTGCACCCTCAGCCCGTCGGCTTCGAGCGCTTCTCTGAGCAGTTCCACGATGGCCGAGTCGTCGTCCGCGGCCAGAACCTTCCCCTCCAAGCTATCCCCTCCCCCCATTTTGCCCTTATTTTACTAGGTTTCGTTGTAAATAGCAATATTGGAAAAATATTCATGGCAGGGATGAAGGGCGGACGACCTCTCCTGCCCCTGCGGGCTGCCCGGCGGCTTTCACCGCGGGATGAGACGAATCCGCTGTAAGTTCATGACGGCATAACCGGGCATGGCGAGGGGCCTGAGCGAGAACGTTTGCGGCCCGGAGGCCAGCCGGAGGCGGCCCGGCCTTTCGCTGACGAAGCGGTCCCAGCCGCCCGTCTCCCGGACTTTACCGGTCACCTGGCGGCTGCCCGCCCGGACCTCGTATTCGCTGTCTCCCGTCCCTTCCGCGCAAGCGTAGGTGATCTCGACATCGTATGCGCCTGCCCGGGCCGGAGCGATGTCCCAGCTTATCCAGTCTTTCGCATCCGTCCAGTAGCCGATGCTGTCCGGGCTGGCCTGATAGCGGGCCGCCTGTCCGTGAACGGCGGCATACATGGCCGGCAGAATCAGGCTGCCGTCGGGCTGCGGGCGGACGGCGCTGTCCGCCGAAGGCTTGCCTTCCACCTCCACGGCCAGCACCGTATCGGCAGGGTCGGGGATGGCGGGCGGCAGAACGAACTCCACCCGATCCTTCTCCTGCTGGAAGGGGATGGCCTGCCGGTTCGCCAGAAAACGGGCGGAGCGGACGCGGTTTTTCAGGCCGTCCAGGACGAGTGAGCCTCTGGGCCAGTCGAAGATGTGGAGATAGAGCCGGTTTCCCTTGACCGTACTCCGCCCGAAGGGGAGGGCGTGGAACGGCCCGGCTTCGGTTCCGTAGATAGAGGCCCCGTTGCGCTTCATCCACCGGCCCACCGTCTGAAGCCGATCCACGGACTCGGGCTGGATCGCGCCATCGGCCTTCGGCCCCACGTTGAGGAGGAGGTTGCCGCCCTTGCTGGCGATATCGACCAGAAGGCGGATGAGGTCAGTGGCGGATTTGAAATGGGTATCGGATGCGTTATAGCCCCAGTTGTCGTTCATGGTGATGCAGGACTCGAAAGCGCGGCCTTCGCCTGTCGCCGCGCCGGGAACGGTCTGCTCCGGGGTGGAGAAATCGCCGTCGTAGCCGCTCCGGTCGTTGACCAGGATGCCCGGCTGGAGGGATCGGATCATCTCTACCAGTTCCTGGGAATGCCACTCCTGCGGTGTTTTGTCCCACCCGCCGTCGAACCAGATGGCATAGACTCTGCCGTATTTGGTGCAGAGTTCCCGGAGCTGGCCTTTCATGTAGGCCACATACTTGTTCCAGTCGGTGGGATAGTCGGGGCGCTTCCTATAGTTGTAGTTCGGGTGATGCCAGTCCATCAGGGAATAATAAAAGCCGAGTTTCATTCTCTGGGCGCGGCAGGCTTTCGCCATCTCCCGGATAAAGTCGCGCCGGGCCGGGGTATGCATGCCGGTGTAATCGGTGAGGGCGCTGTCGAACATGCAAAAACCATCATGGTGCTTGGAGGTGATGATGATATACTTCATCCCTGCCGCCTTCGCCAGCGCGACGACCTTGTTGGCATCGAACCGCTGCGGGTCGAACTGCGTCTTGAACTTCTCATATTCCTCGATGGGGATCTGCTCGTTGTGCATCACCCACTCGCCTCTTGCCGGAATGGCGTAGACGCCCCAGTGGATGAACATCCCGAACCTGTCCTGCCGGAAGGCTTTCAGCCTGTCCGCCTGGCCCTGCGGCGCGAGAGCCATCAAGAGAATAAACCATAAAATGCTTTGCCAGCGCATGATAGATGCCTCCTTGTCGGGATGGGGGGAAGGTGACCGCCTCATAGGTATCGAGTCAAAGGGAATCAGTCGGTGGTGGCTCGCCGGGCATTTCCAATGCCCGGCTATCGGGCGGCCCGGAGGTCGCCAACCGTCCTGCGGGCGGGGTCAGCCGCACGGCAGAGTGGGGGACGCATCTCCGCCCGCACGGGCGATTGGCCGCAGGCCCTCCAGACGGGTATTTTCAATGTCCGGCCCCTTCAGACCCTTATCTTTATACCTATGGGGGAAGGCAACCACCCCTCGCCTTTTGCTCGATACATCGTCAAAGGTTCTTCTGAAAGATCGCCCCGGTGAGCCGGGGGGATACCACTCTTTTCCTCATACATAATAACTATACGCGCTGATGCCCAACAGCCAGCCGACGATGGGCCAGGCGCAGCCGACGGTATAGTCACCCAGGATGAGGCCCAGGAAGAACCAGAGGGCCTGGCGGTAGGCTTTCAGGCCGCCGTAGCGGAAGAGACAGACCTTGACCAGCCAACTGATGATGAGTGGCAGCCAGATGGTGTTCATCGAATAGGAGCCGGAGACCGCGAAGCCCAGCGGGTGCAGGGGCCACCACCAGAAGCGCAACTTGAGAACATTCAGGGCCAGCACCGAAAAGACGCCGATCAGGATGGCGATGACAGCAGGGGCATCGGTGCCTTTGGGGCTGAGCAGCCATCCGTTCAGGCGGTTGAAGGCTTCCCAGCCGAAGCCGATCACATGGCCCGCCATCTTCGCCTCCGCGCCCACCCGGTAGCCGAAATGGTAGAAGGCCCAGAAGCCCGAGGCCGTTCCGACGATGGAGGCCAGCACCAGAGCGACCGCCACCGTCCGGTAGCTCATTCCCTTCCGCTCGGCCAGCTTGTAGCCTTCCAGTTGATAGGGCATCGCCAGGCTGCGGTAGGCCCGGTTGAACCAGTAGAACCAGGTCAGCAACGACAGATCCCGGGCCCAAAAAAACCCGCTCCCCAGCCCGGCGGTCAGGATGTAGTCCGGCCCGCCGTTGTGCAGGTCGTGGGCTGGCGGCCCCAACTCCGCCCGCATCCGCGTAACCGCCAGCGCGATGGCGAAGTAGATGGCAAAAGCCGCCACGCAGACCCACGGACTCAGCCCCGCCACGCAGAAAAAGCCGATCAGAAACGCCATCCCCCCGGCCAGCCCCACCAGAGCCGCGCGGCTGCTCATCGGGCCTTCCGGGTCGGAAACGCCTGCCCACGCCTCCCGGAGCGCCCGCCCCAGAGACCTCCGGCTGGCATACAGGGCCAGGGCCGCGATGCCCGCATAGCCGCCGAAGCACTGTTCGTTGATATAGGGGAAGCTGGGGCTGGAGTCGCTCCACCCCAAGAGGCTGCTTCCGATGCGTTCCGCCTTCCAGACCAGGTAGAAGAACCAACTGGAGAACAGGAGGTCGGCGGGGAGCAGGAAGCCCAGGCCGATGGCGAACGGGTAGAAGGAGATAGGCGTCCACCCGATGGCGTTCCACGGCTTGGCCGGGAAGAAGCCGCCGATATCGAAGGCTTTCACCTGGATATGGGGGACGCCCGGATAGAGGAAGCTGAGACCGTTGAGGAGGGAGACGCCTCCGGCCACCCCAAAGCCGGCCCACATCAGTTTCTGGGCATAGAGCCTGCCGGAGGGATCGGTCATCTCCATCGGGAGATGCAGGACGGGATAGCTGAGTTTCTCGGCCTGGGTCCACTGGCGGCGCAGGAGGGTATTGATGCAGAGCATCACCCACAGCATCGCCACAATGAAGCCGCCCCAGGCCAGGAAGGGAATCAGCCAGGGCAGGAAGCGGCTCCAGATATAGGGGTTTTCGCCGCCCTCATACCATCCCTCGACCGCTTTGGCATCGGCCACATAGAACCAGGAGGGGAGGTGGCGGAGGAAGAGGGCCTGCCAGCCGTTGGCAGGGGTGGCGTAGCGGGCCGGATGAGGCAGCATGGGATAAAGAACATCCAGGAAATCCACGCTGGTGATGGCCGTGCCGATGGTCAGGATCATATAGATCACCAGCAGGTCGGCCTGGGAGAAGGCCCAGCGCGGCCAGGCCCGCTTGAGCCAGGCATTGAGAGCCGTGAGAGCCAGGAGGAAACAGACGACATTGGCGAACAGAGAAAAGGTGGAAGGATACGGGCCGGAGGAACCTCCGGCCTTCAGGCTCTGGTTGGTCGCCATCTCCATCTGGACCAGCCAGAAGGCATTCAAGGGCAGCAGCAGCAGGCCCGTCAGGATCGCCCGGCGAGAGACGGACGGGCGAAGGCAGGCGGAAACGAGATTCTCTTTTTGTTTGATCATAGATTAGGCTTGGAGGGCAGGTTTTGTGTGGTCGATTATTCGAGGCGGGAGGGGGAATTCCTTTTGGGGAAGGCAACTGCCCCCCGGCCTCCCGCCGGGCTTCGGCGGGAGGCGTGGCCTGCAGGGTGCTTTGATCCATTTCTATAAAGAACGCACTCCGTGGATCCCTTTGATAAGGAAGGGGCACTCTGGCCCGCTCCCATAGGCATCCAGGTCGGAGAGCGCGCGGGTCGCTTAGGGGTTGTGAGCGGAAGCCCTTCTTATGGGCGATAGTTGAAGTGGCCCAGGCGCAACAACCGCTAAAACCGCCCCTTGACATCTTTGCCCGCCTGTGGTAGAATGGGGGAAATTCTGTAATCCCGTTGTGCCTGAATAAATGCCCATCGTTACACTGCTCACAGACTTCGGCCTGACCGACCCTTATGTCGGGGTGATGAAAGGGGTTATCCTTTCACGCTGCCCTCAGGCCCGGCTGGTCGATCTCACCCACTCTGTCAATCCACAGGATGTCGCCGGGGCCGCCTTCCTCCTCGGATCATCCTATATGCACTTCCCGCCCCGCACCGTCCACCTGGCCGTGGTCGATCCGGGGGTAGGAGGCGTTCGCCGTCCGCTGGCCGCCCTCATCGACGGCCACTTTTTCGTGGCCCCGGACAACGGCCTTCTGAGCCATGTCCTGGCCGCCGCCCGGGAGATGCAGATCGTCCACCTCAACCGTCCCCAGCACTTCCTGCCCCAGATCAGCCGCACCTTCCACGGCAGGGACATCTTCGCCCCCATCGCCGGCAGTCTGGCCGCCAACACCTCCCTGGCCGCCTTCGGCACGCCCGTGATGGATCCGATCATGCTTCCGGTCTCCGCGCCCGCCGTAACGCCCGCGCGCATCTGGGCGCAGGTCATCCACGCGGACCGCTTCGGTAACCTCATCACCGATCTGACCGAAGAGGCGTTCCGCCAGTGGCTCCCGCAGATCCGTCTCTCCCTGACCATCCGGGCGGGGAATGCCGTCCTCCAGGGCATCCGGGAATCTTACAGCGAGGTTGCCCCGGGCGAGCCGGTGGCCCTCTTCGACAGCTTCGGCAGGCTGGAGATCGCGATCCGGGAGGGCAGCGCGGCCCGGGCGCTAGGCATCAGGCCCGGCAACATAGTGGAACTTGTCCTGGAAAGAGGCTCTCCATGAAAAAACGGTGGCTTCTCCCTCTGATCGGCATCGGGGTGGCGCAGGCCGCCCTGTCTGTCGCCACCCCCGGGAAGGGGATGGTTTCCATCGTCAGCCACCGGGGCTGGCGCGATTCCTACCGGCTGGCCGCCGGGAAGACGCGCCTCACGGTCGTGCCCGCCATTGGAGGCCGGATCATGGAGTATTCCCTGGGCGGGAAAAATGTTTTTCTGGAAAACCCGGCGGAGATCGGGAAGGTCTATCCCTATCAAACCCGGCTTTGGTACAACTACGGCGGCTATAAAACCTGGAACGCCCCGGCCTCTAAGTGGACGAACGGCGGCTGGCCTCCCGACCCGGCCCTTGATTACGGCCCCGCAAGCATGGAGATCACCGGCGAGAACTCCCTGCGGATCGTCGGCGCTCCCAGCCTGGCGACCGGCCTGCTGATGATCAAGGATGTCTCGCTGGATGCCCGAACGGGGGATGTCCGTATCGTCCAGCGCATCCGCAATATCTCCGACCGCTCCCAGGAATGGGGCGTCTGGGACGTCACCCAGGTGCGGGCTCCCTGCTTCGTCGTTTTTCCGGTCAATGTGAAGTCCCGCTTCCCCAAAGGACTCTTATATATGATCGAAGGCTCAGAAAAAAGCCGACAGTGGACCGTAGAGAACGGGCTGTGCATCGTGGAATACGGGCGCGAAGGGGCGAAAATCGGGTCCGATGTCTCGGAAGGATGGATGGTCTGGTTTCAGGACCGCCTGGCCTACCTGAAGCGGTTTCCCGCCCTCATCGAGGGAGCCGTCTACCCCGATCAGGATGCTCTGGCCCAAGTCTTTACCAGCGGGGGCAAGCCGGACTATATCGAGATGGAAATCCTCAGTCCCATCTTTCGCCTTGCGCCGGGCGAGGAAGGCTCCCTGACCGAAGAATGGAAGCTGACCCTTCTTTCACGCCCGGTCCGCTCCAGAGCCGATATCCTGCCCGCCCTGCGGGCGCTGGGCCTGAGGCCGTGATGCCAGCCTGCCATTCCAAGACGTATGCGCGCGCCCTTCCGAACAGGGCAGACACGCAGGTCTGCTCCTACGATCCTCTCTCGGCCCTTGCTGAATCGGGCGATTTTCGATATAATGTAAGAAAGCAATGCTGGCGTTTGCTGTTGTTTATCGAGGAGACTTGCCGTGTCCAGGCGAGCGGGATTCAGCCTGATCGAATTGCTGGTGGTGATTGCCATCATGTCCGTGCTGGCAGGCATCCTCTTCCCTGTCTTCGCGGCCGCCCACGAGAAGGCCCGTCAGATCGTCTGCACGAGCCAACTCCGGCAGATCGGGATGGCGCTCCGGATGTACCAGCAGGATTATGAGGAGTACCCGCCGCACCTTTCCACCCTCTTTCCCAACTACATCGCCACCGCCGATATCTTCCTCTGCCCGAACGACCCCAACCGGGGGCAGCGGGAGGGGAACAACTGGGCGGAAGGCAACCTGTACCTTGCCTCCGGGGTGAGCTACGATTATACCCCCAACTGGGCCATCGCCCAGAGCCTGAACTGGTGGAACCCGCGGCCCCGCTACGGCAGCGGCAAATGGGAAGACCTGACCCCCATTGCCGACTGCGCCTGGCACTGGGCCACCCGATTCATCAAAGAAGGGACATGGAACCACCAGGGGGCCAGAGGCTGGGTCTTCGTCCTGACGGCGGGTGGCAGCGTCCGCAGGCTCCGGGCCGAAATGCCCATCGCCGAATTCACGCCGGAACGCTATTTTTAACACATTTCTCTCCAAAAACGGGCGGGATCTTCCAATAATATCAGGAAAGCTTCCCGGAAACAATTGCTGAGGCTGTGCAGTCCAACATATGCAGGTTTCGAGCAAGGGATGAGGGGGCAACACCTTCGGCTCGAACTGTAAGACGAAGGCTTAGACCGAGCCGTATAGAAAGGGGATGAAACCGATCAAGATCGCGCAGCAGTGCCCGGCCTGCCGGAAGCAAGTGCAGGCAAAGGTGGTGCAGGAGGAATCCACCGATGAATTTCTGGTGGTCGCATGCCCCATGTGCGAGGAATCCTGGGAGCTGGAAATCGATTTCCAGGGCGTAGACCGCACCCTGGTCCGGCGCGAGGCGACCGGCAAAACGGGCCGGGAACGCGCCGCCAGCGACGACCAGCGCCGGGGAGACTACCGGAAGCAGATCAAAAAAGGGCGTCGTTAGCGGCCCTTATCGAGTGTTGCAGGAAATTTTACAAGGCACAGGAAGTTCGATATCGAGAAACTGGGCGGCAAGCCAATCGTTTCGAGAGATGGCGGAAGGGCGGCGTCTGCGGACGCCGCCCTTCCGCATGGATTCCCTACGACGCTTCCGTGACGGCCATCAGGGCATCCTCGATAATCTCCACGCCCTTGCAGAGCAATTCTTCCTCGATGGAGAGCGGTGGGGCGATACGGATGACATTGCCGTAGAAGCCGATAGGCGCGATCAGCAGCAGGCCGCGCCGCCAGCATTCGTCCACCAGGAGCTTCGTGATCTCCGCGTCCGGAGCCTTTGACCGCTTGTTTTTGACCAGTTCCAGGCCGATAGCCAGGCCCATGCCGCGCACATCCCCGAGCGGCTCGAAACGTTCCTTCATATTCTCGAAGCGAGCCATCATCGCATCCCCGTACCGGGCCGCCCGGTCGGAAAGGTTCTCCCGCAGGAGGATATCGATAGAGGTCAGGGCGGCGGCGCAGCACAGGGGATTGCCCCCGTTGGTGGAGGAGAGACTGCCCGGCTCCAGGGCGTCCATGATCCGCGATTCCCCGACCACGGCGGAGATCGGAACCCCGCTCCCGATCCCCTTGCCCAGACAGAGCAGATTGGGCTGGATGCCGAAATGCTCGTAGGCGAAAAGATTCCCGGTGCGCCCGAAAGAGGATTGCACCTCATCCAGGATGAAGATGATGCCTCTTTTCTCGCACCAGTCGTAGAGCTGCTTCATGAAGTTGCCTGGGGGCACGATGGAGCCCGCCCCGCCCTGGTAGGACTCGGTAACCAGGGCGGCCACATCGCCCGTGCTTTCGGTTTCCAGAAGCCAGTCCAGATACTTCAGGCAGTGATAGCCGCAGTCCTCGGGATTTTTGTCCCAGAGGCAGCGGTAGCAATAGGGAAACGGGGCGTGGAGGATACCCGGGAGCATCGGACCGAAGTGCTTTTTGACGCCCTGCTTGCCGCCCACGCTCATGGAGCCGTAGGTGCGCCCGTGGAAAGCCCCGTGGAAGGCGATGACCTCGTACTTGCGGGTATAGCGTCGGGCCATCTTGATGGCGGACTCCACCGCTTCCGCTCCGGTGGAAAGGATGATGGCCTTGTCCAGATTGGGGGCCGTGATCTCCACCAGCTTTTTGGCGAGTTCCACGCGCTGGGGGGTGGCGAAATCGTAAGTGTTCATCGCCAGGGCGGCCTGCTCCTGAACGGCTCTGACATGCTCCGGGCGGCAGTGCCCGATATTGGTCACCAGCACCCCGGAGGTAAAATCGATATAGCGGTTGCCGTCCACGTCCTCCACCACGGCCCCTTCCGCCTTCTTCCATGCGATGGGAACCTGCTCGGACATCGAATTCGGCTCATAGCGTTTCGATTCCTCGACATACCGCCGCGACATCGGCCCCGGCAGCTCGGTTACAATTTTCGGAACGTCCATCAATATGCTCCCTTCCTCAACGGGTATTCGCCTCTTCTTTCCACAGAGGGCGTGGGGATTCCTTCCTGGCGAGGAGGCTTCTTCCGGGGCAAGGCATTAGGTTTTAACACGGATGAACACCGATCGGAACAGGATAAAGGTGGATGATCTGGAGGTTGATAGGTCTGGTTGGTAGTGTCATAATATTATTGTCCAAAAGAGAATGAAAGGGGCGATCTTGCTGGCTACTTGGGAGGAAATCGGCCTGGATTCAAACAAGGCGGCTCTAAAAATGATGCAGGCAGGCCATCTCAGGAGCAGCGTCAGCCGCTTTTACTATGCCGCTTACTCAGCCGCGACGGGCAGACTGACTGAGCGAGGCGTCGCTTTTCCTGAAGGCTGGCATAACCCTCGACACGAGCGCCTTTCTATGCTCACTCGCCATCATTTGGACCTACCCAAAGATCGAATCAGAGTAATAGTTCAGAGCGTATCGCGCCTTTATAAATATCGAATCAGCGCCGATTATCGTTCAGGAGAATCGTTCCAGCTTTCCGATGTCCGAAATTGCTCTCGGGATGCATTATCTATACTGCGCGAATTGGAGATATTAGAATGACGGAGCCAACCGAAAAAGCCATTGCCGAAGCTGTGAGGCAGCGCATCAAGGATCGTCACCCTGGTGGAGTCAATCTGGAAGTCCTGGATAAAGAAATCCGTCTGGATGAAGGTCTCTGGTACGTGCCGATTCTTCCGAGCGCCCAGCCACCACGCACTTTTGAATACTATGAAATCCTTTCCGAAGTGGAAGTGGACATACAGGAGCAGGAAAACGTGGACGTTCTGCTTATTCCCGCTCTGCCCGATTGAAAGCCTGGCTGTCTGCTTGCGCCCGCAGTTCATTCCGGCTCATATTTGATGATTGCCGCCGTATCGACTGCGGTCGCCTGAAGGCGAACCGTTTGTCCCTCCACCAAACCGTTCAACCTCACACAAGGCGCAAGAAGGAGGGGCGAGGGTTGGGGAGAGCAGGAAGAGAGGGCGCAGGGCGTCTGTCCGGGAAATTTGGAGTGAATTAGGGGGAAGTCAACTATCCGCGCATCAGCGTAAACCGGCGGATGCGGGACAGGTATTCGATATCATAGGGACCCAACTGACCGGCGCGGCTGTAGTAGTATCCGGCCCGTTCGGTGTGGCCCATATGGGCATAGGCTTCCCCGAGAAGGTAGTTATAGGAACTGTTCTTCGGGCGAAGCTGCACGGCGCAGGCAAACGAGCGGGCGGCCTCCTGCAATTGCTGGGCATGAAGGTAGAGTTGTCCCAGGCAGACATGGAAATAGTCATCATAGGGCGAGAGGGCGATGGCGTGTTCCATCTCCTCGATAGCCTCCGAGATGCGGGCGGATTCACCGTAGAGGCCCGCCAGCCAGAAGCGATAAAACGAGTCTTTCGGGGCGAGGCGCACGGCATCCCGGAGATGATGCACGGCGTCATCGATAAAGCCGAGTTCCTTATAGGCGGCCCCCAGCTTATAGCGGTAGAAGGCGTTGGCGGGGGAGAGGGCGACCGCCTTGTGGTAAAGCCCCAGAGCCGCGCCCACCCGCCCGAATCGGCGGTAGATTTCCGCCACATTCATATAGGCTTCCGGGTTACGGGGGTTCATGCGGATGGCCTTCCGGTATTCGGAAACGGCCCGGCCCGACATCTCGGCATAGAGGTAGGTATCTCCCAGGCGGGTGTGCAGGGCCGGGTCGGAGGTGTTCTGCTTGATCGCCCGCCGGTACTGCCGGATGGCGTCATCGAGCTTGCCTGCGGCCACGCAGGTATCCCCTAGCTCCCTGCGCTGCGCGGAAGTGAGATACTTCTCCTCTTCGGTTTCCTCTTCATCATCCTCCGCCTCAAGCGGTCGGCTCAAAATCAAGTCGTCCATAAAGCATCACGCCAGTTCGGTTGTGCCTTTCTTGCATTCGTCAAAACGTTCGTCCGCTGTCCAGGATCAGAGTGACAGGGCCATCGTTGTCGAGGGACAGGACCATGTGTACCTGGAAGACACCGGTCTCGACAGCCACCCAACGCCTCAGTTGTTCGACAAAGGCGGTATAAATTCCTTCTGCGACCTCCGGAGGGGCGGCTTCGGTGAAGCTGGGGCGGCGGCCCTTGCGGACGTCGCCGTAGAGGGTGAACTGGGAGACGACCAGGGCCGCGCCGCCGGTATCGAGGAGAGAGCGGTTCATCTTGCCCGCTTCGTCCTCGAAGATGCGAAGGTTGGCGATCTTCTCGGCCAGGTAGCGTATGTCTTCACCGGAATCCTCGCTGCGGACGCCGAGGAGTACCGCCAGCCCCGGCCCGATTTCACCGGCCACCTGCCCGCCCACCGTCACTCGGGCGGCTGACACCCGCTGTACGACCGCCCTCATTCATTTGCCCTTTCCGTTGCGAACTGTGTAGAGGCGATAGACATCGATGACATCGCTCAGCCTCCGGACGCTGTTCATCACTGTGTTCAAATGCTCCAGGTTGCTGACATCCACCATGAATTCCATCATAGCGGTTTTGTCGGGCCGGGAGCGGATGTTGGCGCTTTCGATATTGGTTTTGGTTTCGCTGAAAATGCCGGTGATGTCGTTGAGAAGCCCCACCCTGTCCAGGACTTCGATGTGGATGGGAGTATCGTACCGCTGGCCGTTCGCCTCTTCTTTCCAGTCGATAGGCACGAGCCGGTCAGGGTCCTTCTCCCGGTAGGCCATGCCGTTGGGACAGTCTTCGCGGTGAATGGACATGCCCTTGCCCCTGGAGATAAAGCCGACCACCTCATCGCCGGGAACCGGACAGCAGCAGCGAGCGCGGCGGATCATCAGGTCGTCCACGCCCCCGATGACCATTTTGAGGCTCGTTTCGCGGACTTCCATCGGCCTGCCCGCGACGGGAGAAGGCTCCTGGGGGGGCAGCAGGCCCTCTTGCTTGAGATAGATCAGGAGCTTGGTCACGACATTCTGCGGGGCGGTCGTGCCGTGCCCGATAGCGGCCAGCATGTCCTCGATGGCCGGGTAGTTCAGCATCTCGGCGGTCTGCTGGAGCCATTCGTTTCGGAGGAGTTCCAGGTTTTCCAGGTGCTGGCGCTCGATTTCCCGTTCCAGAAGTTCCCGGCCCCGAGCCACATTTTCGGCATAGCGCAATTTTTTGAAATAGGCTTTGATCTTCGAGCGGGCATGGCCTGTTTTCGCCAGGTTCAGCCAGTCCAGGCTGGGCGTCGTCCCGCTGCGGGTGATCACAGAGGCGATATCGCCGTTTTTGAAGGTGTAATTGAGAGGCACGATACGCCCGTTCACTTTGGCCCCGACGCACTGGTGGCCCACATCGGTATGGATGCGATAGGCAAAATCGATAGGGGTGGAGCCTTTGGGAAGGTCGATCACATCGCCTTTGGGGGTAAAGACGAAGACTTGATCATAAAAGAGCTCGCTGGTGACGTTGCTCAAGAACTCGGCGGCGTCGCCGGTGATGCGGTTCATGTCGGCCAACTGCTTGCGCAGCCAGGACAGCTTCTGGGCAAAACCCGAATCGATGGCCCCACCCTCCTTGTACTGCCAGTGGGCGGCGATCCCGAAATCGGCGGTGCGGTGCATCGCCCAGGTGCGAATCTGGATCTCCAGCGGCTCGTTCCGCGGCCCGACCACCTTCGTATGCAGCGACTGGTACATGTTGGATTTGGGCTTGGCGATATAATCATCGAACCGTTCAGGGATGGGCTTCCAGAGATCGTGTACAACGCCCAGGGCGTGATAGCAGTCGGGAACGGTATGGCAGATGATTCTCAGAGCAATCAGGTCGTAGATTTCGCTGAAGGTGACCTGTTCTTTGCGTATCTTGTTGTAGATGCTGAAAAGATGCTTGGGCCGTCCCTGAATTTCCGCCTGGACGCCTTCTTTGAGGAGGGCTTCGTTCAGGATCACGATAGCTTCCTGGATGTCGCTTTCGCGCTCGGCGCGGGTACGGGCCACCTTTTCGGAGATTTCGGCGTATTCCTCCGGCATCAGGTATTTGAAGGCCAGGTCTTCCAGTTCCCACTTGATCTTCCAAATACCGAGCCGGTGCGCCAGAGGGGTATAAATGTCGAGGGTTTCACGGGCGATGCGTAGCTGCCGTTCAGCGCTCAGGCTGCCCAGGGTACGCATATTGTGAAGACGGTCGGCCAGCTTGATGACCATGACGCGGGCGTCCCGCGCCATCGCCAGAAAGATTTTGCGGAGATTCTCGGCCCTGCGCCGTTCGGCCTGACTCTGCTGGCGGGCTTCGGGCTCCTCCCCTTCCCCGCCGAATTCGGTCAGTTCGAGTTTGGTGAGGCCGTCTACAAGCTGCACGACCTGTGACCCGAACTCCGGCTCCAGGCTGGCAAGCGCGATATCGCAGTCCTCCACCACGTCATGAAGCAGCCCCGCCACGATGCTGTCCGTCCCCATCTCCAGGTCGGCGAGGATTTTCGCCACTTCCAGGGGATGGGCGATATAAGGCTCCCCGGACTTGCGCTTCTG
Source organism: Armatimonadota bacterium (assembly GCA_020846535.1). GTDB lineage: Bacteria > Armatimonadota > JADLDR01 > JADLDR01 > JADLDR01 > JADLDR01. Next base: position 7,856 of record JADLDR010000117.1, on the reverse strand, counting down.
GTCGGCGTGAAGCCCGCAGGCAAAACGATACGCCTTCCGGATCTTCTCCACATCGGCCTGCGGGTGGTAGGACACCACCTTTTCGATTAGCGATTCCAGGCTCATATCAGTTTCCTGACGCATCGGGTTTTCCAGGCAAGCGCCCTACACTTCCTCTTCGGTCTCGCTGGCAGTGACCGGGACGGGGACGGTGGCAGGCATCCGGTCCCCGTTGCCGGCGGGAACGGGCAGCGTTTCCGGGGAGGCTTCCTGAAGCCTGGCCTGCCGATACCACTTCCAGCTTTCGGCGGACATGGCTGCGGCCCCGACCAGGAGGCCTGCCAGAAACGCCACCAGCATCGCGAAAATCAGGGAGGTCGAGATTTCGCCGATGAACAGGTTGACCACCACCGGATACTGGTTCTTCAACGCAAAAAAGAGAAGGAATACCACCAGCACAGCCCCGCCGACGTATTTCATTGCGCCACCCCCGGAGCGTAGAAGCAAATCGAGGTCTAATCCGTCAGGACAGAGTAGACCTCGATCATATGTGCGCGGCCACGTCATCGTGCAACCGCCTTGCAGCAGACAATAGCGACCCGGCAGGCTGTCCCGCCGATCCGATCCCCTTAATGGATGGATAGTGGATTTAGAAGCGCCGTTTCCGCTTCTTGGGCTTGATCTTCTCGCGGGGGGACGCTTTCGATTCAGCGGCCACAGGCACGCCCCCCCCGCCACTTGCACTGCCATTGTCCTCCGCGGGCGGCGTTGCGGCAGACCGGGCCTGGCCCTTCGGGCCAGTGGCGGTCACCAGAGGCTTGAATTCGGTGGCGGGCCGAACGGCCTTCTTGGCGCTCCCCTCCTGCATCTTCTCCCATACCACTAGGAGCGGGCTGGCATTGAAGATGGAGGAGTAGGTTCCAGTCACGACACCGGTCAGCAAGGCCACCACAAAGAGCCGGATCACCGGGCCGCCCAGGAAGAGAAGAGCCACCAGTGTGATGGCAACTGTCATAGAGGTGTTGATCGACCGGGCAAAGGACTGAAGGATGCTCCGGTTGACCAGGCCCTCGAAATCCTCGCCTTTCTGACGATGGCGCAGATTTTCGCGAATCCTGTCGAAGATAACAATTGTGTCATGCACCGAAAAACCGATGACGGTGAGCATGGCGGTCAGGAAAAGCGAGTCCACTTCCCAGCCTGCCAGTGTGCCCATCATGGCGAAGATGCCGGTCACCACGATCACGTCATGAACCAGGGCAATAACCGCGCAGACACCGAATTTCAACTGGTTGAACCTGAAAGCTAGATAAAGAAGGATGCCCACCGAGGCGATGATCACAGACAGAAAAGCGTTTCGGGTCAGTTCTTTGCTGACAATAGCGCCGACCTGATCGAATCCCTTCTCCTGGAACTGACCGAGTGGCTGGAGGGCAGTTTCAATACTGTTCTTTTCCTCGGCATTTTTGGCCGTGGTGCGGATGATCGCAGTGTTACTTTCAGCCATCTGCACCATATTTTCCTCATAACCGGCATTGTTCAGCGCATTGCGAATCGCCTGCGCCTGTACGGGCTGGGCGAACTGCACCTGGAGCTCGCTCCCGCCGCTGAACTCGATGCTGGGCTTAAGGCCCCCGGTCGCCAGAAAGAAAATACCCGGGATCATGACTAGCAGACTAAGAGCAAAATACCAGTTTCGCTTTCCAATGATGTCATGGTAGATGCCTCCCTCACGAGAGACCCAGGAACGGGCGAGGCCGAAGAGCCGGGCGTTCTGCGCCCAGGCCATATCGACCAGGAGGAAAAGCATCGTCCGGGTGACGGTAATGGCGGTGAACATGCTGATCGCCACACCGATAGCCAGCGTCAGGGCGAACCCCTTGATGGAGCCGGAGCCGAAAAGATAAAGGACGAGACAGGTAATAGCTGTCGAGACGTTCGAGTCGAAGATAGCGGTAAAGGCCCGTTTGAATCCTGCATCGATGGCGGCCCGGAGGGTCTTCCCGGCCCGCAGCTCTTCTTTCAACCGCTCGAAGATCAGGATGTTGGCGTCCACCGCCATGCCGATGGAGAGAATGAATCCGCAAATGCCCGCCAGGGTGAAGGTCACGCCCATCAGCTTATAGGCGGCGAAGGTCAGCACCGCATAGAAGACAAGGGCGATATCGGCCAGCAGGCCCGGCAGAAGGTAGTAAAGAATCATAAAGAGGAGGACGACTCCCAGGCCGACTGCTCCGGCCTGGAAGCTGGCCTTGATGGAATCCTGCCCCAGCGTGGCTTCCACGCTGGTAGTCTGGGCGATCTCCAGCGGAACCGGCAGCGAACCGGCGTTTAGGAAGTCGGCAAGGCGCTGCGCCTCTTCCACGGTCTGGAAGCCGCCTGAAATCTGCGCCCGGCCCTGAAGGATCGGCTCGTTGATGCGAGGGGCGGACTTGATCTTATTATCCAGAACGATAGCCAGATGCTCTTTGACATGAGTGCGGGTAAAGTCCGCGAATCTCTTGCGTCCCTCCGCATTGAACTCCAGGTCGACCTGGATCTCGTTGTTGTAGATGGTCGCCTTGGTGTTGGGCTTGAGGTCCCGGCCCGACAGGATCACCGGGGAGGTTCCCAGGACCTTCTCGACCGGCACATCGTCACCCTTTTCATCGGTAAAAGTATAGCTCTCGGCCCCGGTCTTGGGATCCTTTTCGCTGATGATCATGTTGTAGCGAGCCATGTTGTTCCGGTCGCTTTTGACATCTTTCAGGTAGCGGAACTCCAGAAGGGCCGTCTCCCGGATCGCGGCGAGGGCTTCTTCCTTGTTGGCGACGCCGGGCAGTTCTACGATAACCTGATCAGGCAGTTTGGGCTGCACCACCGGCTCGCTGACATGCATGATGTCCACGCGGTCGCGGATGATGCGAACCACGCCATCGAGATCTAACTGCTCCCCTTTGGGCAGTTTCTCGGTTTGAGCGCGAAGCACCACCCGGACGCCGCCCTTGAGGTCCAGCCCCAGTTTGGTCGGGACCTGGACGACGACAACCGCAGCGGCGATCACCAGCAGAAGGATGAGCAAGAAACTACGGCCATACGTTAATCTCAACGAAATGTCCCCCTTAGACTACTTCAGATAACAAAACCCCAGGCCACGGCCTGCCATTGCTCCATAACGCTCCTGTGGCCTGGAGTCCCGATTACGGAAAGGGTTTTACTTGACTTATTATACTCTTTGAAAAAGAAACTTGTCAACCGGCTGCCCGGTTATCGAGAGGCATAGCAGGAAAGCCTATTCCTCTTCCTCCGGCGGCTCCGGCGGCAGGACGAAGGTGAAGTTGGAGCCTTTCCCGACCTCGCTCTCCACCCAGATACGGCCCCCGTGCGCCTCCACCAGGTGCTTGACCAGATAGAGGCCGATGCCTGTTCCCCCGACTTTCCGGGTATCGGTGTTGTCGACCCGGTGGAACCGCTCGAAGACCTTTCCGAGCTGCTCCTTGGGAATGCCCATTCCCTGATCGATGATGCTGATCTTCACGCCCTCATCGCCGTCTTCCACTCCTAAAACGGTGATCGTCCCCCCGTTCGGGGAATACTTGATGGCGTTGCTGACCAGGTTGGTCAGAATTTGATCCACCTTGTCCTCATCGGCGGTGATAGGCGGCAGGGCGGGCGAGAGCTTGACGGAAAGAGTGTGCTTACTGGTGTAGGAACGCTGCACCGTGGCGACCTTTTCGATGAGGGCAGCCATATTGACTGTCTTGAGGTTCAGGTCGAGCGCCCGCCCGGCCTCGATGCGGGAAACGTTCAGCAGGTCGCTGATGAGGCGGGTCAGACGGTCGCACTCCTGGTCGATGATCGTATAGAACTCGTGCCGCGTCTCCTCGTCATAATAGCCTTCGGTGTCCTGGAGAAGCGTGGAGATAAAGCCTTTGATGGAGGTGAGGGGCGTGCGAAGCTCATGCGACACGGTGGAAACAAAGGCGGTCTTCAGCCGCTCGATATTGCGGATCTCGGTGATATCGTTGAAGATGATGACCGCGCCGATGGCCTTGTCCTCCTCGTTGCGGAAGACGCTCGACTGCACCCGGAAGATGCGCTCCGTGTTCTCGCTGGGCACGGTGAAGGCGACCTCAGCCATCTCGTCATTGTTGTTGCTGACTGCCGCCGCGATGATCTGGCGCACTTTTTCTTCCTTGACGACCTCGGCATAGGGCTTTCCGGCCACATCCTGCCCGTCCAGGCCCAGGACGGTGCGGGCTGAGGCGTTCATCTGCATGACCTTGCCGTTCAATCCGACCATGATCAGGGCGGCGGCCAGACTTTCGAGGGCCGATTCCAGCTTTTCCTTTTCCTCCACCACCTGGAGGTACATCTGCGCGTTGGCGATCACAGCCGCCGCGCTGCGGGACATCACCTGAAGGAGCCGGACATCCTCATCGGAGAAAGCGTTGCCGTATCGCTTGTTAAAGACATGCAGCACCCCGATGGTCTGCCTGTCCAGCACCCGGTTCTCCTCATCCCGCTTTTCGACGATAAGGGGCACGGTCACGCCGTTCTTGACGTTGAGGAGGGCGACATTTTCGCGCATGGTGCGGGGATCGCTGACCGCATCGTATAAAATGATGGGGTTCCCCTCGCGGAAGACCTCTCCGGAGACGCCCTGGGTAGCCCGGATGCGGAAAGTCCGCAACTCGTCTTCGGTCAGCCCGTAGGCCGGGCTTTTCGCCACCAGCTCGCCGCTCTCCGGTTCCAGGAGCATGAAGACGCATTTTTCGGCCTGGAGAATCATGGAGATGCGCTGCACGAGGCGCTTGAGAGTTTCCTCGAACTCCGGAGCGGCGGTGATGGCAGGCGGAGGCTCGGTAGCGGCCTGCGCGGTCTTGAGACGCTGCTCCATTTCCCGGTTCGTCTTTTCGAGCCGGGCGATCAATTCCTTATATTCATCGATTTTGCGTTCCAGTTGCCTGACTTTACCCTGCAACTCAACATCGGCCATCTTTATGCCCCATCCTTTTCAATGCCATTCATCAAACGGCCTCGTTATACAGACCGTTATTGTTTCCTGGCAATCTTCAACGAATTATACCATGCCCGCTTGAAATACGTCAATGATTTCGGTGCCGAAGGGTAGGACGGTCGGCAGAAGGAGATCGCTCAGCGAAGACGAAACGGTTCTCTATACCTTTGGGACTTTGGCCTGTCCATATGATATCCGCCTTGTCGATACAGTCTGCGAGGAGCGCAAGCGACGAAGCCATCTCCAGTTTCTCGCCTACGGGCAGAGCCTTCTCGCGTATCTGTTAGGCTGAAGATTGCCGCGTCGCGTCGCTCCTCGCACGGACAGCGTCAAACGTCTGAACCTTGTGGGGGAAAGCCATGAAGCGAAGCTGTGATACGATGGTGGCGTTGGGGAACAGCACTCGGAACGGGCAGACGGTGTTCGCCAAAAACAGCGACCGGCCCGACCGGGAATGCCAGCCTCTGGTTTTGCGGGAGCGAGCGCAGCATCCTGATGGGACGATGGCAAGCTGCCAATTCGTGACGCTGCCGGAGGCGGCGGTCACTTATCGGCATATCGGATCCCGGCCCTACTGGTGCTGGGGCTATGAACACGGGTTCAACGAGCATCAGGTGGTAATCGGAAACGAAGGACTGTCCTCCAAACTCACCTTCGGGGAGCCGAAGCTGGTGGGCATGGAGGCGCTGCGCCTGGGACTGGAACGGGGCCGGACGGCGGCGGAGGCTGTGGAGGCGATTACCGGCCTCATCACCCGCTGGGGCCAGGGGGTTTTCAAAGGCGGGCCGCCTGCGGGCAGCTACGATAACGGCTACCTGGTGGCCGACCCCTTTGAGGCGTACGTGATCGAGACCGCCGGGCACGAGTGGGCCGTGGAGAAGGTGGAAAACATGCGGGGCATCAGCAATGTTTACGCTGTCGAAACCGGCTGGAGCCGCCTGTCGCCGGGCGCGGACAGACGGGCGGCGGAAGGAGGGGAGGGCCGTTTCAATTTTGCGAAAGCCTTCAGCCAGGAAAACTGCCGGAAGGAAGGCGTTTCGAGCGGAGCGCGGCGTCGCGCTCGTTCCTGCGCGGTGCTGGCCCGCCATGCCGGCCAAATCGATGCTGCCCTGATGATGGCCCTGCTTTCCGACCATTCGGACGGGACATACCCCGACGAGCCGTTCGTGACAAAGATCGGGTATCAGGGCATTTGCTTTCATTCGCCGGAAGAGAGCGGGTGGTGCGGCAACACGGCGGCCAGCCTGGTGGCCGATCTCTGCTCGGACGGCTCGCGGCTGCCGGTTTACTGGTGCAGCTTTTACTCGCCCTGCCTGGGCATCTTCTTTCCGGTCTTCATCGAGGGGAATCCGCCCGCCGTTCTCTCTGCCGGCGGGGAAGATCCGGACGACCGAAGCCCCTGGTGGCTTTTCCACCGCCTCAGCCGCGCCGCCTGCGCCCAGCCGGGCAAGCGGGTTCCGGCTGTCAGAAAGCGGTGGGCCAGGCTTCAGAAAGAGTTTATGGAGAGCGCGTATATCGTTGCGGCAGAAGGGCAGCGGCTTCGGGCCGAAGGTCAGGTTGATTCGGCTTGCTCTCGGGTGACTCAATATATGGAAGAGTGTGTTGGTAGAGTAATACGCGAAGCTCAGGCGATGGTGGGGGAGTTCGCATGAAGGATGGATGACTTCGAGCGTGCCTATTGTCGGGTTCTTCGGGATATCCAGCCGATTCATGGTGAGGTTTCGTCACAGATCGAAGCCCTGTTGAAGCGATTCGTTCAGGAGATGACCCGCGAATCGCCCAGCCCCGGTCCATTGAAGGCCGCTCTGGCTGATTTGCTGGGTTTCCTCAGCACGCCCGAGGGCAGGACGAATGCGACTTGCCGGGCGGTGGATGCGGTCGTTTCCTATTATTAACCCAAGTTGCCACCTAAGCAGGGCGTTGGAGCCAAGATTAAGATGTGGAGCGACCTTGCCCGATCCGTAGGGGCGAACCTGGTGATCGCCCTGCCCCAGGCGATCTTCGGAGGCCGGGGCGAACCTGGTGTTCGCCCCTACGGCCTTGTCCCGGGGGAAACTGTACCCTGACTCCGACGGGCTGCCGGGGCCGGTGCCGTTTTCTGCGGTAGGGGCGCGATGCATCGCGCCCCATAGCGATCCAGATCAGGGTGACTGTCCCGCCGGGGCGGGGGGCGGGCCTTGGGGAGACCGTTCCCTAACCCCCCAGCCCCCTTCCCGAAACGGGAAGGGGGAGTGGATGGGGCCGTCAATGACCGCACAGTCTCCCCCCTCTCCCCGTTTCGGGGAGAGGGGCCAGGGGAGAGAGGGAACCCATCTCCCAGGAGCGGAGGATGTTTCCCCTTCTCTGGATCGCTATGGGGCGCGATAAATCGCGCCCCATGTGTATCAAGATCAGGCTGTCTGTCCCGCGGGGGCGGGGTTGGGGGCTTTGAGAGACCGTTCCCTAACCCCCCGGCCCCCTTCCCGAAACGGGCAGGGGGAGAGATGATCCCTCAAGCACCGCACACTCTGTCCCCCTCTCCCCGCTTCGGGGAGAGGGGTTAGGGGAGAGAGGTAACCCATCCCAGGGGAGAGCGGTCACCCCGCCCCCAGGAGCGGAGGATCTTTTACCTGATCTTGATGCATATGGGGCGCGATAAATCGCGCCCCTACAAAGGATATATCTTCAGTAATTCGCGAGGTGTTGGCTGTCGACCTCTATCGGACAGGAAGGATATCTTTCGGGAAGGCCGCGGAAATTGCCGGGGTATCGCATGATCGAATGACGCAGATCCTCGCCAAGCATGATGTCTGGTTGGCATATGATACCGAAGATGCTCTGTCCGATTGGCAGAACCTTAAGGATGCGCTTAGTAACCATTAAAAAACAACTTCCCGAT
>JADLDR010000116.1 GCA_020846535.1 Armatimonadota bacterium | reverse complement strand
TGACGCCATTGCTTGCGGCCAAACACCGGGGCGAACTCGGCATGAAAGGCGAGGAACTCGGTATAGAGTCGCTCGAATGCGACTTTGTCCATCGCTTCCCTCCTCAGGGCCTCGGGCCCCTCAGAGACGTATACCACAAAAATCGTCGTTGTAGTACTAAGATCGTGCGTGTTCTTGGTAATCTTTCAAAGTCCCCCAAGGCCGCTCCCTCCGCCGAAGTCCGGCGGGAGGCTGGGGGGCGGTTTTCAGGGCCGGTTGCGCCAATGCAAAACGATATCAAGGGTCACGCCCGGGCCAGCAGGCTTTCGAGATGCTGGCAGAGGCCGTCCCGGATCGGGGTGGAGGGCACAGACAGGCCGCAGGCGGCCAGGCGGCTCAGGTCGTAGATGCGGTGGCACAAAAAGGAGGCCGTCTCCGGATGCTCCGCCCGGCAGCGGTCGACAGGAACCTCCTCTATTTTCAGATCCACGCCCAGAGCGTCGGCGATGATCCGGTAGTAGTCCCGGGATTCGACGATATCCGGCCCGGCAGCCTGAAAAATTCGCCCGCAGGCCGCTGCGTTGCCGGCTGCGCTCAGAATCGTTTCCGCCAGATCCCGGGCGAAAATGGGCTGCTGGAGGAAATGGCCGCCGCCCGCCAGCCGGAGCGTTTCGCCCGCTCGGAGCCGGGAGATGATCTGCGGGTCGCGCCCGTGAAAGGGCAAGCATCCGAGCTCCGACCCGGGGCCGTAGATGTGGCAGGGCCGCAGGATCGTCCACTTCATCGCGCCGGTGTCCTCAGCCATCAGGGCGAGTTCGGCCCGGCGTTTGAGGCCGCCGTACCCGTCCGAGAGGTAGTGGTCGCTCTCCTCCGGCTGAGGGAATCGGCGGCGCTGTGGATCGAATACGAAGTCCGTGGAAATAAAGACCATCTGGTCGGCCCGCTCCCGGAAGAGGGCGATATTCTGCCGGATATCGCCCTCTTCGTAGGCGATGCAGTCTGCCACCAGGTTCCAGCGAACGCCGGGGGCGCGGATCGCGCTTTCCAGGGCCGGGGTATCCTTCCGGTCGGCGACGAGGCCGATCACGCCTTCGGGCAGCGGGCGCTGGCCCCGGGTGACGGCCCAGACGCGGTGCCCTCGGGAAACCGCCAGCCGGGCCAGCGTGCCGCTGACAAAGCCGCTGCCTCCGAGGATCAGGATGTTCAGGTTATGGGTTGAGGTTGTCATGATGAGGCTTCTCCGTCGGCTCAGGATCGGGCATGCTGGGACTGTTCCGGGGGCCGGTAGGTTACCTCCAGGTGAGGGGTTTCGATCCGCGCCCCGCCGTCCCGGCGAGAGATCAGGCAGCTTTCGAGCGTTCCGCTGACCAGGAGGGTTCGTTCGGCAGGATAAGGGGCCTTTCCGGTCAGGAGCATTTCCTCGATTTTGGAGACCAGGCAGGCGGAATAAGTGACATTGGGATTCGGCGTCAGGAAGAACTGGGTGGAAACGGGATCGGCTTCGTTCCGGAGCCGGGCCGCGAAGCAGTAGTCCTTCACCGCGCCGTTGAGCATCAGGAGGGTTGCGCGGAGGCCGTCCCGATATTCGATCAGATAGGCAGCGGGTTTGGCGGCCAGGCGGCGCAGGTCGCCGCTGCCGATCAGGTCCCGGGTGCGCCCGTCCTCCTCCGGCAGCCCGCAGGGGGTGTCGCTCCGGGAAAGGGCCGATTCCAGCAGCTCCCACGACCAGAGGCCCGCGTCCCCGGCTTCCCAGACCGCATCGCCGTCGATCAACTGCACCGCGCGGACGCCGCGTTCGCCGCCCTGCCGGCGCTCGATCATGCACTGCATCGCTTCCAGGGCGTGATAATCCATCGGATCCGACCCGCCCACCCCGACCATCAGCGCCTCCTCGATGTGGCATCCGAGGGGCAGTTCCAGATCGGGCAGCCGCCAGGTGACTGGCAGCGAGGAACCGGCCAGCAGGCCGAAGTCCAGGCGATGGGCGTCATCGACCATCTCTTTGGCCTTCGTGAAGCTGTAGGAGAGGTGCTTGTCGTTATAGACCGGCACGGCCCGACCGTCCGCCTCGAACACGGATACGCACTCCTTGAAGAATTCGTGGCGCGGATAGAGAACCTGGCCCAGGTCGTTGCGCGGGTAGTCGCCATGTTCTCCGATCAGCAGCACACCGTCCACCGCCAGCGAACTACCTCCCAGCCGCAGGGCTTCGGGGATAGTGGGATAGACCCGGAACCCGAACTCCCGGGCGCGGTCTTCGCTCTGGTCTCCCTCGGTGCGCTGGTCCACATAGAGCGAGGCGACCCGCATATCGGGCCTGTGCCAGCGCCCCTGGTGCGGGTAACCGACCAGGAACCGGTCGGCGAAGTGCTGAGCGTGGGTGAGATATTTGTAGACCGTGGCGACTACGGCGATGCGTAACGGATGGTTCATGTCAGGACCTCCAGAAAGTCGAATGGGCGGTGGGCGCGTAAGGGATCTCCAGGTGCGGCGTCTCGATCTGTCGCTGTTCCAGGAAGAGGCTTTCGACGCCCGCGGCGGTCAGCCCGGTGGTCAGCAGGGTGCGCTCCACCGGATAGGGCGGCTCCCCGGTCAGAAACACCTGCTCGATGTGGTTGACCAGAGGCGAGAAGAAGTTGGCAAGGGTGGTATAGACGGGCGGCATGGGCAGGTAAAGCTGGGTGGAAAATAGCTCCGCCCGGTCGCCGAGGCGGGCGGCGACATTGAAATCCTGCACCAGCCCGTTCATCAGAATCATGGTGGATTTCAGGCCGTCGAAATGCTCATAGTGGTAGGCGATGGGGTCCGACACGAGCTTTTTCAGTTCATCGCCCGTGGGAAAGATATCATTGAATCCCGCTCGGGCCGGAGTCAGGGTGTGGCTTCGCGAAAGGGCGGCCTCGAAGAGATCTCGGGGCCAGACGCCGGCATGATGAGCTTGCCAGAAAGCCTCTCCCCGGTACGCCTGAAGGCACCGGACGCCGCTCTCCCCGCCGGGACGCCTTTCGACAATGCATTGCAGGCTTTCCAGGGCGTGGAAGTCGTAGCTGTCGACCCCGCCGTAGCCGACGCACACGGCCTCCGAAACCGGCGCTCCGAACGGCAGGTCGATGGAAGGGGTGCGCCAGGTGACCGGCAGCGAGGAGCCTGCCATGAACGCAAAGCTCATTTCCCGGGCGGTGTCGTACATCTCACGCGCCTCCTCCCAGTTCCAGGAGAGATGCTTGTCATTGAAGAGCGGGGCCGTGCGTCCGCTCTGCCGATAGACGCCGACGCACTCCCTGAAGAGCCTGTAGCGCGGGTAAAGGGTCTGACCCTTCTCGTTGCGCGGGTAGCTGCCGTGTTCTCCGATCAGCATCACGCCGTCCACAGCCAGGCTGTCCCCGCCGAGAGTGAGGGCATCGGCCACGGTGGGATAGAGGGTCATCTCCGGGAACCGCGCGGCCCGCTCCCGGCTCAGGTCGCCCTCCCCTATCTGGTCGACATAAAGGGAAACGAGATCCATCGGAGGGCGGTGGTGACGGCCATTCCAGCCGTATCCTTCCAGAAATCGGTCCAGGAAGTGCTGGGCATGGGCGTGCTTGTGTACGATAGTGGCGATCAGGGCGATTTGAGGACGTTTGGTCATGGTTGGGCTGTTCCTTTCCGAAAGAAACGAAACCGAAAATACATTCTTCCCGGCCCCGGTTCGCTACTGTCTGGCCTCTTTCCTGCATCCGGAAAGAGACGCCTGTAAAAAGAGGGACTTCCTCCCGGATAGAGAAAACGGTGACGTTTGTCCGAAAAGCATTCACAGGAGACGAGTATCATGAGCGAGAAGAAAGTGACCTATTCGGTTTTTACGAAACCGTGGAAAATGCCGGTGGGAGAGTTGGGCCGCTTTATCGCCGGGCCGACCGATGAGCGGATCATGGCTGCCTGCGCGGAGGCCTGCATCCCCGTTATCCGCATCTGCGTGGGGATCGGGGAGGAGGGCTATCTGGCGTCGGAGGCCAACTTGTAGAAAGAGTACGACGCCCTGCTTCCTCTGCTCGATCAATACGGCGTGACCCTGGGCATTCAAAATCGCTGCGGCCGGTGCGTTTCCAACGCCATGGGCCTCAGAAGCCTGATCGCCCGCTACGATCCGAAGCACATCGCCGCCGTATGGGATGCGGCCCATAACGCCCTGAACGGCGGAGACCCCGAAATGGCTGATCGATATCGTCTGGTCTCACCTGTGCATGATGAACCTGAAGAACGCCTTCTGGGAGCGCGTCAACGGCCCCGAAGCCGACCACGCCCGCTGGCGGCACTACTGGACGACCGGCAGGCACGGCCTAGCCTTCTGGCCCTGCGTGGCCGCCGAACTCAAAAAGCGAAACTATACGGGCGTCCTCTGCCTGATCGCCGAATACAGCGACCACGAAGCGGTAGGCCGCCTCATCGCCGAGGATATCGCCTTCGCCCGGTCGCTGTTCGAGGGGCCGGTTGAGTATAGTTTCTCGCAGTAAGGAGCCTTGATGATGACTCCAGCAAAGAACCTTTCCAGAGTCCGTATCGCCATGGTCGGGGCCGGGGGGATGGCGAATGCGGTTCATTATCCCTCCCTTGCCTCCTTCGACGATGTGGAGATCGCGGCTGTCTGCGACCTGGACGCAAAACGACGCACCGAAACGGCGGACAAGTACGGGATCGAGAAGCGATACAGCGATTACGTCAAAATGGTGGAAGAGATCGCCCCGGACGGCGTGTATGTCATCGGGCAGCCGCATCTGATGTACGATATCTGGATGTGGTGCCTGGGGCAGGGGTTGAACCTCTATATTGAGAAACCGATGGGCATCACCATGCACCAGGCCCGCGCTCTGGCCCACATGGCGGAGAAAAAGGGATGCGTTACCCAGGTCAGCTTCCAGAGGCGCTCCTGCCCGATGGTCGTCCGGTTGCGTGAGGAATGCCTGAAGCGCGGCCCGATCACCCACGCGGTCTGCTCCTTCTATAAATGCAATATCGATCCGTTCCTGGGCGCGAGAGACCACATGATGGACGACGGCGTTCACGCCATCGACACCCTGCGCTGGATGTGCGGCGGTGAGGTGGCCGATATCTGGTCCACGGCCAAAAGCATCCTGGTTCCGGACATCAACTTCATCATCGCAACCCTCCGTTTCGACAACGGCTCGGTCGGGGTGATGATGAACAACTGGACGAGCGGCAGGCGCACCTTCCGCGTGGAGATGCACGCTCCCGGCATCTGTGCTGAGGCCGAACATGAGACTAGGGGCTTCCTCTACGCCGACGGGGGCGCGAAAGGTGTCGAATACGACACCCGCCAGGTAGCAGGCAGCGACCATCTCTATGTCTTCGGAGGCTTCCGGGCCAAGAACCGCGAATTTATCGATGCCATCAAAACCGGCGGGCAGCCCGGTTCCCGTTTTGCGGACGCCCTCAAAACGATGGAAGTCGCCGAGAAAATCCTGGCGAAGGCGCTGCTGGGGGCATAGATTCTATTTTCACCACAGATGAACACCGACCAGAACGGATGAACACGGATAAAAAGAGGACTTTCGCTTGATGTAATGTTAAGGGTGATAATTAAAGGGCGGCCCATCGAGAGAGCTACCCATCGGATCGCCCTCTCAAGCGAAAGGCCTAAAAAAGATATAAATAGGCCTTTCGCTTGGTCTCTCGAATGGGGCGAATTGTAGGGGCAGACCTGCGTGTCTGCTCTGGATCCGGCTTGTAAGGCAGGGCGAACCTGTGTGTTCGCCCCTACCCCAGCGAAAGTTCAAATAAAATTATCTGTGTCCATCCCGCTTTTATCTGTGTTCTTCTGTGTTAAAAGAACCATCCCCCCACCCCCTAATCTCACAATAACACGGAGAAACCCATGCCGACAACCACAGTATCCTGGCTTCGGCCCGAAATTGCAGCTTTGAGGGAGATCGCTCTGAAGAAGCGGAGTGGTTATGAAATCCCGGCCCTGCCCCTGATCGATGCCCGTTCCTGGCAGGCGCGGGAGCCGGGCGAGGACTGGCTGGTCTGGCGCGCCCGCAGGACGGCAGGCCGCCTGGAGGCCATGCCGATAGAGATCCTGCCCGGAGAGCGGGTAGTCGGCAGGCCCGAACTGCGCCCGCCGACTGCCGGGGAATCCGCAGAAATCGAGAAGGTAAGGCCTGTCCTCCAGGAAATCCCGCCCTTCCCAGGCGGGGATGCCGGGCACTTCCACCCGGACTATGCCAAACTCTTCCGTGTGGGATGGGGCGGCATCCTGGAGGAGATCCGGGAGCGTAAAGAGCAGGCCGACACCCTGGAGCAGGCCGCCTTCTATCGGGCCTGCGCGATGGCTGCAGAAGGGGCGGTCCGTTATACGCTCCGGGTGGCGGCGGCGTGTGAGGCCGCAGACAGCCCCAACCTGGCCGCCCTCTGCCGCCGTATCGCCGACAGCCCGCCGCGCACCTTCCATGAAGCGATCCAGTCGATGTTCCTGGCCCTCGTCTGCCTCTGGTTCGGGGAGGATCACGGCCTGACCACTCCGGGGCGGATGGATCAGACCCTCCGCCCCTTCTATGAGGCCGACCTGGAGGCCGGGCGCATCACCCGGGAGGAGGCCCTTGAACTCATCGCCTGCCTCTACATCCAGCTCAATATGATCCTTTTCTCCAGTTCGGCCATATCCGTTATGGTGGGGGGCCGCAACCGGCAGGGCAGGGATGCGACCAACGATCTGACCTATCTCTGCCTGGAGGCCCGCCTGGCGACCCAGCTTGTCTATCCCACCGTTGGGCTGGCCTGGCACGAGGGAACCCCGCCCGAACTGGCCGATTTCGCCTGCCGCTGCCTCAGCACCGGCATCGGCGATCCCGCCTTCTTCAATGACAAGCTCATCGTCCGCGGCCTGCGCGAACACGGCGTCTCCGAGGAGGATTCTTACGACTATATGAACTCTACCTGCGTGGAGATCAAGGTGGTCGGGGCCTCCCATATGTGGGTGACCGCCCCTTACTTCAACTGCCCGAAGGCGCTGCTCGATGTGATGGAGGAGATCGCCGGGGGGAGGGCGGATTCGCCCGCCTCTTTCGATGACCTGAACACTCGCGTGAAGGCCCGGATCGCCGGCTCCGTCCGGGAGGCCGCCGAAAGCCTGGATCGGGTCTGGAAGATACGGGCCGAAACAGGCTGCTTCCCGCTGGCAAGCTGTCTCATCGCCGACTGCCTGGAGAAAGGGCAGGACTTCGACCGCGGCGGGGCGCGCTACAACTGGGTGGAAAACTCCTTTGTCGGGCTGGCGAATCTAGTGGACGGCCTGATGGCGATCCGGGAGCTTGTCTACGAAACGGGCGAATATTCCCTCTCCCGGCTTCACGCCATCGTGAAAAGCGATTTCGAAGGCCATGAACTGCTACGCCAGAGAATCTTGCGCCGCGTCCCCAGCTATGGCAACGACAGCGATGACGTGGACGCCCTGGCGGTCGAATGGGCTGAATTCCTGTCGGCCACCACGGAGTCCAACCGGGTAGGGCCTCACCCTTATGTTCCGGGTTTTTTTTGCTGGATTATGCACGAACGGTTCGGCAGCGAGACAGGGGCCACCCCCGATGGCCGCCGCGCCGGTTTCCCCCTGTCTGACGGGGCCGGGGCCGCCCAGGGACGCGAGAAGTCCGGCCCGACCGCCTCCATCCTCTCCACCACCAAATGGAGCCACCGGAAAGCCATCGGCGGCCTGGTGCATAATGTCCGCTTCTCCTCCGGCGTATTGAAAACCGACCGGGATATCGCCGCCCTGAGAAGCCTGATCGAAACCTACCTCCGGCGCGGCGGTTTCGAGATCCAGGTGAACGTCGTCAGCAGCGATCTCCTGCGAGACGCCCAGTCCCATCCCGAAAACTACGACGACCTGCTGGTGCGCGTGGCCGGCTATTCCGACTACTTCACCCGCCTCAACCCCAACATGCAGGCCGAAATCATCGCCCGCAGCGAACATATGGGATTTTGAAAGGAACAGTCCCAGGACTTTCGCCTGAGATGGATTTGGGACGGCGATAGAGGGCGACCCATCGGGTCGCCCTCCCCAAAAAGTCTCAAGTTCATAACGATATCAATCCCGCTTTCCGTATGCATAGAGGCTGGCACTGAGCGCCGTGTGAGGTCATTGGGCGCGATGAATTGCGCCCCTACATATTAGGAGGATTCCACAGGTTGAAAATCCATACCTTGCTCCTTCCTTTGCTGGCATGGCAGGGGATGGCGGTGCAGGCCGCACCGGAGGAAGCGATTTTGAAGAAGGCGCTGGTGATCCGCCCGGTGGGCTATCACGGGCGGGTGGCGCTTCACAGCGACGCCCTGGAGGCTCAGATGGTGGCCGGGCGGTGGGCCGCTCCGAAAGCGGGGGATGCCCTCGCTCTCCCCGACGGGGCGACCCGGGCATGGGAGGAGGCGGAGGCAGGACGGGACGGCTGGTTCGAGTCCCGCGCCCTGCAAGGCGGCTATGCCTATCTCTCCCTGGAATCCTCGATTCGGCGTGTGGCTCTGCTGGAAGCCCTGGGGCACAACATGGCCTATGTCAACGGGGAGCCTCGCGGTGGGGATATGTACGCTTACGGGTACGTCCGGCTGCCGGTGCTGCTGAAGCCGGGGACAAACCACTTCCTGTTCCACTGCCAGCAGGGGCGGCTTCTGGTGCGGCTCATTGAGCCGAAGCCGACCGCCATGCTCGATGTCCGCGACAGCACGCTTCCCGATCTCATCTCCGGCCAGAAGACCGATACCTGGGGCGCGGTCGTGGTCATCAATACCACAGAAGAACCGTTGGGAAACCTTGTTCTGTCTGCGGCCTGCGGGAGCGCCCCTGCGGTCCGCACGCGTCTGCCGGTGGTAGCGCCGCTCGGCATGAGAAAGGTGGGCTTCCGGCTCAAAGGGTCTGCGCCTGCGGGGGAAGCGGCCTGCAAAGTCGCTCTCCGGCTCACGCAGGGGAAAAAGGAAGCGGACAGCGCATCGCTCGATCTGAGAGTGCGACGGGCGGGTCAGACCTATAAAACCACCTTCCTCAGCCGGATGGACGGGAGCGTGCAGTATTATGCTGTCAACCCGATGCAGCCTCCTTACCCCAACGGCCTCCGGCCCGCCGTCTTCCTGACCCTGCATGGGGCCAGCGTGGAGGCCATCGGGCAGGCGGACGCCTATGCCTCCAAAACATGGGGCTACCTGGTCGCTCCTACCAACCGGCGGCCCTACGGCCTCGACTGGGAGGACTGGGGCCAGCTCGATGCTATCGAAGTTCTGGACATGGCGGCCCGGCGCTTCAGGGCCGACCCGGCCCGCGCCTATCTCACCGGGCACTCGATGGGAGGGCACGGAACCTGGCATGTCGGGCAGACCTATCCCGACCGCTTCGCGGCCATCGGCCCCAGCGCGGGGTGGCTCAGCTTCTGGTCTTACCGGGGAACCCCCCGGAACAGCCAGCCGACCGACATGGATGAAATGCTGGCCCGCGGCCTGAACCCTTCCGATACCCTTTCCCTGGCCCCGAACTACGCCCGGCAGGGCGTCTACGTCCTCCAAGGCGATGCCGATGACAATGTGCCGGTCACCGAGGCGCGGGCGATGAAGGAAAGGCTGACCCCTTTTCACCGCGATTTCGAGTATTTCGAGCAGCCGGGGGCGGGCCACTGGTGGGACTCCTCCGACGAACCGGGGGCCGACTGCGTGGATTGGCCTCAGATGTTCGATTTCTTCGCCCGACACGCCCTGCCCTCCCGCGAAAGCCTGCGGCAGGTGGATTTCATCACCGCCAACCCCGGCCTCTCCTCCCGGTGTTACTGGGCGGAGATCGAGGTCCAGACACACCCTCTGAAGATGAGTTCAATCAGCCTCCGCTACGACCCGCACCTGCGCCGCTTCACCGGGAAAACAGAGAATGTGCTGCGGCTGACGCTGGACGTCGCTCACATCCTGCCGGGCCGCCCGTTCCGGGTGGAGATAGACGGCCAGAAGCTGGCCGATATCCCCTGGCCGAAGGCGAAACGCCTCTGGCTTGCCCGTCAGGGCGAGCAATGGGCCGCCACCGGCCCGGCCTTGCCGGACATGAAAGGCCCGCACCGCTACGGCCCCTTCAAGATGGCCTTCCTCAACCGACCCCTTTTCCTCTACGGCACGCAGGGAACACCCGAAGAAAACGCTTGGGCCTTTGCCAAGGCCCGGTTCGATGCAGAATCTTTCTGGTATCGGGCCAATGTCTCGGTCGATGTGCTGCCCGATACCGCTTTCGACCCGAAGGCCGATCCAGACCGGAATATCATCCTCTACGGCAATGCCGACACTAACCGCGCCTGGAACGTCCTCCTGCCGGACAGCCCGGTCGAAGCGCGGCGCGGTCTGGTCCGCATCGCCGACCGGGAATACCGGGGCGATGATCTGGCCTGCCTCTTCCTGCGTCCCCGTCCTGGCAGCGATTCCGCCTCCGTCGGCGCGGTTGCCGGCTCCGGCCTTTCCGGAATGCGCCTCACCGACCGTCTTCCCTACTTCCTGGCCGGGGTTTCATACCCCGACTGCATCGTCATGGGGCCGGAAGCCCTCTTCCGCGGCAGCGCGGGCGTCCGCGCCGCAGGCTACTTCGGCTCCGACTGGAGCGTCGAAAAGGGCGAGTTCGTGTGGGGGCAATCGCAATAGCCCATTTCATATAGATCTCAAAGGAGAAACCCATGTCCAAGCCGACCGATATCCGCCCGGTGGCGGTATCGCTCTATTTTATCGGAATCGATACGCGGGTCCCGCTCAAATTCGGCCCGGAGGTCGTTACCTACGTCACCTGCGCCCGGGCGCGCCTGACGGTGGAGGACCGGCAGGGGAACCGGGCGGAAGGGTGGGGGGAGACGCCCCTCAGCGTCCAGTGGGTCTGGCCGAGCAGCCTGTCCTACGAGGAGCGCCATCAGGCGTTGAAAGCCTTTTGCCTCCGACTGGCGGAAAGCTGGAGCGCGTTCGACGCCTTCGGGCATCCTATGGAAGTCGGGAGCGACTTTGAGCGGAACGTGCTGCCCGGCCTGCTGGCCCGCCTGAACGCATCGCGCCCCTCCGAGCCGATACCCTGGCTGGCCGCCCTGGTCTGCTGCTCTCTCTTCGATATCGCCCTCCACGACGCCTACGGTAGGCTGCACGACCGCCCGGTTTACGAAACCTATAACGCGGAGTGGATGAGCCTGGACCTATCCGCCTACATCGCTCCGGCGGAAGGGGCGTCGGTTTCCTTTGCCGGGAAATATCCCGGCGATTATCTGGCCTTTCCCCGGCCCGAAAAGCTGGAAGCCTGGCACCTGGTAGGCGGCCTGGATCCGCTGGAGCCGTCCGACCTGACCGGCGCGGAGCCCCGGGACGGCTACCCGGTTCTGCTGCGCGACTGGATCCGGAGAGACGGCCTGAAGTGCCTCAAAGTGAAGCTGAGGGGCAATGACGCTGCCTGGGACTATGCCCGGCTGGCGGCGGTCGGAAAGATCGCCGTAGAATGCGGGGTGGATTGGCTGACCGCGGATTTCAACTGCACGGTGACCGATCCGGCTTATGTGAACGCAATCCTGGATAGGCTGGTGCGGGAGTACCCGCGCATCTATGGCATGATCCTCTATGTGGAACAGCCCTTCCCCTACGACCTGGATAAAAACCGGATCGATGTCCGCAGCGTTTCCGCCCGCAAGCCCCTCTTCATGGACGAGAGCGCCCATGACTGGCAACTGGTGAAACTGGGCCGGGAACTGGGCTGGTCGGGAGTGGCCCTGAAGACCTGCAAGACCCAGACCGGCGCGCTCCTCACCCTCTGCTGGGCGAAAGCGCACGGCATGACCCTGATGGTGCAGGATTTAACCAACCCCATGCTGGCCCAGATTCCTCACTGCCTCCTGGCCGCCCATGCCGGGACGATCATGGGCGTGGAAACCAATGCCATGCAGTTCTATCCGGACGCCTCCCTGCCGGAAGAAGCCGTCCACCCCGGCCTGTACCGCCGCCGGGACGGGCAGGTAGACCTCTCCACCCTGCGCGGCCCGGGCTTCGGCTACCGTCTGGAGGAAATCGAGCGGGCATTGCCAGATGCAGCTGCCGAGACGGGCATATAATTGAAATCGTGACTGGATATATACACAGTCTATGCAGGAAAACGGCTATACGAAAGCCCTGAAGATTGGAAAAGGAGTCAACATGCCTGCTCCAGGCGCAGTCTGCTTCCGACGGATGCACAGCCTCTATGTTTTGTTCATAGGAGGAATTCTCATGGGTTTCGTTATGACCGAACCGGCTCCGGCAGGGAAAGCGAGGGGGCCGCTTCGCGTCCATCCGATCAATCCGCGCTACTTTACCGATGGGTCGGGCAAAGCGGTCTATCTGACCGGATCCCATATCTGGGTGAACTTACAGGACATCGGTAAGACCGACCCGCCGCCCATTCTCGACTGCAAAGGTTATCTGAATTTTCTACAAACATACCATCACAATTTCATGCGCCTGTGGCGCTGGGAGATGCCCAGGGATATCGAGCGCGACGGCATCACGCGCTACTGCCAGCCCCATCCCTGGAAGCGCACCGGGCCGGGTACGGCCTGGGACGGCAAGCCCAAATTCGATCTGAGCGTCTGGGATAAGGACTACTTCAAGCGGCTGCGCTCCCGGATTATCGCGGCCCGGGACCGGGACATCTATGTCGCGGTGATGCTCTTTGAGGGCTGGGCGCTGCGCTTCGCCACCTGGGAGGGGCATCCCTTCGCGGCTGCCAACAACATCAACGGGATCGATGGAGATGCTAACGACGACGGCAAAGGGATCGAGATTCAGATGCTCCGGATTCCGGAGGTGACCGCCCTTCAAGAGGCATACGTGCGAAAGGTGGTGGATACCGTCAACGACCTGGACAATGTACTCTACGAGATCTCCAATGAGAGCGACCCGGCATGTGCGCCCTGGCAATATCACATGATCCGCTACATCAAGCGATATGAGGCCGCGAAGCCCGAGCAGCACCCGGTGGGCATGACCTCCTGCGGGGGCGGCGGGCCTGACGACACCCAAATACTCTTCGACAGCCCGGCGGACTGGATTTCTCCCAGCGCAGCCAGGGATGACTATGCGTTCGATCCCCCGGCAGCCGCAGGCGCTAAAGTGATCCTCAATGACAGCGACCACCAGCAGGTCGTTTGGAGTACCCGCGCCTGGGTCTGGAAGAGCTTCTGCCGGGGGCTGAATCCCATCTGGATGGATCCTTACGACAGCCGATCCGCCTGGGAGCCTGTCCCCGATCATGCCGAGAATATCCGTAAAAATATGGGCTATACTCTCAACTACGCGAACAGAATGCGCCTTGCAGACGCGAAGCCTCTCAACGGCCTGGCCTCCAGCGGCTACTGCCTGGCAAACCCGGGGAAAGAATACCTGGTCTACCTTTCGGACGGCGGGGAAGTGGCCGTGGATCTTTCGGCGGTATCGGGAGCGATGGCGGTCGAATGGCTCAATCCGTCTAATGGCGCTGTCAGTTCGGGCGGGGCGGCGGACGGCGGGGCAAGACGCATCTTCAAACCTCCCTTCGATGGAGATGCTGTTCTGTATATCAGCCACAAGTAGGATCTCAGAATATTGTCCAAAATGCTCGATGGAGGGTTGCCGAATGCAGCGAAAAATAAAAGTTCCGATTCAAAGGGAGATGTTTTTCCTGAACGGTCGCCCCACCTATGCAGGAAGAACCTGACAGGGGCATAAGATCGAAGGCTTGCTGATGAACTCCCGCAAGGTGCAGGGTATCTTCGATGATCTCAACCCTCGAACACGCCTCCAGTGGGCCTATCCGGATACCGGGCGGCGGGACCCGGAGCGCAACACCGGCGAGTTCCTGGCTGCCATGCCCGAATGGAGACGCCACGCCCTGCTGTCCTTCACCATCAACCTTCAGGGGGGCAATCCGAAGGGTTATGCCCCCGATCAACCTTGTCACAATTCCGCGCTTACTGAAACGGGCATACTGCGCCCGGACTATATGGCTCGCCTGGAGCGCATTCTGGACCGGGCCGATGATCTGGGGATGGCGGTGATCCTGAGCCTTTTCTACTTCGGACAGGACGAACGGCTGGAGGACGAAGCGGCGGTGCTGGACATCCTGGATAACGCGGTGGGCTGGGTCTTCGATAGAGATTACCGCAACGTGTTCATCGAGGTCAACAATGAGTGCAACATCAGATACGACCACCCGATCTTCCAGCCGGGTCGCGTATACGAGCTGATCGAGCGGGTGAAATCCCACCGGCGTCAGGGAAGGCGGCTGCTCGTAAGCACAAGCTAAGGCGGGGGCACGGTTCCGCTCGAAAATGTCGCCCGCAGCGCGGATTTCCTGCTCCTGCATGGCAATGACGTGGAAGACCCGGAACGCATCCGTGACATGGTGCCCCGGACGCCCGGTTATCGCCCGGTGCCCATCCTCTTCAATGAAGATGACCACGTCGATTTCGATCAGCCGCGCAACAATCTACTGGCGGCCCTTGGCGAATATTGCTCCTGGGGATTTTTCGACCCCGGGGACAACAAATACCGGGATGGCCATCAGTCGCCACCGGTACACTGGGGCCTGAACACCGAACGCAAGCAGTCGTCTTTCGAAACGATCCGGAACATTACGGGGGATTCGTAGCCACACCCAAGCGGCCAGCCGGAAAACTGGCAGCCCTCGCAGGCGGAACCAAGAGGCAATTTGTTATCAAGAGGATGGGGCGTCAGCGCAACCGCCCCCCGGCCCCCCGCCGGGCTTCGGCGGGGGGAGTCGGCCTTGGGAGGCTTTGAGAGAGTGCCAAGAGTACGCACCATCTACGCTTAGGGCGATATGGAGATACCGGAATCGGATCCGAGTCGGATTCCTATTGCGGAGCCATCTCATCCGCCGGAGGCGTATCCCCGTAGCCGTACTCCTCGACGTCCTGGGCGGCTTCCATGTAATCATCGAAGTCGTCACCGAGGTCTTCGCCCATGGCGGCCCCCATATCGCGCACCATTTTCCGCACGCTGTCCTTGTCTTCCGGGTCCGCCATCTCCGCCCGGTCGGCCAGCGAGTCCAGCATGGCCTCCTCCGAGCGGACATAAGCGAAGCGGGACATCAGGCGGGTGAGGTTTTCGCTCCGGCATTTAGGGCAGGCCGGAGGGATGGCGTCGGCCACCACGCCCACCAGCGCGCTAAACCTGCGCCCGCAGTCATTGCATCGGTATTCGAAAATCGGCATACAGGCTCCTCCTCAGAAAGCCAGCATGATCTGCGCGTAGACTTCCGCCGCGGCCAGCGCCTGATCGATCTCCACATACTCCACCGCGCCGTGAGCCATGTTGATCGATCCCGGCCCGAAGACCACGCTGGGGATGCCGGCCCGGGAGAACTTGCTGGCATCGGTTCCGTAAGGAACGCCCGCGATCTCCCCTTCGCCGGTCACCAGGCGGCAGGCTTCCAGGGCCGACTGCACGATCCGGGCGTCCTCCGGGGTTTCCAGGGCGTAATCCTCCAGCAGCGACGGTTCCAGGGCGGCATTGAAAAAGATATCCCGCTCGCGCATCCGCTCCAGCAGGGCTTCCACCTCCTGCCGGGCTGATGCCGGGTTTTCGCCAGGGATCAGGCGGCGGTCAAGGTAGAGGGTGCAGGTGTCGGGAACCTGGTTGATCTGCGCCCCGCCGGCGATGATGCCCGGGTTGAGGGTCGGTGACCCGACCAGCAGATGGCTCCGGCGGCTGAGTTCGGGGATCAGTTCCGCCCGCAGAGCCACCAGAAAATCGGCCATCTTATCGATGGCATTGATACCCAGGTGTGGCTTGGAACTGTGGGCCGCCTTACCGCGCGCGGTGATCTGCCACCGGGCCGCGCCTTTGTGCGCCCGGACGACCTTCATTTCCGTCGGCTCGGCCACCACCGCGGCGTCGGCCCGGAACCCGCTGTCCACCAGGTGCTTGACCCCGGTAAAGCCGACCTCCTCGTCCATGGTAGCGGCCACATGCACAGTGGCTTTCGGCTGGATGCCTCGGGCGCGAAGGGCCAGCAGCGCGGATACCATCCCGGCGAGGCCCCCTTTGGTGTCGCAGGAGCCGCGGCCATAGAGCAGATTGCCCTCGATTTTTGGCTCGAAGGGCGGGATGGTCATCCCCTGGACGGTCACCGTATCCATGTGGGCCTCGAAGGCGATGGATCGGGAGGCGTCCTGGCCCGGCAGGGTGGCGATCACATTGGGGCGGCCCTCGGCCACCCACTGGAGTTCGCAGGCGATGCCGCTCTGGCGGTAAAGCTGGCTCAGATATTCGGCGACCCGGCCCTCGCCTTCCTTCCCTCCCGGCACGAGCGGATTGATGCTTTCTATGGATACCAGGTCCTGCAGGAGCGAAATCACCTGCGAGCGCCCGGCATCGCTGTCGAAGATGGCGGTCATCAGTGTATCTCCTTCATTGGCGCAATGCTTTTCCATATCAGTTCGCCCTTTCCTCCGCCATTCCTGCGTTGCCGGGCCGCCCTTTGTGAGAAAGGCAGGAGTTCTCGGGCAGGGGTGCGAATAAGAAAGAGAGACGGGGTTCAAATATCAGTGACCCAAATCATTGGCAATGCAAGTCTTATCATGGTAAAATCTCCTATTATGGAAAATGATCTTGATGACTCACGGTTCGCTCATTTTTAAGGCAGTTGTTGAAATTAGACCTTTGGATCCCTCGGGAAGGGGTTTGTGAGTCGGTTTGAAGGCCTTTCCCCGGCCCGTCAAGGCCAGCGGTGCCCTTCGATCATAACTTGATAGGTCTCATATACAAAGGCTCTATTCTCTATAGAGTGATGGGAGACGGGAATTCCACTATATAACCCAAGTTGCTACCTAACCGGGTTGGGTGTCGTTTGCGCGGCAGGGGCGCGATTCATCGCGCCCCATCACTATCCCGATCAGGGTGACTGTCCCGCCGGGGCGGGGTGCGGGGCTCTGATAGACTGTTACCTAACCCCCCGGCCCCCTTCCCGAAACGGGCAGGGGGAGTGGATGAGGCCGTCAATGACCGCACCCTCTGTCCCCTTCTCCCAGGGTGCGCTCCGGCGCATCCCTTGGGTTTCGGGGAGAGGGGTTAGGGGAGAGAGGTCACCCAGACCAGGGGAGAGAGGTCCCCCCTCCCCCAGGAGCGGAGGATGTTTCCCCTTCTCTGGATCGCTATGGGGCGCGATTCATCGCGCCCTCAAAGGCCGCTGGGCGCGATGAATCGCGCCCCTACGGGACGATCTTGCCGCCATTGTTCCTGGGTAGCAACTTGGGTTATATAGGGATTTCCCAATCTTGCCATCTGCCCCAAAAATGAGCGAAGCATGAGTTATATCGTGGGCAATTCAAAATTCTATGATGTTCTGCTGCCGGTCGAGGAAATTTTTGCTGCTCTGTTCAAAGCGGCCGGATTCACCGGAGTTAATGTCCATACCCTTCGTAAGCGGACATCGAAAAAAGAACTCTTTGAATATATTGTATCAGCCCGAAAAATATAGAAGAGACCGAAAGGAGGCGTCATGCCCAAGCTACGCATCGGGGTAATCGGGGCGGGGTCGTTTGCGTCCAGAAGGCACCTTCCCGCTCTGGCGTCATCCGCACGGGCGAAGGTGGCGGCCATCTGCCGCCGCGACCCGGAGGCCCTGGCGAAAATGGGGGACCACTTTCAGGTGCAGCACCGCTACACGGACTGGCAGAGGATGCTGGACGAGGTGGCGATGGACGGGGTTCTGATCGCTACCCCGCATACCCTGCACTACCCCCAGGCAAAGGACGCCCTCCGAAGGGGCCTGCACGTCCTTCTCGAAAAGCCGATGGCGACCTCCGGGCAGGAAGCGCGGGAACTGGCCCGTCTGGCCCGCGAAAAGGGCCTGGCGCTGACAGTGGCTCTCAATCCTCCCTACTGGGCGCATGACCGCTTCCTGCGCGGCCTGCGGGAGAGCGGGGAGATGGGTGAAATCGAATCCGCCGATATCACCTGGGTGCTGGATGTCCGCCATCTCTTCGGGAAGACCCCTGTCGTCCAGCCGCTGCCGGGCGTGGTCCCGCCGACCCTCTTTCGGGGCGACCCGGCGGCATCGGGAGGAGGCTTCTTTATGGACGGCGGCTCTCATGCGGTCAGCGAAATCCTCTGGGTCAGCGGCCAGCGGGTTTCGGAGGTGACGGCCCTTATGGATGACCCTGGAATGGATCTTCAGGCATCGGTCTCGCTGCGCCTGGAGGGAGGCCGCCTGGCCCATATCGCCATCATCGGCAGCAGCGAAATGAGCCGGAAGCGCCAGCAGCACGTTTTCTACGGCTCGAAGGCCACCGCCATTGTCGAAGGCCCGCCTTTCACCGTGACCGTTTCCTATCCCGAAGGGCCGGTGCAAACCTATCCTGAAAGCGACCTGCCCGCTCCGCCCAGCCCTGTGGAGGACTTCATCGCAGCCGTCCTGGACGGTTCCTCGCCGCTCGGTTCCCCAGATCACGCCCTTCATGTGGCGGAGATCGTCGAGGCCGCCTACCGGTCGGCCCGGGCCGGAGCCGCTGTGGCGGTCAGTACGGTGGAGTAGGAGCCATCCATGTCCGTAGCATCGGGCCCCCATTCCATCCATATACGAATCGCAGCCCCTGTGCTATTGCCTTATCGCAGCGACCGGCATCTTATAGATAATCCGTTCGATGACGCGCCGTTCGAGTTTCCTGCCGGGCGGTGCAGCGGGTCGCCAGTGCTGCTGTCCGGGAAGTTGTTTGCAGGGTTTCTGAAAGAGGCCGGAGGGCGATTCGCTTATGACGGATCGAATAACCTGACCATTGATATCCCGGAAGGCCAGGCGCTTTTCATAGAGGAATCGGAAGGCCCGCAGGCAAGCTGGGGTGAATACAACCGCCTGGTGGCGGCGGACTTGCCTATGCCTGCCGCGAGTCCTCTAACAGCCCTTCCCGAGTATCGTACCTGGGTGGAGCAGCGGTATTCGGGGGAGTTCGGAGGCCCGGCGCAGGCCAACAATGTCCCGTTCATCCGCGATTACGCCGAGCGAATTCTGGCGATGGGCCTTCCGCCGGGCAAGCTGGTGATCGATGCGGGCTGGTGCTTCCCGCATGCCTTCGGAGACTGGGAGGAGGATGCCTGCCAGTTCCCCGATATGCCGGTCCTGCTAGAGTTCCTTCAGGGGAAGGGCTTCACGCCCGGGCTGTGGTTCGCACCTCCCCTGATTTCGCCCTTGTCTCGCATCGCTCGGCAGAGGCCGGAGATAACGGGTGCGGCCACCGGATGCTTCGCCGAAGAGTTGGAATCTCCGCCGTTCTTGCGGGCTGTCGCCGGGGAATCGCTGAAGGAGCATTTCAAAACGGTCTTCGCCCGATTCCTGGAGATGGGGGTTCGGAAATTCGCGTTCGACGGCTTTTACGGCCCGCGCAAAGAGATGCAGGCCATTCTGCGATCAGCCTGTGAAGCGGTTATCGAGCAAAACGCGGATGCCGAGGTAGACGCTCACTTCCCGGATATTTTCGCCTCCTGCTCCTGTCACAGCGTCCGGGCCAGCGATACCCTGCGCGAAACCGAAAGCCTTGACCTGTGCGGAACGCGGTGGCGGGTAGCCCGCCTCTCCGCCCCGGGAAAGACCTTTTATCTCGATCCGGTCGGCGGAAATGGGAGGGATATAACCGAAGCCGCGTATCGGGCGTATATCGAGCTTTACCACCGAGAGCCGGGTATGCCCGTGGTAAGCCTCCTGCCGGACTGGTTCGGGGAGGAGACGGCGGGAATGCTGCGAAAGCTAATGGAAGAAAAACAGGCAGGCTTGTACGCCTAAAGAGAGAGCAGTATTCTCAGCCTATCTTCAACGGAGGCCATCGTGTCTGAATGGATGGTTCCCCAGTGTACAAGAAGGCGTTCTTTGGCAATGGATCGAATAGCATCGCATAAAATCATGCTCGGTACGGTCAAGCCGCCTTCAGGCGGCTCGACAGGAACGTGCGTCGGTATATGTCGTAATGTTGATGTGATCGGCAAGACGATTAATAAACCAGCCGGACTTTGGTTGAACGCATCGACAGAGACAATTAAAATGGGTCTGCGCCCTGCCTGCTCATGTCCGCGTATTGGGTCCAGGTCTGCAAGCCAGATCTCGCCGCGGACGGCATTGGTCATCTTGACTCCTCCGTAGACTTGATGGGATATCCGCTTTCTGCCCATTGTTCGGAAGGGTCTAATCCATCGCTCAAAGTCGCATCCCAGAGTTCGCGCTCAGCTTGCACGGATGCCCATACGGCAGTATCTTCTTTGAGCAAAGCATAAGCTGCATGTGTTTCTTCTAAGAACAGTTGTCGCCGGTATACTTCGATGGCTTTATCCAGGATGGCTTGCATGGATTCTCCCGTACGGCCGGTTAGTTTCTTCAAGATAGAATGACTCTCTCTGCTCACGCGCACAAGGGTGCTGGACATCTTTTTGTCTCCATTTCTTGTTTATAAAATAGTATACAAAAAAGACAACCGGATTGTCAATTATATTGGTGCGTAAGCAGGTGGAATAATAGAAATGATCGATTTTTCCGATATCGAGACGGCACGGGAGGCGTCGCGAGGGGTGGTTCGCCGCACGCCGGTCTTTCCGGCCAAGTCGCTTTCCGAAATGACAGGGCAGTCGGTGTGGCTGAAGATGGAGAATTTCCAGCGCACCGGCTCATTCAAGATACGAGGGGCCTATGAGTGCCTCCGCAAAATGCCGGAGGAGGCGCGGCGCAGGGGAGTGGTCACCGGGTCGGCGGGAAACCACGCGCAGGGGCTGGCCCTGGCCGCCCGGATGCTGGGTATCTCTGCCACCATCTTCATGCCCGCCACCGGCTCGATTGCCAAGATGCAGGCCACCAAAGGCTACGGCGCGGAGGTGCGGCTGGAGGGAACCGGGTTCGCCGAGGCGTGCGAGGCCGCCCGATCCTTTGCCGCAGAGACCGAGGCCGTTTTCGTGCCAGCCTTCGATAATGACGATGTGATATGCGGCCAGGGAACCTGCGGCCTGGAGATTTTGGAGGATGCGCCGAACGTGCGCCACGTCCTGGTTCCGGTGGGCGGGGGCGGCCTCTTCGGGGGAGTGGCCTCGGCTATCAAGCTGCAAAGACCAGAGGTGGAGCTGATCGGGGTGCAGTCCGAGGCGGTGGATACGGCGGTCCGTTCCTGGGAGGCGGGCGGCCTCCTGACAGATCTACCTGCCCGCTACACCATCGCCGACGGCATCGCCGTAAAATCCCCGTCCGAGCGCACGTTCGAGTATATCCGGCGCTACGCCGACCGGATGGTCACCGTGGACGACCGGAGCATCGCCAGCGCGGTACTCTGGCTTCTGGAGCGCAAAAAGGTGGTGGTGGAAGGGGCCGGCGCGGTGGGTGTGGCGGCCATCCGCAGCGGGAAGGTCTCCCTTCAGGGGGATGCGGTTATCCTGATCTCCGGAGGGAATATCGACTCGAAGGCCATTTCCGACCTGGTGGAGCGGGAGATGTTGAGAAACAGCCGCTACTACCAGTTTTTTACCGCCGTCCCGGACCGCCCGGGGGGCCTGGTGGCCCTGCTGACCCTGGTGGCCCAGGCCCAGGGCAATATCATGACCGTGAACCACAACCGCATCCACCGGGGGGTGATGCTCGGATGGACGGGCGTGGAACTTCTGGTGGAAGTCCGGGACGAGGAGCATATCGCCCGGCTCGAAGCGGTGCTGGAGGAGTACGGCTATCAGGTGACGCAGTTATCTTGATCATTGCTAAGGTTGAAGGAGCGAGAGATGTTGCGCGTATGTGTGATCGGCATGGGGCCGATAGGCAATCTTCATGCCGATATCTACAAAGCCGACAGGCGGGCCGAACTGGCGGGCGTCTGCGACCGGATCGAAGAGCGGGCGCGGGCAGGCGGCGATCGGCTGGGCGTTGCCTGGTTCACCGACGCCCGGGAGATGCTTGCCTGTATAAAGCCGGACGCTTGCAGCGTTTGCACCGGAGGCTTCGAGTATTCCAGCGACCATTACGAGCCGACGATCCAGGCCCTCCGGTCGGGCTGCCACGTTCTCTGCGAGAAACCCATCTGCAACGATATCGCGAAAGCCGAAGAGATGGTGCGCGTGGCCGTCGAGGAAAGGCGCTGCTTCGGAGTCGATTTCAACCACCGCTTCACCCCTGCGGCCCGCACGGCGCGGAAATGGATGGACGAAGGGCGGCTGGGCGATCTCCTTTTTGTCAATATGGCCCTCTGGATCGGCAGGCCGGGCGAGTTCGTTTCCCCCTATTTCCACCTGAAAGCCCTGAACCCCCATTCGGTGGATATGATCCGCCACTTCTGCGGCGATATCGAGGCGGTGCAGTGCTTCGCGATGAAGGCTCCGGGCCGGAATATCTGGTCCACCGCCTCCTTCAATTTTCGGCTCGAAAACGGGATGGTGGGCCATCTGACCAGCAGCTACGATATCGCCCGCGGCCACCCGATGGAGAGGTGCGAGGTGGCCGGAACGAAGGGGCGCTTCGTGCTGGAGGATATGTGGCGCGAGGTGACCCTCTATCCGGCCGACGACCCGATCAAGCTGGTTCATGCCAACCCCGTCTTCGGCGGATACCGAGATTTCGACGATACTTTCCGGGAGCGGATTCGTACATTTGTGAAGCAAGTTTCAGAGGGCGCTTCCCCTGAAGATATCGACGGCTCCGGGGCGGACGGCCTTGCCGCCCAGAAAGTGATCCAGGCAGGCATCGAATCCCTGGAGAGCGGTCGGGTGGTAGCCGTAGGCTGATCTGCGCGGGCATCTTTTTTGCGACAGGAGTTCCTATGAGCATCTACGGAGGCTACGAAGTCCAGGCGTCTGTCGCCGAGTTGTACGATTACGTTCCCGGCTATGAAGACCGGCCCGACCGGGATTTTTACCTGGAATACGCGCAGGCGGCCGGGGATGTCCTGGAACTGGGGTGCGGGACGGGCCGCGTCCTGATCCCGATGGCTGAGGCGGGCTGTGAGGTCGTGGGGATCGATCTCTCCGAATTCATGCTGGCCCGCTGCCGGGAAAAGCTGTCAGCCCGACCTGCCGAGGCGCAGGGGCGCGTCCGGCTCCTCCAGGGCAATATCGCCGATTTCGACATCGGGGAGACCTTCGGGCTGATCACCACGCCCTTTCGCGTTTTCCAGCACTTGATCCATGTCGAGGATCAAATGGCCTGCCTCTGGTGCGCCCGCAGACATCTGAAAGACGGTGGAAAGCTCATCCTCGACCTCTTCCAGACTTACCCTCCCAGGACGTACGATCCTGTCTATCTGGAAGAAGCCGAGGATTTCGCTCCGGTTCTCCTGCCCGATGGCCGCTCTTTCTGGCGCACCCACCGCACCGCCGCCTTCCACCGGGCGGAGCAGGTGAACGACATCGAACTCATCTACCACACCGCCGATCCCGGCGGGCGAACGGAGCGGCTCGTGCAGGCGTTCCCATTCCGCTACTTCTTCCGCTACGAGGTGGAACACCTCCTGGCCCGTTGCGGCTTGCGAGTGGCCTCCCTGTTCGGCGGCTTCGACAAATCCCCGCTGGCCGATGACTCCCCCGAAATGATCTTCGTGGCCGAAAAAGCGTAGCTTTCCCGTCCATGCGGGGCAGTATCTGATCCGGAGAATCCCCCGTGCGCCAAGCAGCCTTCATAACTTCCTCATCTTTCGAGTGTATGGTATAAGCGGAGGTCAGAGTGAGGATACTGCTGATCGAAGATGACGAGCTGATCGCCGAAGTGATCCAGCAGGGGCTGGAAGAGGCCCTTTACGATGTCGATGTGGCCCATGACGGCGCGCTGGGCTGGGAGATGGTGAGGGAGGGCGTTTACGCTCTCCTCATTCTCGATATCATGCTTCCCGGCATGGACGGGTGGAGCATCTGCAAGGCGCTCCGGGCCGTCCGTAGCCGCGTTCCAATTTTGATGCTGACCGCCCGGGACGAACTCGCCGACCGGGTGCGCGGCCTGGATATGGGGGCCGACGACTACCTGCCCAAACCGTTCGAGTTTCCCGAACTGATGGCCCGGGTGCGCGCTCTCCTGCGCCGGGACAAGATCCACCGAACGCGGGTGATCCGCATCGCCGACCTGGTGATCGATACCGGCTCCCACTCGGTCACCCGCGCCGGGCACGAGATCCTCCTGACGCCTCGTGAATATACCCTCCTGGAAGCCCTAGCCGCCCGTGAGGGCGCGGTCGTGAGCCGCGAGTTTATCCAGGAACACATCTGGATGGATGCGGAGAGCTACTCCAACACGGTGGATGTCTGCATCGGCCAACTACGCCGCAAAGTAGATAACGGGCACGAGGCCAAGCTGATCCAGACCGCCCATCGCCAGGGCTATATGCTGAAAAATCCCGACAGCGAATAAGGCGGGAAATCCCGCCTTGTGCCTTCATCGCGGAAGCCTGCAATGAGAATGCCGTCTTTTCCAATGAACTCCATTCGCACCCGCCTGATCTTCTGGATCGTGGGGGTGATGGCTTTCGTGCTGGCCGTCATGGGCGTGATCCTCCGCTATACGCTCGAAGCCCATCTTCTGGCTTCGTTCGACAATGACCTGGCTCGCATGGGCCGCATGATGGCGATACAGACAGAAAGGCATTGGGCAGGCCCGCGCATCCAATGGCCTCGCCTTGACCCGGCCAAGCTCAAGAAGATGATGGCTGAGGAAGCGAAGATGCAGAAATCGGATCCCTTCATCCGGTACAGACCCCGGATTCTCAGTCCGAAAGGGCGCTCTCTCTTTCCACTGTCCAAAGATACTTCCTGGAACCCTCAGCTGCTCGCTCTCTCCGTCGCGGGGCAGGAGGCCCATCAAACCGTTTATGCCGGGAGGGAGCCGATCCGCATCTTTTCGATACCGGTGTTCCACAAGGGAAAGGTCGTTGCTGTCATTCAAACCGCCTATTCGCTTTCGGATATGTACCGGAACCTGAGCGGCCTGCTTTACACATTCCTGGTGCTGATCCCGGTCGCCCTGCTGGTGACCGGAACCAGCGCCGCCTTTCTGTCCCGGCGGCTTCTCGCCCCGGTCCGCCATATCACCCAGACCGCCGCCCACATCGGCTCTGCCGACCTCTCCCGGCGGCTGAGCGTTCGGGGGAAAGACGAATTCGCGGAAATGGCCTCCACCTTCAACGCCATGCTGGATAGGCTGGAGCAGGCGTTCGAGCAGCAGCGCCGCTTCACCGCGGACGCGTCCCACGAGCTGAAGACCCCGTTGACCGCCATCAAGGCCCATACCAGCCTGACGCTGAGCGGGGAGAAAACGCCTGCCGAATATCGCCGCGCCCTTGAGCGCGCCGACAAGGCCGCCACCCTGATGATTCGGATCGTCCAGGACCTGCTTCTGCTCGCCCGCTCCGACGCCAACCAGCTCCATCCCGATCTCCAGCCCGTTTCGATCCGGGAGGCGCTGGCGGTCTCCGCCGATACCTATCAGGGAAGCGGCCACCCGGCGATTGATCTGCGACTGCCCGAACCGGACATGAAGGCGGTCGGGGATGTGGCTTTGCTGACACGCCTTTTCAACAACCTTCTGGATAACGCGGTCCGCTACACCCCTCCCGATGGGCGGATCACCGTCTCGGCCTGCGGGAACGGCTCCTACCTTACCGTCACGGTTTCGGATACAGGCATTGGCGTTTCGCCGGAGCACCTGCCGCACCTGTGCGAGCGGTTCTACCGCGTGGATGAGGCCCGCACCCGCAAGCAGGGAGGAACCGGGCTGGGCCTGGCGATCTGCCGGAGCATCGTGGAGTCTCATCATGGCAGCCTGATATTGGATAGCGCTCCGGGGCAGGGGATGACCGCCCGGGTAACTCTCCCACAGGCAGGATGAATGTTGTGCGGAATATCCTCTTTTATATCAGGGCTGTCATAAAGGCATCGGTGGGGCGGCAAAGCGCCTCACCCCCGGCTCCCTCTCCTGAACGCGGCTGCGCCGCCAGGCAAGAGGGTGCCTGGGCCTTTCGTGCCCCGCCGAACTCCCTCCCTCTGTGCCCAGGAGGGGGAGGGCCGGGGTGGGTGAGGCGCTTTGCCACTGACTTCGACACAGCCCTCTTTTTATGTCCTTATAATGTTCTCATGTTGCCTGTGATGATAGAATCGACGGCGCACAGCCCTTGAAACTCCTGAGAGTTATTTCAAAAGGATAGGAGCTAGAATAATGATGAAGAGAGCTATTATTTGTCTGAGCCTCCTCGCTCTCCTGTGCGGCCTTTCCGCCAGGAACGGATGGGCGGGGCAGCAGCCCGATTCCCCGGCTGCCGGCGCGGGAAGCGACCTGCTGTCGGCCCCGCTGACCCTGGAGCAGGCCATCCGGGTCGGGCTGCAAAACCATCCCTCGGTCTGGATTGCGGGAAGCCAGCTGGATGCGGCGAAGGCCAGATTGACGCAGGTGCGGTCCAGTTTTTATCCCCAGGTGGAACCGAGCTTTTCCTACAGCAACCAGCGGACCACCCAGACCTTCAACGGGGTCAGGCAGACCGGAACCTTCGAATCGAGAAACACCCAGATCAGCCTCCGGCAGTTGATCTACGATATGGGCAGGCGAGAGGAAAACGCCCGGGCCAGCCGGTACAGCGCCAGCTCCGCCGAGTTCAGCATGCTCGATACGCGCCAGTCCATCGTCGTCAACATCACTACCGCCTACTACGATTTGCTGCGGGCGAAAGACCTGGTGAAAGTATCCGAAGCCAGCGCAGAGCGCACTCGAACCACGCTCGAATACACCCGGGCCGCCGCCCAGGCCGGCGCTGTAGCAGAGAAGGATATTCTCCAGGCCGAAGCGGACTATGCGAATGCCCAGGTTCAGCTTATCTCGGCCCGCAACGATGTCGCCTTAGCGCAGACCTCGCTGAAAACCGCGATGGGTGTCCTGTCGGATCAGCCAGTGGTGGTGCCCGACCAGTCGCTGGCGGCTCCTTCGCCGGAGGCGGACCCCTTGTCCCTGACCGACTATGTGCGGCAGGCGTTCGAGATGCGGCCCGACCTGAAGAGTCAGACAGCTTCCCTGCAATCCACCCGGCATAGCGCCAGGGTTGCCCGGATCGATGCCGGATTGCAGCTTCAGGCCGATGTCACCGAAGGCTACCGCATCGACCCGGATCCTGGCGAGAATCGCACTTTTTCCCTGGGAGTTTCCTACCCGCTTTTCGATGGCGGGGCGGCCCGCGCTCAACTACGGCAGGCGAGGGCCTCGGTCTTTCAGTCCGAGCAGCAGTTGGAACTGACCCGGCAGTCGATCCGGCAGAGCGTGGAACAATCCTACATCCTGCGTGAAGACGCCCGGCGGAGGGTTGGGGCCGCCGATATCGCGGCCAAGGCGGCCAAGAAGAACTACGAAGCGGCCCAGGCATCGCTTCAGGAAGGGGCGGGCACGGTCCTGGATGTAGTCATCGCACAGTCTCAGCTAGTATCCGCCGAAACGAGCGCAGTTCAGGCCATCTACGATTTTTATACCAACGAGGCGCGCTTCCGCCGCGCCATCGGGGTTATCGACCCTGTTCCGGGAGGTGGACGCTCATGAAACGCATTATTATGATTGTAGTCGTCGTTCTGGTGGTTGTCGCCGGGGCTTTCTTCAGCAAGTCCTTCATCGGCTCCGCCAAGGCGACCGACAAGACACAGTATAAGACCGCCAAAGTCACCCGCGAGACCGTTAAGAAGACGGTTTCCGCCACAGGCAAGCTCAAGGCATGGGCGACAGTAGATATCAAATCCAAAGCAGGGGGCCGGGTGGATGAGCTGCTGGTGGATATCGGCTCCCAGGTGACCAAGGGGCAGGTTCTCGCCAAGATCGACCCGACCGATACGCTGCTCAACTACGACCAGGCCCGTTCCGATATCGAGTCCTCTGACGCCCGCATCCGGTCGAGCCAGATTTCCTGGCAGCTTCAGCAGAAGCAGAGCCGTCTGGCCGTCTCCACAGCGGAATCCAACCTCGAATCGGCCCGCGCCGCGCTGGCATCGGCCAGCGCCCGCCTGAAAACGGCGGGAAGACAGCGGGACGCCCAGCCCGATATGACGACAGCCTCCATCGCCAGCGCCCAGGCCAACCTGGACAGCGCCGTCAAGCAGCTCAACCAGTTGCAGCAGGCCACCAATCCGCAGGAGCGAGCCTCCGCGAAATCCGCCTTCGATCAGGCGCAGGCCAACCTGAACAACGCGCAGGCGAACCTGACACGCCAGGAGCGCCTCCAGGAAAAAGGATTTGTTTCCCAGCAGACTGTGGACCAGGCGCGGGCCAGCTACGAGGTCGCAAAAGCGCAGATGGAGTCCGCCAAGTCGAAGCTCGATACGCTGAAAGAGCAGCAGGACGCCGCCGAGGCCGCGCAGCAGGCCCGCGTCAAGCAGTCGGAAGCCCAGCTTCGCAGCGCGAAAGCGAGCGCCATCGATATCGATGTGCGGAGAAGCGGCTATGAAGAGGCCCGGCAGGCGGTTCGTCAGTCGGAAGCCGCTCTGGACAATGCCCACAAAAGCCTGGAACTGGCCCGCGCCAACCAGGCCAATGACGCGATCCGCCGCACCGAGGTGGCGACCGCCCGGGCCTCCAAGACCAGGGCGATGGCCTCTTTGACCAACGCGCAGGCCACCCTGGATCAGACTACCGTACGCGCCCCCCGGGACGGGGTGGTTTTGCAAAAATATGTCGAACAGGGAACCATCATTTCCTCCGCCCTCTCCTTTGCGGCCTCCGGAAACAATATCCTCCAGATCGGGGATATCACTCGCATGTATGTGGATGTGGCGGTCGATGAAACCGATATTGCCAATGTGGATGTGGGGCAGCCGGTGGAGGTGACCATCGAAGCCTATCCGGGCATTCCGTTCGAGGGTAAGGTCGCCCGGATCGATCCGCAGGCGCAAGTCGAATCGAATGTGACCAATGTGCATGTCCGGGTGGAGATCGACAACTCCGCCCCCTCCTTCCGCCTGCTCAAGCCGGAGATGAACGCCACCTGCGAGTTTGTCATCGACCGGAAAGACGGCGTAGTGAGCGTGCCGACCGACGCTGTCCGGACGGACGACCAGGGCAAATATGTCGAGGTGGCGACCGGCGGCCAGCCCGCTCCGCCGGATCCCCAGGCCGATATTCCCGCAGACCCGGACACCCTGGTCGGGGTGAAGATCGAGCGCCGCACGGTCGAAGTGGGGCTGGAAGGCAATGACACCGTGGAGATCGCCAAGGGCCTGAGAGACGGGGAACTGGTGGTCACCCAGACCATCGAGGCCGAGCCTCAGCAGGCGGGCGGCGCAGTGGGCGGATTCGGCTCGCGGATGGGCGGCAGGGGTATGGGCAGAAGCAGGAGGTAGGAGGCAGACATGGTCAGCATTTACATGGCCCTGCAAGGGCTGGGAGCCAACAAGCTCCGCTCCTTCCTGACGATGCTCGGCATCATCATCGGGGTGGGAGCCGTCATTATCGCCATCGCCATCGGGCAGGGGTCCAGGCAGGCGGTGGCGGAAAGCCTCCAGCGCCTCGGCACCAATGTCATGACCGCCATCCCGGGCCAGCAGCGGCGAGGAAACGTCGGCTTCGGCTTCGGCTCGGTGAACACCATGAAGCTCAAAGACGCCGAAGCGATTCTGAAAGGCTGCCCCTCCATAGCCCGGGTGACACCCGCCGTCAACAGGTCGGCGCAGGTCAAATACGCCAACAAGAACACTAATACCAACGTCCAGGGGACGGGGGAGGATTACCCGGTCATCAACAACCACTATATCGCCAAAGGGCGCTATTTCAACGTCCAGGATGTCCGGGGCCTGAAGCGGGTGGCCGTCCTCGGCTCCACCACCGCCAAAGACCTTTTCGACCGCCAGTCGCCGCTCAACAAAAGAATACAGGTCAGCGGGACGCCCTTTACGGTGATCGGCGTCCTGAAGGAAAAGGGTGGGATGGGCTTCCGCAACCCGGATGACGGAGTTTATGTGCCGGTCACCACGGCCATGCGCCGCCTGTTCGGGATGGAGAATATCCAGAGCGTCACCTGCCAGGCCCGTTCCGCCGGCCTGATGCGCCGGGCGCAGAGCGAAGTGGAAAAGGTGTTGATGAAGCAGCACAACATCACCAACAAGGATGAGGCGGACTTCTTCATCTTCAACCAGGCCGACCTGATGGACGCCCAGAACGAGCAGCAGGACACCTTCTCCAAGCTGATCACCTACCTGGCGATAGTTTCCCTGATGGTCGGCGGGATCGGCATCATGAACATCATGCTGGTCTCGGTGACGGAGAGAACGCGGGAGATCGGTGTCCGGAAGGCCATCGGGGCCAAACGCCGGAATATTCTCTCCCAGTTCTTGCTGGAGGCGATGTTCCTGTCCCTGGTCGGCGGCCTGCTGGGGGTGGCCTTCGGCATCAGCGGGGCCTCCTTCGTGGGCAAGGCCAACAACTGGAAAATCATTCTGTCCCCCCAGACGATCATCATGGCCTTCAGCTTTTCGGCCATCGTCGGCATCTTCTTCGGGTTCTACCCGGCCTTCAAAGCCTCCAAACTGAACCCGATTGACGCCCTGAGGTATGAATAAAGCAGATGTCAGGGGCACAGGCGGATTCAGCATAATCCCATGATCAAACCGATTCGACCGGAAAGGAGAAGCATCATGAAGCAATGGTATCGTTTGGCGGCAGCGGCGGTGGTATCGCTGGCAGTCGCGCCCTGCCTGCTGGCGCAGGGGGGACCGCCCGGGGGAGGGGGGCCGGGCGGCGGAGGGCAGCAGTTCCAGCTTCCGCCCCAGGTGATGGCGAAATTCAAGGCGTGGGAGAAGTGGAACGCCAGCCATAAGCATGTCAGCGCCCTCCAGACGACCCTGATGAACCTGGGGCAACTGGAGATGAACGACCGGACGAAGCTGACCAAAGAGCAGGCCAAAAAGATTCTGCCTGTTCTCAAGACATGGCGCAAAAAGCCCAAAATAACCGACGACCAGGCCCTTCAGATCAACAAGCAGTTGACCGCTCCTCTCAATGAAGCGCAGCTCAAGCGGCTGGCGACGGCTCCTCAGTTCGGGAGAAGGTCGGGCGGCGGAGGCGGCATGGGGTCTGGCGGCGGCATGGGCCGGGGCGGCGGGGCGGGCGGTGGCGGCGGCCAGAGGCGCTTCGACCCGTCCAAAATCCAGATCCCCGATCCCCAGGAATACAATCCGCTCAACCCGGATACCAACCCCTTCCTGAAAACGAACCCGCAGATGAAAACGATGGCAAGCAAGATGATGTCCGATTTCATCGCCAAAGTTGAGGCACGGGCCAAGTAGCGTATGGACGGGCGGCCAGGATCGGCCTGGCCGCCCCTGACTATCGAGGAGTATACCGATGAGCGATGCGATGATCGCAGTGGAAGGACTGACGAAAACCTATAGAATGGGTTCCATGGAGGTGCGGGCGCTGAGAGGCGTCACCCTCACCATCGAGCGGGGGGAATTTGTGGCGATCATGGGGCCGTCCGGCTCCGGAAAATCGACCTTCATGAACCTGCTGGGCTGCCTGGATAAGCCGACCCGCGGATCCTACCGGCTGGACGGGGCGGAGGTGGCCCGCATGAGCGAAAATCGGCTTGCCGATATCCGCAACCAGAAGATCGGGTTCGTTTTCCAGACGTTCAATCTCCTCGCCCGCACCTCCGCCCTGCAAAACGTGGAGCTGCCGATGCTCTACAGCGGGGCCCGCAACCGGGAGCAACTGGCGGCCCGGGCGCTGGAAACGGTCGGCCTGGAAGACCGCCAGCGCCACCGGCCCAACGAACTCTCGGGCGGCCAGCAGCAGCGAGTCGCCATCGCCCGCGCCCTGATCAACGACCCGGTTCTCCTTTTCGGAGACGAGCCGACCGGCAACCTGGACTCGCGCACCAGCGTGGAGATCATGACGATCTTCCAGAGGCTCCACCGGGCCGGAAAAACCGTTGCCATCGTCACCCACGAGCAGGATATCGCCGAACACGCGGGCCGCATCATCCGCTTCAAGGATGGCCGCGTGGTCAGTGACGCACGGGTCGCCCGCCCCCTCGACGCCGAATCCCTGCTCAGGCAGATGCCTGTCGAAGCGGACATGGCCGGACCTGCGGCTTTGGCCGGAGCATAGCGCATCCCTCCTAAGAACCTCCGCACTCATGAACATCGAATATACTTCCAGGGCGAAAGCGGAAGCCAACTATCGGAATATTTCAAGACAGCATCCGGCGCTGGAGTCTCTGATGGACAGGCTGATCGCTGCCATCGCCGGATCGCCGGTTCGCAGCCTCCTGCTGACCGGCGGCATCCCTTTGGGCGAATATACGCCCCAGGTCAGCGATATCGATATCATAGCGGTCCTGGAGGGGAAGCCGGAGGAGCGCGGGCCGGATCTGCTCCGGTGGGTGTCGGGTTTTTCCGATACGGCGCTTGAAATTCTCTTCATCGAAAGGGCCGAACTGGAAAAAGAGGCTCCTGCGGGGGTGCGATCATTCGAACCGTTAGAGATGTACAGGCTCCATGCCTTCGACTCGATCCTGCTCCGAAAACATTCGGTCGTGCTGTGCGGGGAAGACTGCCGGAGCGCGGTTCGCGAACTGCATGAAAAACAGGAGATCGCAGGCATCCTCTATCATGTGTTGAATCGTATGGCTTCTCAAATATTGCTGGATTTCTCCGCTCATCGTCCCCGGACATCGGGGAACGAGCCGGTCATCGCCGTCGGAAACGCTCTGGCAAGGTGCCTTTATACCCTTTTTCATTACGAACTGGTTTCCAAACCGGAAGCTCTTCGGTGGGGCATAGCCCGGTTCGGCGATGAGCCGGGCTGCGGCCCGCTGGCCGACTTGTTCCGGTGGCTCCTCGCATGGCGAAGCATCGATAAAAGGCCCGCGCTGAATCTTGAAGAGCCGGTTCTCCTGTTCCGGCAGTCCATCCCCATTTACCGCGCATTGATCCGCAGCAGGCTGGAAGAGCGCCCTTTGCCTTCGGGAGAGGCGCTGCTGGAGATGCTTCACAACGAAAACACCGGAAGCAGCGCTGACATCCCGGTGTTTTCGTCCTGCATCTTTTGACCGCCGTCCGAACTGGGCGGGATATTCTCCTCTAATTGCTGTTCCCGATAAAGGTATACGCCCTCGATTGCACGTATTCCGAGGTGGAAATCCGCTTGGCGTGGCCGTCCCGGAAGAGTACTGTCACCGAATCGTCCTGATGCCAGGAGGCGGGAGCGTAGAGGCTCCAGACCTCGCGGGGCTGGTTGCGGCAGTGGTTGGTCAGCATCCCGTGCCCGCCGTCATTGAAGAGAATGGCGTTGGAATAGGAGTTCTGCATATTGATATTGCCGTAAAGGGAGGTTTCCAT
The DNA here is from genome assembly GCA_020846535.1 of Armatimonadota bacterium. Lineage (GTDB taxonomy): Bacteria > Armatimonadota > JADLDR01 > JADLDR01 > JADLDR01 > JADLDR01. Next base: position 16,594 of record JADLDR010000116.1, on the reverse strand, counting down.
CAGCGGCCCCAGCACGCGGGCGTTCCGGAACCAGAAGGCCGGGTAATAGCAGTAGCTGGTACCGAAGACCTCGTAGTAGGAGGCCACTTCCTGCCCCAGAGCATTGTCCGGGTGCGCGCCGGTGTCGCCGGGGTCTTGCCAGATGCCCTCCTCCCGGACATAGTTCATCAGGGCGACCCGGATATTGTCCCGCGGAATGCCGGCCGGCCAGCCGTAGGCATAGCGGTCGTATTCATTGATGGCGGGCGGGATGCACTGATCGTAATCCTGAAGGTACATGCGGTAGGCTTTGCCGATCTGGTTCAGGTTGGAGATACAGTTCGCGGCCCGCGCGCTGCCCCTCACCTTCGCCATGACCGGAACCAGGATGCCCGCTAGAATTGCGATAATCGCCACAACGACAAGGACTTCTATCAGTGTAAAACCGGATTTTCGGCGCATCATCGAAACAACCTCCACATTTATTGGCGCGGGCTGACATAGAGCATCCCGCGAGGAACGGGATTGCCTCCCAGGTCGCCCAGGAGAAGCAAAGTGTCGGCGGGAACGGCTTTCGCATGGCCGTCGCAGAAGACCACATTATAATGATCGGATGTGTTGCCTTGCAGATAAGGGTCGGAGGCGTTGGAGTCGTTCCGGGATCGGTGCCAGAATCCTTCTCCGTCAAAGGCCGCCGGCGTCTGCGAGGGATCTCTCAGGTTCGACAGGCTCATCACGCTGGGCTGGGTTGCCAGAGGATTCGTCCAGTCCCAGACCAGCCCGTTATTGAACTGGTAGCTGCTGCCATACATATTGTAGGAATGGGCGGCGATCCCCTGGTTCCAGAGGGCGTCGTCCCCTTTATCGCCCGGGTCTTCCCACACTTCGGGGCCTTTGATATAGGGAGCCAGCACGGTATGGAGCCACGGGAAGTTCTGGTTGACGCTGCCGGGGATGGAGCCGGGACTCCAGCCGCAGGCCTGGAACCACTGCAAGAGCTGCCCGCCTCCCGTCATCCGGAAGGGCGAGAATGCCTTGCACCCGCCGCATGCCGGGCTGCTGTCGATAGGCGCTCCCACGGCCAGGGGCAGCGTCTCGTCATAATCCTGGGCGTACATCATGATCGCTGTGGCAATCTGCTTCAGGTTGGACTGGCAGCTCGTTTCCATGGATTTTTCGATAGTCTGCGTGAATGTAGGGACCAGAATGGCCGATAACAGCACGATCACGGCCACCACCACCAGCATCTCCACCAGTGTGAAGCCTCTTTTATTCATGAGATCCACCCTTCGTCAGCTTATATTGAACCTTCGCTTGCCTCAAAATAAGGCGCTTCGAAGGCGTTATTCCGTACTTGCCCCTAATTTAACAATATATTTTTTCAATGCTTTGCAAAAAAACAGGTATATTTGCGAGTAAAAATTGCGGATTGCGTGCAGGACTATTCGGCCGCGCAGCGAGTAGACTTTTAATCAACGGGGCCGTCATATACTCCAAAGGAAAGGAGACAATATGAAAAAAACGCTATCTTTCTCTGCGCGCTGCTGGGCACGCTGCTGCTGACAGCCTCTATCGTTTGGGTCTGCGCCGACCCCGGGGGAACGGACAGTTTCACGTTTCCCCTCGATACGACTCTGGCCGGCCCCAACGGGGAAACGGTCTACATCACCGGCACGATCCATAAGACCATCCACAGCACCATCAATAATAATCTCATGACAGTTATATTTCATGAGAACTACCAGAACTTCAGCGGCGTCGATCTCAATACCGGGAACGCCTACCAGGTCAACAGCGCCAGCAACGCCTGGGATCATATCTCCGGTGAAGGCGGCGTGGATTACATGGAGAATCAAACCGTGGTTATTGTCAGCCAGGGATCGGCCCCGAACCTGACCCTGCACACGGTCACCTGTATCAACGTCAGCGCCAGCGGCGAGGCTTCCGCTGAGATCGTGGATATGTACCTGACGAACTGAAAACGCGAAGGCAGGCAGGGCCGCTACCGAGCGGCCCTGCCTGCCTTCGCGTTTTACTCTCCGTAGATCATAATGTCCAGGGATTCGCTGTAGACAGTGCTTTCGCCCCAGATGGCGTTGTCGCCCCAGATGGCATTCTCGCCCCAGATCGCGTTCTCGCCCCAGATCGCGTTATCCCCCCAGATGGCGTTCTCACCCCAGATCGCATTGTCGCCCCAGATGGCATTCTCGCCCCAGATCGCGTTATCCCCCCAGATGGCGTTATCCCCCCACATCGCATTGTCGGAGAGAACGACGCCCCACTCCGCCTGGAAGACGAATGGGGATCGGGCAGGCGCGGAGGCCGCGCCGGTAGCGCTCAGGGCGGCGGGAATATTCAGGTAGCCCGCGCCGCGGGTGTAGATGTCCCCGGCCACCTTGTCCGCGCTCTTCATGAGGCGGGCCTTCACCGTATCCGGGCTGAGGGTCGCGTTTTTCTGAAGCATCAGAGCCGCCGCGCCACTCACGACAGGGGCGGCCATGCTCGTTCCGCTCAGGGTGAAGTACTGAACGATACCCGTTCCCGAGAAGATAGAAGGCTGAACCCCGTTGCCGGGATAGGTGAGGGAAAGCCAGCCGTTGTCGTAGAGCGCGATGGATCGGTTCCCGGGAGCCACGATATCGGGCTTGAGAACATGATCCAAACGGCTGGGGCCTTTGGAACTGTAGGTGCAGATCAGATCATCGGATTTCGCGGCGGTTCCCATCGTTTTCATGGCCCCGACCGTAATGACGTACGGGTCGTTGGCCGGGGAAGCGATGGTGGCATAGCCGTTCCGCCCCTGGTTGCCTGCGGCCACCACGACCACGATTCCAGCCTGCCAGGCCCGTTCCACCGCCTGGCACAGCGGGTCGGTGACATAGCTTTCCCCGACACCGTGCCCCAGGGACAGGTTCATGACCCGGATGTTGTAGCGGCTCTTGTTGGCGATGCACCAGTCGATGCCGCTGATAACCGTGCTGACCTGTCCGGCAGCGAACTTGTCCAGCACTTTCACCCCGATCAGGTTGGCGCTGGGGGCCATTCCTTTCAGGCGAATGGAATAGGTGGAACTCTTGTACCCGCTGCCGGCGATCACCCCGGCGACATGGGTTCCGTGACCGTTGTCATCGTAGGGCTTGGTCTTGCCCCCTACGAAGTCCTTCCAGGCGACGATCCGGTTCTTACCGGTCACCAGGTCGGGATGGCTCCAGATGCCGGTGTCCAGCACGGCGATGCCGATGCCGGTTCCGTTCAGCTTGTAGGAGTTCCAGGCCACATCCGCCCCGACCGCCGCTGCGGTCAGGTGCATCGCCCCCTGCACCTGCCGGTCCGGGGAGATCGACACGATGTCCGCATCGCGGGCAAGGGCTTCGATGGCGCGGGCGGGCAGCTTTGCCGAGAACCCGGCGATGGCTTCGAAGCTCCGGCTGAAGATGCCGCCGCCCTGCCCGACCAGGCCCGGATGCCTCTGGCCGGGCCGGTTGCGCGTCTGCACGATGATCGGAACCAGTCGGTCTCCCTGAGATGCAGCGCCCAGCCGGTGGATTTGCTGCTGAAGATCTCCGGAGATTTTGAAGCGATCCGCAGAGGCTGCGCCTGCCGCGGCCATGCAGATCAACAGGCCGACAACTGCGGCTATAACCCGCAGCTTGAAGTTGGTATGTCCCGTCATTCCAGGCTGTCTCCTTTCATCCCTATAAAAACGGAAAGCCTCTCATCGAAAGACCGATGAGAGGCAAGGAGTTTCATCAACTTCGGCAGCCTGGCAGTCCTAGGGGCGTGTCGCCCCTGTAGACCCAATCGGCTTTGCGTCCCCCGGTTTCCCGGGGTTTGCCCTTCTCGGTCGCTATTCGATGGGGACATACTTTCGGTGGCTAGGCTATCATATCCGCAAGCGGACTTAGACCCTGTAGCTTTGCGCCGCCAGGTTTCCCTGGCTTTGCCGTTGTCGCTTTATGCCCGATTGATTCTATTATAGGCCAAAACCGCGAGATTCGTAACTGAGAAGAATACCGGTTTTTAGCGAGCGAGGGCAAAGTTTCAGGCGGCCCGGGGCTGCTTCCTGCCCCGTTTGTCCACATACATCCGTCGGTCGGCGGCATCGATCAAGTCTTTGACGATCTCTCCGTCTTTCGGGTAAGAGGCGACCCCGATGCTGACCCCGATCCGCATGTCGCCCAGTTCGCTGTGGCTCAGACCGGTATTGTAGTGGAAAACCGCTTCCTGAACCCGTTCGGCGAGGGCGGCGGCTTCCTCCGGGCCGGTTTCCGGCAGCACGATCACGAATTCATCCCCGGCGTATCGGGCCACCAGGTCGTAGGCGCGCACCTGATCCTTGAAAACCTCGCCTACTTCACCCAGAACGCGGTCGCCCTGGTGGTGGCCGAAATGGTCGTTGATGGCTTTGAAATCATCCAGGTCCATCACGAACAGGGAAAGCGGGTGGGCGTTTCTCTGAGCGCGCTGAAGCTCCTGGTCGAGAAACATCATCAGGTAGCGGGCGTTGTGCAGGCCGGTCAGCGGGTCTGTCAGCGCCGATTCGCGGGTGCGCTCGAAGAGCTGGGCGTTGTTGACCGCCATCGCCACCTGGCGGCTCACCATTTGCAACACCCGGAGATCGTCCTGGGAGAAAGCGTCGTCGAGTTCATGGTAAAGGTTGATGGTTCCGATCACCGTTTCTTCGACCACCATGGGAACCACCAGGGCGGACAGCAGGTTGTCCCAGCTTTGATAGCAGGAGGAAAGGATCAGGTCATCCTTCTGGTAGGCTCCCAGCGCGGGATGCCCGCTCCGGACGACCTCTCCGGTCATCCCTTCTCCGACTTTGCCATAAGCGCCCGCGAAGAACGGCTCGTTGACGCCTACCGCGGATCGGGCGTTCAGTTGCTTGCTGTCCGCGTCCAGGAGAAGGATCACACAGGTGGACGCTTCCGCCACGTTCTGAATCTTGTGGGTAAGGATCGAGAGCGTTTCCTTCAGGTCAAGCGTGGAGCTGATGGTCTGGGCGATCTCGTAGATGGTCATCAGCTCGTGGTGCGCCCGCGAGATGTTCTCTGTAGCCCGGTTCTTGCGGGTGCGGTCGGTCCGGGCGGATTTCTCGTCGGGGGAGGCTCCTTCCAGGCTCTGCTGGCGCTCCCGCTCCAGGGCTTCGCTGATGTCACCGATCACCTGCAAAAAGGCTTCGGTCACCTTTTCATCGAAATGGCTGCCCACGCTCTGCTGAATCTGCTGGATGGCCTGCTCGTGCGTCCAGGCGTTCCGGTAGGAGCGGGTGGAGGTCAGGGCGTCGTAAACATCCGCGACGGCCAGGATGCGAGCGCCCAGGGGGATAGCCTCTCCTTTCAGCCCGTCGGGGTAGCCGGTCCCGTTATATCGCTCGTGATGATGGCGGATCACGTCCATGACAGGCCAGGGGAACTTGACCGGGTCCAGGATCATGGAGCCGGTATCGGGATGCTGCTTGATCTTGTCGAACTCATCCGGAGTGAGTTTCCCCGGCTTGAGCAGGATATAGTCGGGCACGCCCAGCTTGCCGATATCGTGCAGCAGAGCGCCGGTTTCGATGGCTCTCAAATCGTCTCCCGCTACTCCCATGGCCTTGGCGATAGCCTCCGCGTATTTCTGGACTCGCAGGATGTGCTTGTGGGTATAGGGGTCTTTGGCATCGATGGCAATCGCCAGCGATTCCACTGTCGCCAGATAGAGGTCCGCCAGCTCTTTTTGCTTCTGCTGAAGCTCCAGGATATGCTCCTCGCGCTCTCGCGCTTTTTCCATATAAATCTTATAGGAATAATAGGTGAGGTAGAGGATAGGAAGGGCCAGAAAAATGATGCCAGTATAATTAAAAAAAATCTGCACCAGCGTTCCGGTGGAAGCTCCTGCAAAATATCCGGGCGCTGTCCACAGGAAGTTCTCTTTCCAAAGGCTTACGGTTTCCAGGGGCTTCTTGGAGGTGGAGAGGCCGATTGCCAGGGCAACCGATCCGGTATTGAGGAGGTAATAAACCAAAGTGGAGGCGACAACAGGCCCGAATAGAGAACCCATGTTGTCTATAGCGACCGCGTTTCCCCCCATCTGCCAGAAGACCATCCCGGACGCCCAGGCAATCGCGGTAACACTGAGGGTATTGAAGAGGAGTCGGTAAAGCGGGTGCCGCTTTTTCAAAGGGAAGATACCGGCAGACAACCCTGAGAAAAATCCGGTCAGCATTCCCCCTACCGGCCCGAACTTGAGAATCGCCGCATAAGTGACCGCAAAAGCCACCGACATCGTTCCGGTCTTCTCCTTTTCGGCGCTGATGAGCTTGATCTTCCGGGAGCCTGCCAGACCGGCCAAAACCAGATAAAAAGACAGTTCGGAGGCATTGGTCATAACATTGCTGCGGCTGTTCCAAAGAGCATAGACGATAACCAAAACCCCGATCACCCAGACCGATACGATATATACCTGTGCCGCTTTGGGCATGGATTTCATGCGCAAACTCCTTCACGCGCTCCACTCTGCTGCAACCGAAGCCAACCGCTCTTGTACGATTATCGGCTGAACTCGCGGTTATCTATATACCGTCAGGGCGGGGAGGCGCTATCCTTCCGGGCAAGCAGGCAGGAATCGGGCAGAGGCTTCGCCAAAATGATATAAGCAGCCCGTTGGAGTCAGGGTGCAGTTTCCCCTGGGACAGGGCCGTAGGGGCGAACCCCAGGATCGCCCCATAGGTATCCCGATCAGGGTGACTGTCCCGCCGGGGCGGGGTTGGGGGCTTTGATAGATGGTTACCTAACCCTCCCGCCCCCTTCCCGAAACGGGCAGGGGGAGGAGATGGGGCCGCCAATGACCGCACAGTCTCCCCCCCTCTCCCCGAAGTGGGGCGAGAGGTCACCCCTCCCCCAGGAGCGGAGGATGTTTCCCCTGATCTGGATCGCGATGGGGCGATCCTGGGGTTCGCCCCTACAGGTCGGGCAGGATGGCCCCATCACGGAACCTTGACGCCAACGGGCTGCTTGGATACCGAAAAAGGGCGATCTGCGCCCCTCGGTGAAAATCCGGACTCTACCGCTCTAGAGGATTTCGATGACCATACCAACCTTGAATGTCGGCGTGATCGGGGCGGGCAGCTGGGCGAATCTCTGCCATATTCCCTGTCTTCAGGCCCATCCGCAGGTGCATGTCGCGGCCATATGCTCCCGTAACCGGGAGCGAGCCTTGCAGGCAGCCCGGGAGTCGGGTATTCCGAATGTTTTTACGGACTACCGGGAGCTGATCGCCTGCGGCGAGATCGATGCGGTCACGGTGGCGGCCCCCAACCGGGCGCACCTGCCCATAGCCCTGGAAGCGTTCCGGGCCGGAAAGCCTGTATTTTGCGAGAAGCCCCTGGCGCTCAGCCGGGCGGATGCTGCCCGAATGGAGCAGGCCGCCCGGCTTTCGGGAAAGCATCATCAGGTGGCTTTTCTCTTTCGCTATCTGCACGGCCTGCGAATGCTCCGAGAGATGGCTGCTTCCGGCGAGATCGGGCGAATCTTCTATGTCCGTGTGGAGGGCGGGGCTTCGGGGGAATTGATGCCCGGCGTTCCCTTCGGCTGGCGTCACGACCGGGAAGAGGCCGGGGCGGGAATGCTGGCCGATGTCGGGTCTCATTATATCGATACGATCCGGGTGGTGGCGGGCGAAATCACCGCATGCTGCGCTCAGGCCGTCACTTTCCCGCGCTCCCTGGAGGCCGCCGACCGCAGCCTTCATCCGGTGACCACAGATGATATCGCCTCTGTCCTTTTCGAGACGGAGGGCGGCGTCCGGGGGCAGTTCTTCACCGGGCGGGCATGCCCCCAGAGACGGTACGCCGAAATCGAACTCTACGGCGAAAGAGGGGGGCTGCGATGCCCTCTCTCCAGAGGAGAGGCGGACAGGATGGAAATCTCGCTGCGCGGCGAACCCTACCGGGCCGTCTCCCTGCCCGAAGGCCAGGCGGAAGAACCGGGCCGCTGCATGAAAGCGATGATGCGCCGCTTCGCGGATTGCTGTCTGGGACAGGCCGCCAAAGACGACCAGGACGCGGATTTCACCGATGGCCTCCGGGCGCAGACTGCCATCGAGGCGGCCCTGCGTTCTGCGGAGGAGCGGCACTGGGTTGCCATGGAGAGCGGATAGGAGGAGAGGATGCAGGAATCACACCGGAACGCCGTCCGGGTAGTGGAACTGGAAGGGGCCGTCCAGCATTACGAATGGGGAGGATTCGACTTCATTCCCGCGCTCCTGGGCCATTCCAACGAAAAGCGGGAGCCGTATGCGGAACTCTGGATCGGGGCGCACCCGAAAGCGCCTTCGCTTGCCCGGGTGGACGGTGCCCGGATTCCTTTGGACCGGCTGATCGAAGGGGCGGCGGAAGAAGTGCTGGGCCGTCCGGCGGCGCGATTCGAGAGGCGGCTGCCCTACCTCTTCAAGGTGCTGGATGCGCGGAAGATGCTTTCCATCCAGGCGCATCCCAGCAAAGCCCAGGCCGAAGAGGGTTTCGCCCGCGAGAACGCCGCAGGGATTCCTCCGGACGCTCCATCTCGCAATTACAAGGACAACAACCACAAACCGGAGGCGCATGTCGCCCTCACCGATTTCCGGATGTTACACGGCTTCCGACCCCTGGAGGAGATCGCCGAAACGCTGAACTGCGTCCCGGAACTGGCCCCTCTGATGCCCGATTTCGGCAGCCGTCTTACCTATACGGGCAGCGACCCCGACGCCCGACGCGCCTTGCTGAAATCGCTCTACCGGAGGGCGATGGAGATGCCGCAGGAAGAGGCCGGCCGCCTTCTGAATCCCCTCCTGGCTCGCCTGGAGCGGGAAAACTCGCCCGACAAGGACAGTCCCGATTTCTGGGCGGTGCGAGCCGCCTCCGACTTCCCGCTTCCGGGCGGCTACCGGGACAAGGGCATCTTTTCTATCTACCTGCTGAACCTGGTGCGCCTCGCGCCGGGGCAGGGCACATTCCAGCCCGCAGGTACGCTCCATGCTTACCTGGAAGGCGTGAACGTGGAATTGATGGCAAACTCGGACAATGTCCTGCGCGGGGGCCTGACCGCCAAGCATGTCGATGCGGATGAGCTATTGCGAACCCTCCGCTTCGAAAGCGGAAAGCCCGAAATTCTGGAAGGCGTTTCGCTCTCCGACACCGAGCGCGCCTATCCCACGGCGGCGCAGGAATTTCTTCTATCCCGCATCACCCTGGCCGCCGGCCAAACACACACCCGCCCGCCCGAGCATGGGCCGGACGCCCTCGTTCTGCTGCAAGGAAGCGCCCTGCTGCGCTCCGGAAATGGGGTGATCCCCATGAAGGGGGGAACCATCGTTTTCGCCCCTCATCCGGCCGGCTATACGCTTGAGGCTCAAACGCCGGAAGCCGTGCTGTATAGGGCGGCGGTGCCGTGAGGGGGAAAGGAAATACGGAGGCCGTAAGAGGATCAGCTGAGCAGGGCAAGGTTAAGATGTGGAGCGATCTTGGCCGATCCGTAGGGGCGAACTATCGGGTCGCCCCATCGCGATCCAGATCAGGGGAAACATCCTCCGCTCCTGGGGGAGGGGTGACCCCTCGCCCCACTTCGGGGAGAGGGGGGAGACTGTGCGGTCATTGGCGGCCCCATCTCCTCCCCCTGCCCGTTTCGGGAAGGGGGCGGGGGGGTTAGGTAACCATCTATCAAAGGCCCGCACCCCGCCCCGGCGGGACAGTCACCCTGATCTGGATCGCTATGGGGCGAACCTTGTGTTCGCTCCTACGGCCCTGTCCCAGGGGAAACTGCACCCTGACTTGGACATCAGCGGGCCGTGCAAACTCTCTTGTCTGCCCGCCCCAGGCGTGGGGCAGATAAATCTACTCCCTTACTCCAACGGAGCGTTAGTGGCTTGCGCTCCTCGCAAAGACTCCGATGCGGTCAAGAAGGGAACCGGTGGGCCGCCGGCTCCCTTCTCGTTTTTATGCCTGGACAAACGGATCATCCGCCTCGGACAAATCGCCCGGCGGTTCCATGGGATCGGCATGCTGCCCGTTGGAACCATCGGTTCGCTTTTTATCCAGGAATTGCACCCGCCAGGTCTGAACCTCGTATGACCTTCGCTTCGTTCCGTCCTGGGCCGCCCAGCTTCTGACCTCAAGACGTCCTTCCACTCCCAGCAGCCTGCCCTTCTCTCCATAGTTGGAAGTGAATTCCGCCTGCTGCCGCCAGGCAACGCAATCGATGAAGTCGGTTTCCTTCTTAGGCCGGTTGCTGGATTTGGGCCGGTCGCAGGCCAGAGTGAACTTCGTCACTGCGATTCCGTTGGGGGTGTACCGCAGCTCCGGCTCGCGCACAAGCCTTCCGATAAGGATAACGTTGTTCAGCATAGCTCCCTCCCGTGTTCCCCTGTTTAGAAAACTATAGTTATATTTTACTGCCTGTAAAGAAATTTGTCAAGATATTTTTTTCGGCTTGACGGGAGCGGCAGGGAAGTAGTAGAATACGTTGTCTGCAGCGATGACTTTGGCTTTGTGGGGGCGGACACAAAGGTTCGTCTCCGCTTGTGATCGGAATGCGAATTTTCATCTAAAGGAGAGAGTCGGAAATGTCAGACTTTAAATTCGGGGCACTGGACGAGCTTTCGATCAACACGATCCGGATGCTGTCCGCCGATGGGGTGCAGAAGGCCAAATCCGGCCATCCAGGGCTTCCGATGGGGGCTGCCGCCATGGCCTATGTCCTATGGACGCGCTTCCTGAAGCACAATCCCGCCGATCCCAAGTGGCCGGACCGGGACCGCTTCGTCCTCTCAGCAGGACACGGCTCGATGCTGCTCTACAGCCTTCTCCACCTGACCGGCTACGATCTGCCCCTGGAAGAGCTGAAGCGGTTCCGCCAGTGGGGCAGTATGACGCCCGGCCACCCGGAATACGGCTTTGTCCCAGGCGTCGAGACCACCACCGGCCCGCTGGGGCAGGGCTTCGGGAACGGGATCGGCATGGCGGTTGCGGAGCGCCACCTGGCCGCCGTCTTCAACCGGCCCGGCCATGAAGTGGTGGATCACTTCACTTACGCCATCGTGAGCGACGGCGATCTGATGGAAGGCGTCGCTTCCGAGGCCGCCTCCCTGGCAGGCCATCTGAAGCTGGGAAAGCTCATCTATCTCTATGACGACAATCATATCTCCATAGAAGGCTCGACATCGCTGGCCTTCACGGAGGATGTCGGGAAGCGGTTCGACGCCTACGGCTGGCATACTCAGCATATCGACGGCAACGACCTGGAGGCCGCGGCCGGAGCGATCCGGGCAGCTCAGGCGGAAAAGGAACGGCCCTCCCTGATCGTCGCCCGCACCCAGATCGGCTACGGCAGCCCGAACAAGCAGGGCAAGGCGGAGGTTCACGGCGAACCTCTGGGCGAAGAGGAGTTGAAAGCCACCAAACAGGCTCTCGGCTGGCCCCCGGAGCCGATGTTCTACATTCCCAAAGAAGCCCTTCAAAACTTCCGCAAGGCGGTGGAGAAAGGCAAGAAGCGCCAGGCCGAATGGGAAGCCGCTTTCAAGGGCTATGCCGCCGAATATGCGGACCGGGCCGCCGAATGGGAAAGCAGAATGAAGGGCGACCTGCCCGGCGGCTGGGAGGCGGAGGTTCCTGTCTTCAAGCCGGAGGGCGGGGCGGTCGCCACGAGAGACGCCTCGGGCAAGGCGTTGAACGCCATCGCCGCAAAGATCCCCGCCCTGGTCGGCGGCTCGGCGGACCTGGCCCCTTCCACCAAGACCTTCATGAAGGATATGGGAGCCGTCGGCCCCGGGGACTATGCCGGGCGCAACCTCCATTTCGGCGTCCGGGAGCATGCCATGGGGTCGATCAGCAACGGGATGGCCCTGCACGGCGGCCTGATTCCCTACTGCTCCACCTTTCTCATCTTCTCGGACTACATGAAGCCCACCGTCCGGCTGGCCTCTCTGATGCACCAGCGGGTACTCTTCATCTACACCCATGATAGCATCGGGGTGGGGGAGGATGGGCCGACCCATCAGCCGATTGAACAGCTTGCGGGCCTCCGCTCCATTCCGAACATGACCGTGATCCGGCCTGCCGATGCCAACGAGACCGCCGCCGCCTGGAAGGTGGCCCTCCGCCACCGCAGCGGCCCGGTCGCCTTCGCGCTGACCCGCCAAAAACTCCCTGTCCTGGACCGGAGCATATATCCTTCTGCGGATAACCTGGAAAAAGGAGCCTACATCCTGGTCGATACGGAAGGGAAAGAGCCGGGCATCATTCTCATCGCCACCGGCTCCGAGGTGAGCGTCACCCTGAAGGCAGCGGAATCGCTGAAAGAACAGGGGATCGCGACCCGTGTGGTTTCAATGCCGAGTTGCGAACTCTTCGACCGCCAGCCTGAAGACTACCGCCGGGAAGTGCTGCCCCCTGCCGTGACAAAGCGCCTGGCTGTCGAAGCGGCCAGCACGATGGGCTGGCACAAATACGTCGGCTCTGAGGGCGATGTGATCGGCCTGGACAGATTCGGCGCTTCCGCCCCTGCAGAAGTCGTCATGGAACAACTCGGTTTCACCCCCGAGAATATCGTCGCCCACGCTCTGAAACTGCTGGGTCGGTAGCGGGGAGACTGGACGCGGCAAGGGTTTCTCAGTCAAAGCCGTAATCGATGCGGTCTGCGAGAAGCGCAAGCGACGCGGCAATCTCCAGTGTAACGAATACCGAGATCGCTCTTTACTTGACGGGCCTGGAGATTGCCGCGTCGCTTGCGCTTCTCGCAATGACATTTGCGCCAAGGTCCCTAATACATCATCAGGAGCCTGCATCATTGCGTTTGACGATGTTTATTTACGGTTTGCTTCTCTGCCTGCTTCTCTGCGGCTGTTCCCGGCCCGAACGGAAAGACGGCGTCACCGACCTGGTCTACTGGACGGGCTGGACGGGGCATGAGCTGGAGGTGCAGAAGAAGCTGGTGGCCCGCTTCAACCGGCAGCATCCGAAGATACGGGTGAAGATTCTGAGCGTCGGAGGCTCTTACCAGAAGGTGCGGATCGCCATTGCGGGAGGCAGCACTCCAGACGTCTGTTCCGCGATCTGGGCCGACGAGTTGGCCGGTTACGCCATGCGAGGCGCTCTGACCCCTCTGGACGACTATATCGCCCGTTCGGGCCGGAAGGCGGAGGAATACATGCCCGGCGTCTGGCGTATGTTCCGGTATAACGGGCACACCTGGGCCTTGAACGCCACCACCAACTCCAACTTCGTGGCCTTCAACAAGGATATTTTTCGCGAGGTCGGCCTGGACCCCGAAAAGCCGCCGCAGACCGTTGCCGAACTGGACCGCGCCGCAGAGCTTTGCACCAGATACGACGACAAGGGTGGCTTCGTTCGCTACGGTTTTCGCCCGGGCTGGCTGATGTGGTGGGCCTATGTCTTCGGCGGCAAGTGGTACGACCCCGAAACGCGCACCGTCACCGCCAACGACCCTCATAACGTAGCGGCCCTGGAGTGGATCGCCTCCTACAGCCAGAAATACGACCTGTCCCGCATCGAATCTTTCGAGCAGACCTTCGGGAGCCAGCAAAGCCCCAATGCCGCCTTCTTCGTGGGCAAAGTCGCGATGTGGACGACAGGGGAATGGGTGCAGGAGCATATCATCCGCTACGCGCCGAAGCTGGATTGGGGCTATTTCGCGGCCCCTGCGCCCCCGGGCGGGCGACCCAAGACCTGCACGGTGGGCGGGAGCGTGTTCGTCATCCCGGCGGCCTGCAAGCACAAGGATGAAGCCTGGGAATTCCTGAACTGGATCTGCGGCCCGGAGGCGGTGAAGGAGTTCTGCCTGGGCATCGGGAATATTCCGCCCCTGAAGGCGGTCGCGATGGAGCCGGAGTTCCAGAAGAATCCACTCTTCAGATTCGCTATCGATCTGGCTTCCAGCGAAAACGCTTTCGGTCCCCCGGGGATGCCCGTCTGGCCCCTCTATACCCAGGAATTGACCCGCGCCGAGGATTACGCCATCCACGGCAGGCGCAACCCTAAGGAACTGCTCGATGAGGTCGCCCGCAAGATGCAGCGCGAGCTGGACAGGGCGCTGAAGGAAGCGAAATATTAGCCAGGGGCGTAGGTCGGTGAAGGGCGCTGCGGGGCCGGTGTCGAAATAGGAGATGCATATCCCGCGACGCAGCCTGCCGACCGATCCCGCGCTGGAGCGAAGCCTGCGCCTATGCCCACTCTAACCCGTCCTGAAACTCGGAAAGCATCCGCCCCGCCGTCGGCGCGAGGGGTATCCGGCAGGGCGGTGCTGATCGGGTTGGCCCTCATTCCGCTGGAAAATTACTGGATCGTCGGTATGGAACTGGTGCGTAGCGGCATCTTCCCGACCGTCCTCACGCTTCTCTTTACCGCCATCTTCTTCGTTTTCGTTCTGACCGTCCTGAACCTACCCCTTCTTCGCTATCTACCGCGCTATGCCTTGAGCCAGGGGGAGTTGCTCACCGTATACTGCCTGCTGGCGATAGGAGCTTCCCTGGCGGGCTGCGATGTGATGCAGACCCTGACCTTCATCCTGGGAGCGCCCTACCACTACACCAGCGACGCCAACCGGTGGGATATCAAGTTCGTCCGCTACCTGCCCTCCTGGGCCACCGTCTCCGACAAGACGGCCCTGAAGGGCTTCTACGAGGGCAGCACCAGCCTCTACCGACCGGAGCATTTTCTTCCATGGCTGCTTCCGATAGCCTGCTGGATGGGTTTTGTGGCCGTGATGCTGGCGACCATGTTCTGTATCAACGCCATCCTCCGCAGGCAGTGGGTGGATTCGGAGCGGCTGACCTTTCCCATCGTCTCCCTGCCCCTGGCGATGACCCGGCAGGGCAACCCGCCCTTCTTCCGCCAGAAGGCGCTCTGGATGGGCTTCGGGCTGGCGGCGGCCCTCAATATCCTGAACGGCCTCAATTTCCTCTACCCGAACCTGCCGGCCATCAACTGCAAGCAGGCCGTGGATATCGGGCCGATGCTGGTCAACAAACCGTGGAATGCGGTCGGATGGCTGCCGCTGACCTTCTACCCGTTCGCCATCGGCATCGGGTTCATCATGCCGCTCGATCTGTCCTTTTCCTGCTGGTTCTTCTTCTGGGTCTGGAAGGCGCAGCGGGTGATCGCCTCGATGTTCGGATGGGAGGTGCCGTGGATCGGGGGGCCTGCCTCGGTGCAGCAGCTTTCCGGGGCCTGGATCGGGACGATCCTCTTCGCCCTCTGGGCAGGGCGGAGGTATTTCAAGCAGGCCTTCCGGCGGGCGGTGGAGGGGGGACGCCGCCCGGAGGAGGCCGATGAGCCGCTTTCCTACCGGGCGGCATTTCTCGGGGCCGGGATCGGCTGCCTTCTGATGATCGCCTTCGCCGTCTCTTTGGGGATGTCCGTCTGGGCGGCCTCGGCCTATATGATCCTCTACCTGGCCCTCTCCGCCGCTCTCACGCGCATCCGGGCGGAGACCGGCCCGCCGGTACACGATATGTTCGCCGCAGGCCCGGACCAGATCGTCACCACCCTGATGGGGCCGCAACGGTTCGATACCCGCACTCTGACCGGTATGACTCTGTTTTACTGGCTGAACCGCGAATCGTGCCGAAGCCATCCCATGCCGCACCAACTGGAGGGCTTCAAGATCGCCCGCGCCGCTCGCCTGAACGCCCGCCGCCTGATGATCGCCATGTTCTGCGCCGGGATCATCGGCGGGCTGGCGACCTTCTGGGCCGTCCTCCACGAAGCCTACCGGCTGGGAGCGCAGATTCGATTCCTCGGCCCGGCAACCTGGTTCGCCACCGAAGGCTTCAACCGGCTGGATAGCTGGATGACCAGCCCGCCCCCCACCACGCCCGGTATGATCATCGGCATGATCGCCGGATTCGTCGTCTCGATCTCCCTGCTGGCCCTGCGCCAGCGCGTCCTATGGTTCCCTCTGCACCCGGTCGGATACATCATCTCCAACTGGTGGGCCATCCACCTCCTCTGGACGCCCCTGGTCCTGGCCTGGCTCATTAAGCTTCTCATCCTGCGCTACGGGGGCCTGAAAAACTACCGCCGCGCCCTCCCCTTCTTTCTCGGCCTCATCCTCGGCGAATTCGTCGTCGGCGCTCTCTGGCAGCTCATCGGACTGTTCGGGCGGATAACGACCTATGCGTTCTGGATTTGATTTCCCGTCAGATTTGTGCAATTCTATAAAGGAGGCACAGCGGAAGGCATGGCGGGATCAAGTCGCCACTGAGCAGAGGTCAGAGCATTATGAGTAAAACAATTTCCCTGGACGAGTTACCCCCCAAACTGGAACGACTGCGGCAATCCGCATGGGATGAATATGAAAGCGTGTTCCTGGAACGCAACGGCGAACCAGTGGCGGCAGTGGTGTCGTTGGATGAGTATCGGCGATTGCAGGCGGACATAATAAAGGCAGAGCGCGGGGCCGTAGTGCGGAGGCATCAGTGAAATCGCCTGCCTGCGAGGTCCCTGCCGATCTTCTAAGCATGCAACCAAAAGAAAGGCACGTTTTTCGGGTATACTGGAAGTAGGAGGTGTACCCAATGGTCTTCATCACGTTGACGGACCCAGAGCGCCAAGCGTTGAAGCGGCTCAGTCGCCGGGCGG
>JADLDR010000115.1 GCA_020846535.1 Armatimonadota bacterium | reverse complement strand
GGGGAAACATCCTCCGCTCCTGGGGGAGGGGTGACCTCTCTTCCCTGGCCCCTCTCCCCGAAACCCAAGGGATGCGCCGGAGCGCCTCCGGGGAGAGGGGGAGAGAGGGTGCAGTGCTTGCCCCCCCCATCCCCTCCCCCTGCCCGTTTCGGGCAGGGGGAGGGGGGGTTAGGTAACGGTCTCTCAAAGCCCCCAACCCCGCCCCCGCGGGACAGACAGCCTTATCTTGATACACATGGGGCGCGATAAATCGCGCCCCTACCGCGGAAAACGGGGCCGGCCCCGGGCTAGGTGGCAACTTGAGTTAATGATACTACACCCTTCCTGCACTGCGCCACTCTTCCCCGGCCGCTCTGAATTACTGTCCATTGACTATCGGGAAATCGGGAGAATGGAAGGGATGATCCTTTGAAACATCGAAGAATATTTCCATGTTCACCCGGTACGGTTTCCGATGACCGGAGATCATATCGTGTTCTACTTTACCGCCTGGCTGAAAACAGACGGAAAATCGGCAAAGGTCCGCCTTCAAGCCTATTCCTGGAAGGAAAACGTGCATAACTGGCTCGCCTTCACCGCCTGCCGCGCAACCGGGCAGTGGCATCGCTACGATCTGCTGTTTCGCCTTCCGGGCCGGGATAGCCTGGACTACCGCCCCACTATGAAGACCTTTTTCCTGTGGCTGGCGGTTATCTCCGTTCCGGGCCGGGTATGGGTGGACGATGTGGCTCTCCGGGCGGCGGAACTGGAATCCGAATGGGCTGCCTGGCGGGCGCAGGGCCAGGACAGGCATTCCCTGGTGGCTGATCCCCTGTTCGCTAACCCGGGCCGCGACGACTACCGCCTGCGCCCGCAGTCTCCTGCCTTCCGCCCGACCCGATCTCCAGAATCGGCCCCTACCGTGACCCGCTGCGGGCCTCCTGACCCATCATCGAGGCATCAGGTGCGCGGGAAGTTTTACGCTTCATGCAGCGGGGAGTGGGAAAAGATTGATGGTGGCTGAGCCGCCAAGGTCGCGGCATAGAGCCGATGCATAACATCAGGACATTCGCCCGATATCTCGATATGTCGTCAAGGGTTCTATAGAAGGGCGAAAGTCCTGATCATAAAGGCGGTCTGCTCTTGAGTTCGAGAAGAAACGCATCGACCATGCGTTCCAGGCTGTATTCCGACTGCCAGCCCCATTCCTTCCGGGCGTTGCTCTCATCAATAGATTGAAAGTTCTTCGTGGCTCTGTCCAGAACGCTCTGAATCGCCGGATCCGGGTCGAAACGGATATGCGCGTCCGGGATTCTTGTCCGGATGATGTCCGCGAGTTCCAGGGCGCTGGGGATAGGCGTGGTGCCGGCGAGGAGGTAGTTGACCTTCCGAATTTGCCCGGCAGGGGCTTCGCTCAGTTTGATCATCGCGCGGGCCGCATCCTGAATATACATGACCGGGACGCGGGTTTCAGGCGTGACAGGGACTATGCAAGCTCTCCCCTGGGCGCATGTCTCGATCATGCGGGAGGTATGCTGGGCCACGCCGGAGGTCTCGACTCCGGGGCCCACGATGGAAGGATAGCGCAGGCCCCGAAAATCGAGTCCATATTTACGCTTATAAAAAAGGCCTATATGCTCGCCGAAGACCTTGGTGGCTCCGTAGAAAAGGAGTGGCCGCTGAAGAGAATCGTCATCGATAAAGGTTTCTTTCAGATCCATTCCATAGGCGGCGAGGGAACTGCTGTAAAGGACCTGAGGCACTTCAAACAGGCGGGCGGCTTCCAGCACGTGGAACATCCCCAGCACATTGGCCTGCATGGCCGACGCCGGATCGGCCTCGGATGGCATGGAGAGCATGCCACCGAGGTGATAGATAGCTGTCGGCTTCGCCTTTCGGACGGCCTCCAGCACATGGCTGAAATTGCCAAGATCGCCCCGGACCAATTCCACCCGATCCAGGACATCCGCCAGCCGCTGCACGGATGGGCTGCGGTGCAGCACGAAGGGCCTGCTCTCACCCCGGGCCAGCAGGCAGCGCACCACCGCCGACCCGAGAAAGCCGGCACCTCCCGTGATCAAAACCGCCATATCCTCCTCCTTTTGTCGATGCCTGTCAGAAGTTCCTCCGGATCGCCAGGCTGAAGGGCAGAGTTTTCAGGGCCAACGGTTTAGCTGGCTGAGAGCCTGCAAGATCCGCATCTGCAATGCCTCGATGGACTCCGGCGTCCAGCCATAGAAGCCCTTCCCTGTCTTGACCCCTAATTCACCGCGCTCGACTTTTTCCCGGGCCAACGGGGATATCTCTGCAGAGGTATCCAGATCGGGCAGAAGGGAGCGGCTGGCCGCCAGGATGAGATCCCACCCGGCGAGATCGAAGAGTTCGAACAGGCCGGCCACCGCCAGCCTCCGGCCGAAACCATCCTTGATGGCGATATCCACATCCTGAGGACTCGCGATGCCCTTCTGAACGATTGAGAGCGCCTCCCGGGCCAGAGCTGCCTGAAGGCGGTTCGCAATAAATCCCGGAACCTCCTTCTCCACGATGACCGGATGCTTGCCGATGTGGCGGAGCAGGTTATAGACGGCGGCCACCGCTGCATCGGAGGTGGCCGGGCCCCGGACGATCTCCACCAGCGGCACCAGGTAAGGGGGATTGAAGTAATGGGAAACCAGCACTCTGTCCGGACGGCAGGTCGCCGATGCCAGAAGGCTGGGAACCAGTGTAGAGGAGTTGCTTGCCAGGATAGTGCGCTCGGGGCAGCAGCGATCCAGATCATAAAAGATTCTCTGCTTCAGGGATAGGTCTTCATAGACCGCCTCGATTATCAGGTCGGTTCCAGCGGCGGCCTCCTGAATCCCGGTGACGGGACGGATCCGGACCAGCGTCCGCTCGATCTCGTCCGGATCCACCAGACCGATGCTTGCCATCCGCTGAAGATTGCCCTGTATCTGATGCAGGGCCTGCCGAAGCTTTTCTTCGGTGGTATCCTGGAGGCAGACGTCATAGCCTGCCAGGGCAAATTCCTGGGCGATTCCGTGGCCCATAAGCCCTGCTCCGACAATCGCAATGCTCTGGATATCATCTGCCTGCATGAAAGATCCTTTCCTGTCTCTGGCGGCCTCTCTGAAAGTGGCTATCCGCTATCGCCTGCCAGCCCCAGGCGGGACAGCAGCCCTTTGAGATAGTTACGCCCGGTATGAAGGCGGGTCAGCATCTGATCGGCAAAGGGGATGGCCTCATAGACCTCCGGCCTCTCCAGCGTTCCGTCGGCGATGCGGCGCTCGCATTCCCAGGTCAGGCGGATCACCTTCGCCAGTTCCGCACACGTCAGGTCCGGATGAAGGTCGTGCCAGTCTTCCTCGAAGACAGCGAACTCGAAGAGCCATTTGTGATCCTCAATGGACAGCGGCAGGTCAGGGGCCGATTCTCCCAGGGCCGGCAGAATCCGCTCCCAATCGAGGCAGCCTTCTCCGGGCGGGCGGCCCTGGCGCGTGTAGCCGCGTTCGGAAAAGAAGAGGATGCCGTCCTTGGTATGGGTGAGGTGAGTGTAGGGGGCGGCGCGGCGGGCGGCGAGGACCGGGTCTTCGGCGTGACAGAGGACGTTGGCCGTATCCAGGCAGATGCCGCAGACATCGGGGCCGACGGCTTCGATCAGGCGCACCAGTTCGAAGGTGGTGACATCCCCGTGGGTTTCCAGATCGATCCGGCTGCCGTGGGCGTGCAGCACAGGCGAAAGCCGGCGGATCAGGTCCGCGGAATCGGCCAGGTGCTGTGTCCAGGGAACCGGATGCTCGTAGCGTTCCGGTCCCCCGCCGAGGGCGCTGTGGAGTTCGTGCCAGCCGAACCGGGCGGCGGTTTCCACCTGACGGGCGAGTCCGGCCATATGCTCTTCCAGGGAGCCGGTGACCAGATGCGGGTTGCAGGTGGGCACCGAGATATGGGTATAGAGGCCCAGCCGGTCGGCATGAGAGCGCACCTCGCTCAGCCTGCCCGGGTCCAGCGCATCGCTCAGGCTCCTCAAATCGCCGAACTGCGCTCCCTCCAATCCCTGTTCATAGATCCAATCCAGGGTAGCGAACGGATCGAGATTCAGTTCGCGGATGGTGAAGGTATCCAGGCCGACTTTCATATCGGATCCTTCCAGGGGGCGGGGGCAATCGGCAGGGAAACGGAGCAGCCGGTTTCGGCGGAACGGGCGGCGGCCTCTGCCACCTCGACCGTGCCTCTCGCCTCGCGCCCTGAGGTGACGATGCAGTCATCCTCACCGCGCAGCGATTTGACCCATTCGGAAATGCAGCGTTCGTGGCCGCTCCACCCTCCGCACTGAACGGGCACGAAGCCCTTGAGGGCCGCCTCCCCCCATCGCTCGACGGCGGCCCGGTCCGGGGCGTCGTGGAGCATAAGGAAAGTGCCGCGTCCGTACATATAATACGCCTCGCCCCGGTCTCCGCAGACCTGTACCATCTCATACCAGAGCGAGTCCGGCCCGGCGTTGGAGCGGGTGAACCAGTTGATGGCAAGCTGGGCCAGAGCGCCCGACCGCATCCTTGCCGCAACGATCCCAACCGTCTCGCCTTCCATCCTTTCGGGAAGAACCTGGGTCATGCAGGAGACGCTCGCGACCTCGCCCCCGTACCATCGCAGGGCATCGATCTGGTGGGTCAGGCAGCTCATGATGGCCCCGCCCCCCAGCCCGTCGCGAGATCGCGCCCAGCTACCGGGCGGAAAGAGTACATTCTGGTTGTGGTCGAGTTTCCAGTAGAAAATGCAGCCCAGGCAGCCGGAGTCCACCACCTCTTTGAGCGCCATCCACTGTCCGTGGTAGCGGCGGTCATGGCAGACGGTGAGGGAGACGCCCGCCTCCTCACAGGCGGCGATCATCCGGTCGCACTCCTCTATATTGCGGGCCATCACCTTCTCCACCAGAACGGGCTTTCCAGCCTCCGCTGCCGCCAGGGTGGCAGGCAGGTGGAGAAAATGCGGCAGGAGGATATCCACGGCATCCACCTCACTCATCCCGAGGATATCCCGATAGTCGGATACGATCTCCACCTCCTGCCCGAGCAGTTCCCGGATGCGGCCATGCCGCCCGGTGTCCGGCTCCGCCACAGCCGCAACCGAGCAGCGGCCTTTCAGCTTCATGAAGGCCGGGGCATGCGCCCCCAGGATGCCTCCCCCGCCCAGAATGCCGATACGGACGGTTTCTTTACGGGTCTGTGTTCCTGCTTCTTCGGGCATCGTTTACCCTCCTTAAGAGATGATAGTGTGTGAGCGCAACCGTTCCCCCGCCGAAGCCTGGCGGGAGAGTGGCCTTGGGGGACTTTGAGAGATTATCAAGAGAACGCACGATCTCAGATCACCTTTAGTAAGGGATAAGAGCAACTTTGCTGCATTAAACTTTTTGATGCAGTAAATCTGTGTCCGATTCGGGGTGCTTTTCCACCTCTTTCATTTTGGGAGCGTGTAGAGCGGCCCGTAGCTCCACAGGCGGGAGATGGCGATAAAGTAAATTCGGCCTCCTGTGATGGCGATGCCGTTGGTGATTGACACCGGCGCGTCGGCCAGCTTTTCGATGGGCTTGCCGCCCGGGCCAATCCACAGGATGGCCCGGTTCAGGAGTACGTACATGCTTCCGTCTTCGCCCTGGGCCAGGGCATGGCGCACTGTGCCACCGTAGCGGGCCAGGCTCTGACGGCGCACCCGCCGGGTCGCGGGGTCGAAGGTGAAGAGGGCGGGGCCATCGGCCAGGCCGTAAATGAGGCCGTCTGTTCCGGGTTCCAGGCCGGTGATCGCTCCGGCCCCGCGGATGGGCGTTTGCCGGTAGCGCACGGTTTTGGTCTTCCAGTCCAGGCACAGGAGCCGGGCGTCGCCGGGGGCCGCCTGGGTGCCGTGCCCGCCCTGTCGGGCCGTTCCGGCCAGGAGGTCGCCTCCGGGGAGGATGCAGAGAGAGGCGATGGAGTGATCGGGAACCAGCTTCCGGTGGGGCAGCAGTTCGGATCGGCCTGTGTCAAGGTCGTAGATCGCGATCCCGCCGCCCCGGTAGCCGTACCCCGGATAGCCTGCGGTGACGATATGCCGCCCGTCCGGGTGGAAGCGAGTGGCGATGGGCACATTGATATCCGGGTGGTACTGGGCCAGGCAGCGGGGGTTAGCCTGTGTATCGAGGGGATCGGGCTTGGGGCCGGGGTCGATGGCCCAGGGCCGGGCCGTATCGTAGAGGTCGAGATAGCCCCCGGCGTACCGGCCTGCCGCGATTTTCGTTCCGGAGACGGCGAAGGAATGCCAGTAGGCGTTGCCCAGCCGCCGGGCGGGGCCGCCCTCCTTCGGATCATAAACAGTCATGCAGGCGGGAAAGGAGGACCCCCCGTAGACCCGTCCCCCGGGGCCGCGGGTGATCAGGGTCATGAGGCTGCCGCCGCTTTCATAATCGAAATCGATCCGCCTTTCCTGACCGGCAGGGCCGGAGACGACCAGGAATTTCTCCAGCATATTATATTCGCGGATCGTCCGCCCGTCGGTCAGGAGGCTCAAAGTCTGTCCCCAGGTGATGTTGCGGGCCGGGGCGCGGGGCGGCACTTTCCCGGCCTCAATGGGAGCCGCCTTCCCTTCGAAGAGCCGGTAATTCTGCCCGTGTACGACGGCGTAAACCTTGCCGTCCATGCCCGAAACGGCCGATGCTGTGCCGATCTGTCGGTCCTCCTCGCGGATGAGCTGTCGCCGCGCTTTGGTGGCGGGGTGGAAGGCCACCAGGTTCTCCCGGGCTGTGCCGATCCCGCAGTAGACCCAGCCGCTGCTGTCGGTGGCGATCTCGTTCAGGTAGGCTTCTTTCGGGTCCATAGGGCCGTAGTCGGTCAGCTCCCGTGTTGTCGGATTGAAGGCGATGAGATGGCAGCCCGGGCAGCCGCCGAAATAGATCGTGCCATCAGGCCCTTCCGCTGTTCCGAGGTAGCAACCGTCTCCGGTCTGGCGGTGAAATGTGAACTCTCCGCTGTCGGGATCGAACTCTAGGAAGGTCGACCCATAGCAAGTATAGAATTTGCCGTTTCTGCCTGCGATGGAGCCGTAGGGCGGCGAATTGAGATAGGGTTTGGGGACGCGGATCTGACGGCTCGCGCCGGTATTGAGATCGGTCACCAGGATCCAGCCCTGCGGGCTGGTGTCCATGCTGCACGCGATCACCAGGCTTTCGCCTTTAGCGTTTTGCAGGGCGATGGCCCCGCGCAGGGAGGCGAGCGGCACTACCGGGCCGTGGTCGGTGAATTCGCCGGCAGCCGACGGGGCCTCGCCCAGGGCCAGCAGCGCGATTGCCAGGACAGCCTTTTCGATCATCGGATCGTATCCTTTCGGGCCGGAGGCATCAGGGCCGGTGCAGGAGACACTGCCGGGTGGCCGCCAGGCAGATCTCCACTACCGTATCGGTATTCATGACAAGGGCATGCACATCGTCGCGGTTACCGGACATCTCCACCGCAAAGGCGGCGGGCGTTCCTTTCTCCGCGGCGTAGAAGACAAACGAAGGGTACAGGGATGGCGGGTCGGTCGATTCGCCCAGACGGAGTACCCGGTCCATATTCACCTGCTCATAGGGGCCGTTATAGGGCTGCTGGGCGAAGTAGCGGTCACGGAGGCGGTTTTTCATCTCCTCATGGATGGCCCCGAAGAGAGCCGCATCGTAGCGGTGGGGCAGCACCAAAATATAGGTGGCGGTATGGAAATCCATCACGCATCGGGGCGCGCAGGTATCGATGATTCGCTCGATGATTCGAATCTCCGCCTCGGAGGCCGGGCCGAAGCCGCCGAAGCTGTAGTCCCAGGGCAGGAGAACATCCTGCGCGGGGGCGAATGCGCCCCAGTTGAGGCTGCTGTTGTTATTGAGGTCGACGCCCCGGGCGTTTTGCTGGATGAAATGGTCGTACCCGTAAGGGTTCTGGATCGGCACGATCTTGAAATGGAGGCGTTCGGTCTCCATGCTCTCGATAAGGGGATCCCGGGCCAGGAGTTCGGCAAGGGTGAGGAGTCCGTAAGCGTTCTCCCATTCCCAGCCGTGGACGGCGGCCCCGAAATACAGGGTCGGGTCGGCTGGGTCGCCCATCTCGAAGCTCCACAGCGGGCGACCGTCGCTGCACGGCCCCTCGTTGACGACCTTCAGGCGCGGAGAGGCCGCCGCCAGAGCGTGCATCGCCTCCCCGAACTCGCCATAGGAGAGCTTGCGCGGGTAGTGCTTGCCGTAGCGGACGGAGCCGCCGATGAAGTTGCCGGGAAACAGGTATTTGTTGAGGCTGCCGTGGCTGTTGAAGTGGGGCCGGTTTAGAGAGAGCAGATCCAGGGCCAGAATGCGCCCCTCTCCGACCCGTTCCTCGATCATCACAGCTCCGCCGTTCACCGTGGAGGACGCCAGCACCGTGACGCCCTCCGGGGCGGACAGGCCCATGATCTGCCGCTGGACTCTCTGGTTTTCGTAGAGGGTATCGGGAGCCGAGGAGATAGCCCCGAACCACCCGATAGTGTCGCCTACATTAAAGCCGCGGGTGATATCGCACGCCGCATTGATGCGAATGGCCGGAAGCACGCTGCCTCCGGCATATGTTTTGGAGAAGAAAAACCCGCGGTGACGGGCGTATTCGAACAGACAGGAGACGACCTGACCGCCCGCCCGCGCATAAGCCTCCACCGCTCCGAAATCGAGTCTCGGGAGATGACTACCGTCCTGCACGAGTGTCACGACATGGGTATAGGCGCTCAGGATGTCGGGGGTGTGCGTCCGGGCGGTGAAGTCCAGAATGGTTACCTGTCCCGGGTAGAGCAGGGGTAGATCCATCCCGACCGTATGGCCCGGAGTATCGGTCAGAAAGAGGATGCGTTTCGGGTCGCCCATCGCGGCTCCTTTCTCATGCCGCACCGGGCCGGGGCGAGTCCGGGATTTTCCGGTGCGGCGTATAGCTTTCTCCGGTCGGCCCCGGCCCCACCGGGGCAGCCGTACGGGCCAGCGGGTAAGAGAAATCTGCCAGGATCAGCCCCGATAGCGCAGCCCGGTGGGGCCGGGGCCGGTGTTGGCCGGGTGGAAATTCTCGATAGCCTCGCTCCAGCGCACCTGGCTCATCAGGATGCTGCCCCCGTCTTCAAAGGCCACGACCGGCTCCTCGCCCGGCAGGTTTTCCGAAATCACCGCCCGGGAGGCCGCCAGGAACTCCAGCAGGCGGCTGCGGTGCGGCTCCGGGGGCAGCCATGCCTGGAAACGGCGGGCTAGAGACTCCGAAAGCGAGGCGGCTTCGGCTTCCGATCCCACCCAGGGCCGGTTCCCCCGGATTGCGTCAAAGCTCCCCCGGACGGCGAGCGCCAGGTCCATGAACGTCCGCAGCCGTATCTCCTGGGTAGCGGCGACCAGCCGGATGTCTTCGGCGGCCCGGGCTATGTCAGCGATTTCGGCGTCGGAGAAGGATTCCGGGGTGGCGGCGCAGGTATGCAGAAAACCGAGGGCTTTACGAGCGGGTTCGGCGCTGACCGGCTCCACCTGGTCCATTTTGATCAGCAGGTCTTGCAGGATATCGCGAAAGCGGCGATATTCATCCAGCCTTGCCTGCATTCGATCCAGCATGAAACGGGCGTCTTCCAAAAGAGAGTTGAGGCCGCCCGCAGGATCATCGGACAGGGCCGAATAGTCTTCATACAGGCGGCGCTTGAGTTCATCCATGGTGCCGCACACATCGCTGAACTGGGTCTGGCGCATTCTTGAACGGGTTCCTTTCTTCAGAGCTATATCGTGCCTTTGAGAGGCCGGAGATTTCCGCAAAGCTAAAGCTCCTCGCAGGCTGCATCGTTAACTACGGATCTCGCACCTCGGTTTTGACCGGCCAGGTGATGCGGTGGGAGTCTTTGTAGAGGCCGATCTTTTCGGCAGGGATGGGCTTGAACCCGAGCTTCCAGGCCGGAGAATCGGGCTTCAGACGAAAGTCCTGGCGGCTGGCGTCGGCGAATTTCGGGTCGGTCTGCACCAGGTTGTCGATGAAAGTGACCCAGGGCCGGGCGCTGGCCTCCACCTCATCCCAGCTTCCGCCCCAGCAGATGTTCCGGGCGATGACATTGCCTTTCGGAACAGCCGGCTCGTCGTTCCAGTAGGTCAAAAGTTCCGGAAAACGGCTGCGCCAGGGTTCCTCCCGATAGGGCACTTCCTCCAGGCGTTCTTTCATGGTGGGCATGGCAGGGGCCGCCCAGCCCAGGGCGCGGGAATCGATGTGGAGGGCCGGGGCGCAGTCCACGAAGATATTGTTTTCTACCCGGTTGTCCCGACCGCCCCCGATGAAGGCCGCCCGGGGAACCTTATAGAAGATGTTCCCATAGACCAGGGCGGAGCAGAACATATCGTCCAGGTAGACGCCGTTGCATCCCTGCCCCCGGAAGCCGTAGACATGGTGAAAGTAGTTGTAGCGAATAATATGCCCGCGAGTGGTCGGGTTGAAACCGGCATACATGATCCCGGCGTCATTGGCTCCGTAGACCACGCTGTGCAGCTCATTGAATTCGAAAAGATGGTCGTTGCCGCCCCACATGATGGCGATGTGCGGGGCATCGTTGATCAGGCAGTGCGTGACGCGGTTGCCGACCCCGTTTATCGAGACCGCCGGTTTGACGATGGGGTTCCACCTGCCGAAGCGGTAAAAGTGGCAGTTGTCCACATACATCCGGGCCGGGGTAAGGGTCTTCCGGTCGCCGCCGTTGATGACGATGCCGCCGTCGGCTAGGTTGTAGAGGTCGCAGCCTGCGATGCCGCTCTCCCTGCCGCTCATGTCCAGGCCCCAGCCGCCGGTGTTGCGGATGGCGCAGCCCGCCACCCGGACGTGATCTGCATTGACGGCAGTGATGGCCGTATCGCGGGTGCATTCGAAGGTGAGGCCCTGGAGGGTAAGATAGGAGACATCCTTCATCTCGACCAGAGTTGGCAGCACGGAAACCGTAACCTTTCCTCCCTCTATCGGTTCGGGCGGCCAGAAATAGAGGATGCCCGACTCCCTGTCCAGATACCACTCGCCGGGCCTGTCCAGTTCGGGCAGAAGGTTGTAGGCGTAGTAATACATCCCCTTGCGAAAGCCATAAGCGTGCTGTGGCTGGCTGTCGAGGGTGATGGCGCGCTTTCCGGTATCGATGGCGGAGACTTTCAATCTCTGATCGGCCCAGTCCCAGAACCAGTAGCCGTGGAGCATAACATCCTTTTCCCCCACCCACCGGGCGGGGCGGTCGCCTTCATAGGTGAAGATGCCCTCCATGCAGCCCTTCGTGCCGCGAATGTCCTGCGGCGTGGGGCCGAGAACCTCCGGGATGGTGACAAAGCCCTCGTTGGGCCACCGGGCCAGGGTCATCGGCGCATCCTTGAAAAAGACCTCCAGGCCGGGCCGGGAAGCGCCCCAGGAGGTTCCGGCCTCCATCTTGCCCAGGTCTTCCACCTGCCCTTTGAGGTCGGCCTGAACGACCTTTCCTCGGGCCGACTCATCCATGCGTCTCAATATCGCCGGATCGGTGACCGGCTCCCAGCCGGTGATGACCTTGCCCCCGGCCAGCCGTGCCGGCTGGCCCTGCCGCGAACGGTAGATAACCGGGCAGGCCGCCGTGCCGCTGTCCCGGGCGGTCAATTCGAGCGGGCGGGCCATTTCATAGAGGCCGGGCCGGAGTTCCACCACGATGCCGCCTTTCGGCAGCCTGCCCCGGTCTTTGAGCGCACGGACCGCATCCCGCGCCCGCTCCAGGGTTTTGAAGGGGCCGTCCGCCCGGTTACGGCCGGGCTGTCGAAGCTTGCCGGACCAGAGGTCGCTGCCGTCCGGGGCGACATAAAAGGTGGCGGCCTCTGCCTGGCGCACGAGGGCGCACGGGAGAAGGCAGGCGGCCAGCAGCAGATAGGAGAGTTCTTTCATAGCGGAGATCACCCTTTCGGAAGCTGCCAGGGGTCACGGCGCTCGCGGTCCAGCCATTTGTCGGCCTCACGGTCGTCCACGAAGCGCCAGCGCCGGGGGTTCCATTTCAGCCGCCGCCCGTTCCAGTAAGCCAGGTTGCCGAGGTGGCAGACCGTGGCCGAACGAGCGCCGATCTCTACATCGCAGATAGGGCGCTTGCGGGTGCGGATGCAGTTGAGCCAGTCCCGGTGGTGGCCGGGCGACTCGTAGAGGTGTTTTTCCTTCTCGCCCAGCGGATCCTTGACGATATTGTCCGGCCAGCTCTGAAGCTGCCCGCGGTCGACGTACACGATGCCATCGCTTCCGATGAAATGGACGCCGCCGCGATCCTTCCCGTCCAGCCCCTTGTAACCGCTGTGAATCAGTTCGACGCCGTTGGCGTAGATGTAGCGAACCCCCTGGCCGGATTTGGGGTCTTCCGGCGGGATGATCTCGACCGGGCCGGATTCGTCCATCCCGAGGCCCCACTGGGCGATATCGAAATGATGAGCGCCCCAGTCGGTCATACCGCCGCCCGAATACTCCCGATAGGATCGCCAGTTGGGGAAAAAGTCGTTGATGCCGCGTGGGCTGAGGACAGAGTTGTAGGGCCGCGTCGGGGCAGGCCCGAGCCAGAGGTTCCAGTCCAGACCCGGCTCCATCGGCTCTTCGGGCAGGTCGCAGGGCCAACTGGGGCCGCCCACCGCCGCATAAACAGCCTTCACCTTGCCGATTCTGCCGTTCCGAACCGCTTCGCAGGCGACCCGGAACTCCCGGTCGGAACGCTGCTGGCTGCCGGTCTGGAAGACGCGCTTGTGTCTGCGGGCCGCTTCGATCATCAGTCGGGCCTCGGTGATAGTGAGGGTCAGGGGCTTTTCGCAGTAAATATCCTTGCCGGCCTTCATGGCCTCGACCGCCGGGATGCAGTGCCAGTGGTCGGGCGTGCCGATCACCACCGCATCGATATCCTTGCGGGCCACCAGTTCCCGGAAATCGTTATAGGCGGCGCAGCCCTTATAGGTTCCCTGCTCGCGCTCTTTGGCGTACCGACCGTCCACCGTCTTGCGCGAATGCTCGCGTCGGGTGGTATCCACATCACAGACGGCCAGCACCTGGCAGTCGTCATATCCGAGAAAACCGCCGAGATGTCCGCGGTTCATGATCCCCATACCGATAAATCCCAGCGTGATTTTCTCGCTGGGCGGCTTCCCCTGCGCTCCCATCACGGACGCCGGAACGATCATCGGAACCGCCACCGCTGCCGCCGCGCTCTTGATGAACTCCCTGCGGGATAATCGATTGCTCATACTCATTCCTCCCCTGCTGGTATGGAATCAGTCATTCGCGCTGAGGAGGAGGAATCCTCCTTGACAACCCGGAGCCAGCAGGCTATAATGGGGAAACGAACAGGATCACAGCAAGCGGAGGTGTTGGCATTGAAATGGATTTGCGCCCTGTGGGCTGTAGTATTCATGGTTATGGCGGCAGAGGGCCGTGCCGCAGAAGCGCAGGTGCGGCGGGGCGATTATGAAATCAGGCTGGCGCAGACGGGGCTAGAGGTTCTCTATAAGGGAACCCGAATCGTTTGCGGGAGCCAGTTGACCCTCTTCCGGCCCGATTATACGGGCAATTATTATGCGGCGGGCGACCTGGCCGGGAGGCCGACCGTTCGGTGGACCGCGGACAAGACGGGGATTACCGTTACCGACGCCATCCCGGAGTTCGATGGGGAAGTCCGCTACCGGGCGGAGGTGGACGCAAAGGGCGTCCTGACGACTCTTCATATCAAGATCGGGAAGGCGATTCCGCCCAGCCCGTGCGAATACGGGGCAGCGCTCCTGCCGCCCGGCCAATTTGCGGGAGGAGCCTATTCCCCGGTCAGCCTGCTGGGGGCCAGCGGGTGGAAACCTCTGCCTAAAGAGGCTCCTCGCGAGACTGGGCCGGGAACCCACCTTTTGAGTTCCGACCTCTACGGCATGCGACTGAGGGGCGGGGCGGTGGAAGTCACGATGGAGACTCCCTCCGGCCCGCGCCCCTTCTTCTACGATATGCGCTCCCGCGATTATCCGGCAGCGCAGAAAACGTATTGGCTTCTCTACCAGATGCCGGTCGGCCAGGGGGAAACCGTTGTCCGTACCCGCCTATCGGCCCGGAAAAGCGCCGCGCCGGAAAGTGCGGCGCAGAAAGGAAGGGTCCGGATCATGCAGGGAAAAGCGAGCCGAGAAATGGTCGCCATCGCACTGGGAGACGGGGCGCATGTCATCGAAAAGGAAGCCGCCGGAATGCTTCAGGGCTATCTGGAGCGCATGGGAGCCGCCTGGCTTCCCGTTCTGGATGCCCGGGACACGGCACTGCCGGAGAAGGGTGTCCTCTTTGTGGGGCGCAGCCGGGCGGCACTCTCCCGCGGCCTCTATACCGAAGCGGAAACCGCGGAGATGGAGCCGGATGCCTTCATCGCCCGCTCCCGTGAGGGGAATGTACTGCTGCTCGGAGGCGGCTACCGCGGCACGGCCTACGCCGTCTCCAGATTTCTGGAGCGCCTGGGCTGCCGGTTTTATGCCGATGAACTGGAGGTGATTCCCCGCAAGAAATCCGTGTCGATCCCCGATTCGCTGGAGGTGGCGGACAGCCCGGCCTTCGAATGGCGGGCGATGTGGGGTTCAGTCGATCCGATCAAAAGCGGCCTGTCGCCCGGCGAGTGGGAGGCGAAAGTTGGGGATGCCGATGTCCCGAAGATGATGGCGATCCCGAAGGGCGGATTCTGGCACCACACCATCGGCTTCCTGCTTCCGGCCCGCGATCTGGCCGAGAAACATCCCGAGTATTTAGCCATGCTGGGCGGGGAGCGAAAGGTCGTCGAACCGGCGGTGCAGCAGTACTGCCTCTCCAATCCGGAATTCTTGCAACTCCTGACCCGGCGGGTACTCCAGTGGATGGACGAAGACCCCGACCCCGTTTACTATCCGGTTCACTACGGAGATGTCGCCAATTTCTGCGAGTGCGATGCCTGCAAGTCGATGTACGCGGAGAAGGGGAGCGTTTCCGATGCGGTCATCTGGTTTCTCAACGAGATCGCCGCCAAGGCCAAGCAGAGCCACCCGGACAAGTTCCTGACGATTCTGGCCTACTGGGGGACGCGCCGCCCGCCGGTGAATGTCAAACCGGCCTCCAACCTGCTGATCGTTTTCTGCGCCATCTCGGAATGCCAGGCGAGGCCCTGGTCGGCTCCCATCAACCGGAAGCTGCATGTGATGGACGACCTTGAGCGGTGGATCGCCATTCACCCGCTCGGCCCCAAAGGGATCATCACCTTCGAATATCCCTGCACCTACTTCTATGTGGGCTATCCTTACCCAGCCCTCTACGCCTTTGCGGAAAACCTGCGCTATTACAAGCGGCTGGGCCTGCGGGGGGTCTATATCTGCGGCCTGACCAGGGGCCACCTGCTGAATGTCTACTCCTACGCCATGTCCCGCCTGCTCTGGAACCCCGACCAGCCGCTGGACGCCCTGATCGGGGAGTTCGCCGATGCCTGGTACGGCAGGGCGGCAGGGCCGATGCGGGACTATATCGATACGCTCCATCGGGCGGCAATGAACTCGCAGAGCGAGGGTGTGATGGACTGCCACGCCGGGCCGGGGCAGCGTTTCTTCCGCGAACTGATGACTCCGGAGTTTCTCCGGAAGCTTTATGGCTATTTCGAGAAGGCGGAGGCACAGGCCGGCAGCGACCTGACGCGCCGCCGGATCGCCAATGACAAGTGGGGCCTGCTCTTCGTGGATCTCTTCCTGCACGGGCGGGCCGGGAGCGATCTCGTCCCGACAGAGGACGCCGCAGGCTTCAGGGTGCAGTCCACCACCGAACAGGACTACCGGAAGATGGCGGAACTGCTCCGCCTGACGCAGCAGTTCAACCGCCCGTGGGTACTCGCCCCTCACGTCCGGTTCTCTCTATCGGCGATCATCGGGTTCGAGCCGTCTGCCTCTCCCTGGTGGGACAGCCCGGAGGTGAAGGCTATTATGGACGATCCGGCAGGAGCCTTCCGCAAGAGTACTCCCCAGCGCGATGCCGCTGCCCGCCAACTGGTGTCCCTGGAAAACGACCGCGTGAAGGCGCTGCTGGCCCCTGCCCTGGGAGGGCGTATCTGGCGATTCTATGCGAAGGATATCCAGGCCGACCTCTTCTGGCGCGGCACGCTCCCCTGGCACCTGCTTCAGACCGGGGGTAATCCCGCCCAGGCGTTCACCTTCGGCGGCTACGAGGAATACACCGGCGAAAAGTGGGGCACGCCCGGCTGGGCCGAACGCTATGACTGTCAGCTTTCGGAAGACCGCCGGAGCGCCGTCCTGACGGCCAAACTCCCCAACGGCCTGAAAGTGACCCGCGCTGTCAGGCTTCTCGATGACGGCCTGGAGGTGTCTTCCTCGGTGCGGAACGAGTCGGCGGCCACCGTTCCCGCTGTCGCCCTCCGCGCTCATCCCCAGTTCGTTTTCAAGGCAGGCCAGCCGGGACTGGCATTGGCCGTCAGGAGGCAGGGCGGCTGGCAGGAGCAGCCCGTAAAAACGGAAACCTGGCTGCGTGGGGAGGGCCTGCCGCAAGGAGCCTGGGGCGTGCGCGATAAGGACCGCGGTGTCAGCATCCTGAATGAATTCGACCCGGCCCAGGTGCAGGCCTGCTATCTCTACGTCCACCCGGCAGGCGAATCCTACAACCTGGAGGTTTTTTCGAAGGCCCGGGATCTGGCCCCCGGGGAAAGCCTGGAACTGACCCATCGGTATCGGGTGGAGAAGAGATAGAGGGGTTCCCTATCTGGCCCAGCCGCCTCGCCTGTTTCGAGGCGAGGCGGCTGGATTCTGTAAGGTTTGCCGGGCTTAGAGCGATGGGGTGAATGATCCCCTCTCTGTCACGGTCGGATCCCTGAAATGCCCAGCCTGGCTTTCAGCCGTTTGTTGGCCTCGACAAAGCAAGCGAGCAGTTCCGGGTCGCGTTCCAGGTCGATATCTATCCTCATGCGCTGGCCCCTGTCCATAGGGCGGTCGGACTGGTAGCACCACCAATAGGTGAGGGGAACGCCGGCCTCGATCACGGCGTCGAGGGTTTTCTGCACCCAGGGTTTGGCGGCGTCGGTATCGTCGTAGCTTTCGAAGTAGTCGGGGGTGGCCTCCCAGACCTGTCTGTCGGTCTTGGGGGCGGGTTGCAGGCCGATCTCGCCGATCATGAGCGGCTTGCCCAGGCGGGCCGCGATGGTCATGTAGCCTTTGCTGTCCAGAAAGACTTCCTTGCCGCCTTCCTCCGCGATGGCGTAACCTGGCCTGTTATTGGGATATGAGTGGATGTCGATCACATCCACAGTCGAGTTCGCGTAAAGGAGATGGAAGCACCGGAACTGCTCTTCGAAGGTGTCTTTGATCCACCCCTGGCGCTGGTACAGGTGCCACTGGCTTTCGCGCATGTTGGAGCCGCCGCTGTTGACCAGGCGCAAGGGGTCGGCGGCCTTGATCCGCCGGGCGACATCGTTGAGGAACCCGGCGACCTCCCTGAGGGTGGGCATGCGCTCTCCCTCGAAGACCCGGTTGTCATCGCCGATGTCCGCCGTCAGGGTCATCTCATTGGCGATCTCCCACATCAGGATGGCCTTACGGTTCCGGTAGCGGGCCACGGTTTCATCGATGTAGCGGTAGAGCAGCTTGCGGCATCGGGACTCGGGATCGGCGACAAGCTCGCGGGTGTGTTCCTCGCCGCGGATCCAGCCCTTCTGGGGATCGGGTTTCGTGTCCGTGAACGTTCCGGCTGCGAGAGACCAGACGATGCGGATGTCGTGCCGGTCGCAGAGTTCGAGTGTTTTGTCCAGGGCGGCGTAGAGATTCTTGCGCTTCGCCGGATCGGCATAGGAGGCGGGGCCGGCAGGCCCCCAGGGCAGGGCGAAGATGCGGATGGTGCGGAACCCCATCCTGCGGAGGTTGCGGAGCGCCTTCTCCTGGGCCTGCACCATGGGATCGGTCGCCTCCAGGGGCTTGCCTGCATCCAGCTGATCGTACAACTGCCAGAACAGGTCGAACTTGTTGAAGCTGATCTCGGCAAAGGGCCGACCGCCCAGGAAGAACCGCCCTCCCCGGATCGAGAGGACATCGTTGCGGGTCAGCGGGCGAGCGGCTTTCCCGGGGATGGGTTCCCTTTGTGGAGCGGCGCTCGATGCGCCCAAAGCGAAGAACATAAGAATCAGACAGGTGAACAAGATACGAGACACGAGAAATCTCCTTGTGAATATGCCCTGTCGGGCTTGATAAAGCACCCGAAATGATAGAGCCGTATCGATGCGGCCTGCGAGGAGAACAGGGACGCAGCCATCTCCAGGGCCTTGCCCACGAGCGGAGCCTTCTTGTGCTTTTAGGACACTGGAGATTGCCGCGTTGCTTGCGCTTCTCGCAGGGATATGCAGTGCGATTCCCCGCTTCAAAGATTTCAGCCTGCCTCGTTTTCACAGCGCGAAGCGCCCCTTGCCGGCGGCCTCGTGGATAAAATCAAGCAAAAGTCCGCCGGGGGTACGCTACCGCCGTAAGGTTCGGCGAGGGCAGGCTTTCTCCTTGTCTTTACGAATCCGGGTCTCCAGGGGGCGGCCATGCAGATATAGGCTTGTCATAAATTCCCATCTATGTTATAATATAGCCGCTTCCGAACGGGGAGGAATCATGCGATACATCTTGATCTGTGCCCTGCTGACCGGTTTGCTTGCCGTCCCTTCCAGCGCCATCGATCTGACCGTATATGCCCAGGCTTATACCCCTGAGATCGTGACCGGCGACAATCCGCGCCCTCTGAAACAATTCACCTACCTGGCCCGGCGCTATGAAAGGCTGCATCCGGATGTCAGGATCAGTTTCATCAAAAACCCGGTGGGCGATTTTCGCACCTGGATGATCACCCAACTGAAGGGCGGCACGGCCCCGGATATCATGTGGGCGCACTCCGATTGGACCAACCAGGATGCCAAATACGGATGGTTCGTGCGGCTGGACCCCTATCTCGCCCGTCCCAACCCTTACGTTCCCGGCAACAAGCGGTGGGGCGATCTGTTCTATGCCGATGCGACCGATGCCAAGCGCGCCCCGGACGGCAGCCTCTATGCCCTGCCCATCGACCAGGTGGAGACCGGCATTTTTTACAACAAGGCCATCTTCCGGAAAGCCGGGGTGTCACCCCCGCGCACCTGGGAAGAATTTCTGGCGATCCAGGAGAAAATTCGGAAGGCGGGCTACATCCCCTTCCTCATGGTCGGAACTCAGGAGATGTGGATTACCTGGACTCGCTCTATCCTCCAGGACCAGCTTTTCAACGACCTGCTGTCCAGGATGGATGTGAGGGTGGCGGAAGGATTTCGCGGCGTCGATACGCAGGAATTCGTACGCGCCTATAAAAAGGGGATTTTCTCCGCTCGCAATCCCCGGTATCGGGAATGCCTGCGTATCCTGAAAGATTGGTCGCGGTACTGGCAGAAAGGTTTCCTCGGCACCAATGACGACCGCCTCTTCCGCCTGGGGCGGGCCGCCATGTTCTGGAACGGAAGCTGGTATTACGATCCGATCAAGCGCGACCCCCTGCGGACCTTCGACTTCGGCGTCTTTCCGCTGCCCCGCCTGACCCGTCGCACCAGCCCTTACGCCCCCGACATCGAACCCCGCGGCGTCGGGGGAGCCGCTTCGATCCAGTATGCCGTCACCAATACGGCGATTCAGGGCAAGAAGGTCGAGCAGGCGGTCGACTTTCTCCGGTTCATTACGGCCCCGAAGAACCTGGGGCCTCTGGTGGAGGAGGCCGGGCTTTTCCTCCCCAATGTGTACGGCGTTCCGCCCGCCCCCTCCCTGAAGCCCTTCGCCCGAATTCTGGAGGTGGGGCATGTTCGCTTCGCGGCGGAGCCCGGGGCAGGCGATTATCCGGACCGCCTCTTCCGGGTACTCCAGGGCTTTCTGGGCGGGATCTATTCCGAGGAACAGGCCCTGCGGCTTATCGAAACCTATATGGCGAAATCCGTGGATCGGCTGATCGAGGAAAATCCCTCCTGGCGATTCGACGCCAACTGGGATATCCTTCCGAAAGGCGATGTCAAGGCCCCTCCTCTCTTTATCGGCCCTCCCATTGTGCGGTATATTCCCCCCGCGTTTCTGGCCGCCCTGTTCCTGGCGATGGCCGTCTGGCTCGCTACCCGCCCCCCACTGATGAGAAGAGAGATCTACCGGAAGCGCGGCATCTACGCTTTTCTGGTCCCCTCCTTCTTGCTCCTGGCACTCTTCAATTATTATCCCATCCTCTCTGCCCTCTACCACTCGTTCTTCGACTGGAAGGGCGGAGGCCAGGAAATATGGATCGGGCTGACCAACTTCAGGGAACTGTTCCGCGACTACATCCTGGGGCTGTCCACGCTGAACGCCCTGAAGCTCCTTCTGTTCGGCCTGGTGATTACGGTGACCGTGCCCCTGTTCGCCGCGGAACTGATCTTCCATCTGAAAAACGCCAGGGCGCAGTATTTCTACCGCGTCCTGTTTGTCGTGCCAATGGTGGTCCCGGGCATCGTCATTCTCCTGATCTGGGGATTTATCTATGATTACAACCTGGGCCTGATCAATACCACGCTGCGCTCCCTGGGATTGGAACGCTACGCTCAAGCCTGGCTGGGAGAGCCTAACCTGGCCCTCTATTCCTTGATGTTTATGGGCTTTCCCTGGGTCGGAGGGTTTGCCCTCCTGATCTACTATGCGGGGCTTCAGAATATCCCTTCCTCTGTGCTGGACTCCGCCCGGATCGACGGCGCGGAAGGGCTGAGGCGATTCCGCCATGTGGATTTGCCCCTGGTGATGGGCCAGATCAAACTCCTGGTGGTGCTGGCCTTCATCGGCGGCATCCAGGGGTTCCAGACCTCCCTGATCCTGACCACCGGCGGCCCGGCCTTTGCGACCATGGTTCCGGGCCTGCACCTCTATCAGAATGCGGTTTCGTTCGACCGGATGGGCTATGCCTGCGCCATCGGAGTCGTCCTCTTTATCGTCATCCTTGTATTGACCTATATCAATATGACCTACCTGAAATCGAGCATGGAATATGAGGCCGGATAAATCGATGCACACCCGACGCTCCTCTTCGAGATGGCGCTTTGCAGGCGATGGCTGGATTCATGGGATTCTGATCGTTCTGGCGGCGGTCACCTTCTACCCGTTTGTCTTCCTCGTCATGACCTCGCTCAAAGACAACCCCCAGTTTTTCCACCAGTTCTGGCGACTCACGTTCCCTCTGCACTTCGAAAACTACGCCAGCGCCTGGAGCGCCATTTCCGGCTACATCGCCAACAGCTTTTTCGTCAGCGTCCTGTCGGTGCTGGGCGTGCTGGCGGTGTCATCGCTTTCCGCCTATGCCTTCGCCCGCCACCGCTTTCCCGGCGATACCTTCCTCTTTTACGCGATCCTTTCTCTGATGATGATCCCGGGCGTCCTTTCCCTGATCTCCTCGTTCATGTGGATGAAACAGTTTCCGCTGATCGGGGGCAACAACCTGCTGGGACAGGGGGGAACCGGGCTGCTGAACAGCCGCTGGGCGCTGATCCTGCCCTATATCTCGGGTGGGCAGGTCTTCGCCATCTTCATCCTTCGCAGCTTCATCGCCAATCTGCCTGAGGAACTCTTCGAAGCGGCCCGTCTGGACGGAGCCTCGGAACTCGCCGTGTTCGCCCGGCTGGTGCTGCCCCTCTCGAAGCCGATCCTCGGCACCATCGCGATCATGAATATCCTGTCCACCTGGAACGATTATGTCTGGCCTCTGATCGTCCTGTCGGACGACTCCCGGAAAACGCTGACCATCGGCCTGGCCTTCTTCCAGGGGGCCTATGCCACCACCTACGGCCCGCTGATGGCCGGCTATGTCATCGCCTCTCTGCCTCTCCTGATCCTCTTCCTGTTTACGATGCGCTACTTCATCGAGGGCCTGACATCGGGGGCTTTGAAAGCCTGAGTGCTGACCCCACCGCCATCCTGCTGTCATTGCGAGGAGCTTTAGCTTTGCGGCAATCTCCAACGTAGTAAATACACGAGAAGGCTCTGGGCGTTCGCGCTATCCTGGAGATGGCTTCGTCGCTTGCGCTCCTCGCAGACCTAATCGATATAGCCTCTACAAAACCGAACGTAAAGCCTTCGAACAAAGTTTTGGCCGATTTCTTACCAGCAGGCAGGAGTCGCGCGGCATGAGGCGAATCGTATCTTCAGCCTATGCACCAAGAAAGGACGATGCTCATGAAGAAGTTGCGATTTGTCTTGTTGGGATGCGGCGGGATGATGGGCGGGCACGCCCAGCGGCTCAAGGCGCATCCGGACGCCGAACTCGTCGGCCTGTGCGATGTCTCTCTGGATCAGGTGAAGCGGTTCGCCGACCGCCACCTGGTCGATTGCAGCCCCGCGCCGAAGTTCTATACCGATTCCGCCGCCATGTACGCCGAGTCGAAGCCCGATGCGGTCGTCATCAGCACCCCGCACACTCTGCACTTTTCTCAGGGGATGGAGGCGCTGTCCGCGGGATGCCATGTCTACATGGAAAAACCGATGGTCACCTCGCTGGAGCACGCCTACCAGTTGGCGGACAAGGTGAAGCAGACAGGGAAAATCTTCGTCATCGGCTACAACACCCCGTGTTCGCCGGAGTTTTATTACCTGCGCCAGTTGATCCGGGAGAATAAGCTGGGCAAGCTGGAGATGGTCACCGGCTTTCTGTCCCAGGGATGGATGAAAGGCACCGCCGGCAGTTGGCGGCAGGACCCGGCGCTTTCCGGCGGGGGCCAGGCGTATGACTCCGGGGCGCACCTGTTCAACAGCCTGTGCTGGAGCGTGGAGTCCGATGTCGAGGAGGTTTTCGCCTTTGTCGACAATCACGGCACCCCGGTGGATATCAACTCGGCGACTTCCATCCGGTTCTCCAGCGGGGTTCTGGCGAACATCACCGTGAGCGGGAACTGCCCGGGCGGCGGCTCCTTCCTGGCCTTCATCTTCGAGAATGGCCGTGTGGAGATCGACGGCTGGGGCGCGGGCTGGATTCGCGTATGGCAGGGGGCGGAGCAAATCAAATATCCGCCGATCACCCCGGAGATGGGCGCGCCCGCGCCCATGAACAACTTCATCGATGCCATCCTGGGCCGCGCCGAACCGCGCACCAGTCCGCGAAACGGCATTATCCAGAGCCAGCTCATGGATGCCATTTACGAATCCCAGCGCACCGGCCAGCCCGCCCGCCCGAAGCGGTAGGTTGTGGGTGCTTTTCGGCTTCCAGGCGAGATCCCGAGTCGGGGCGGACTTCCAACCCGCCCCGACATACCGTGACATAGCAGGGGCAACTTATGAAAATAATTATTATTTTCATAAGCTATCAAAAACATTTCCTGCCCTACAATCAAATCAATCGCCACATGCTTAGGGGATCTCCCAGGAATAAGGGGCCAGAATTGCAATGGGGCGGATGATCGGGTATACTCTGGGTATCTCCCGGCGTCGCCGGTTCCAGGAGGCACCCATGCGCGGGCGCAAAACGGCGCTGACCGTCCTGCTTTCAGAACAGGAGCATCAACAACTCCCACACGGGACGCGCTCGACCACCATGCCGGTGGGCCTGGTCCAACGTGCCCACACCGTGCGGCTGGCCGCCGAAGGGGTGCCTCTGAGCCCCATGGCTCAGAAAGTCGGGTTGACCCAGAAACATGCCCGCCAATGGGTCACCCGCTTCCTCCAAGACCGCATGGCCGGCTTACAGGACCGACCGGGACGAGGGCGCAAGCCCTCTTTTTCCCCCTCAGGTCGCCCTGCACGCCGTCAAGATCGCCTGTGAACG
>JADLDR010000114.1 GCA_020846535.1 Armatimonadota bacterium | reverse complement strand
GAGAAGAGACGGCTCAGGTCGTCGCATCGCTCCTGGCGCTGGCGGAGGGCTTTCTCCCGTTCCTGTCTTTCCTTATCGATGAGGCAGGCAAGCGGAACCTCCCCCATCTCGTTTTCACACACGAGGCAGTCTTTGCGCGCTTGTCGCAGAAAGCGGACGCAGGCATTGAGCGCGACCATATCGAGCCAGGTCTTGAACCGGGCCTCGCCCCGGAAGTGGGCTTTCCCTTTCCAGCATTCGATATGAACGTCCTGAGCCAGATCCTCCGCATCCTGGCGCGTATAGCGGTGGTGGCGGTAGAGAAAGTCGTCGACAAAAAGCTGCACGTAACACCAATAACAGCAAGGACACTCTTCGGGCGCAGTCTCGCGCTTGCAGGTCGTTCTCCCTTCAGGGAGGGCAAGGGTCGTCAGACATGAACGGGGGCCTCCTTTCAGGCTGGCTATGTGGCTATTATATCATACTGGCAAAAAAAGATGGGGGTTATCAGGAAGTTTTGTTTCTTCACAACTTATGGTTGCAAATGTTGTTATTATTAAGATATTTGAGGCAGAAGTTTATTCTTCTTTTTTACTATACTCTATTGTTTTTAATCTTTCGATTACTTTTATAGCGAATCCAACCGTTAATAACGACAGAGTCATTCCTACAAAACTTCCCATCATAAACCAATATCCTGGAACATCCCTTTCACGGATTTGTTCAGTTACCCAACCTCCTACTAATCCAACTACTGCTAAGACGATAGGAATACCTATATTCCATCCTTTAGGCTCAAAATCATACCATAATAAAATTATTGATATAAATATTATAAAAGGACAAAGTATAGTATTATGGGTTAATGGTAATTTTATAATCCATGCACAAATTATAATGCTTAAGATATAACTCATTGTAATCATAATGCGAGGTATTGTGCAGGATTGCCATTTATAGTGAATATACATTAAAGCCAACCAACCGATCACAATGATAAATCCGAGGTTATATACTGCGGTAGTCATACTATGCCTCATCAGTAGCCTCCAATAAATCAATAGCGGACTGGACGTAGGCTTCTAGCATAGCCGCGTCATATTCAAACTCATCTTCATTTGCTATACCTAATGCGTACCAACTGGAGTTTGGCCCTTTGGGTGGGATGAGGTGAAGCATAGCAGGCTGATAGCGTAGCATAAGCGTGTGACAACACCACTCGACCCTGGAGGCCCTATGTTCAGCCCATCCCCTCTTATGATACACCTTTTGCAGTCCTTGACAGGGGCGATGACCGCGCCCACCTTTACCAAGGCCCTGACCTTGTGGGCGGGCACGATTCTGACGCCAGGCCGGCGTACCATCACCGCTGCGTTGACGGTGCTGGGGTTGCAGACCGGGCAGACCTTGGGGAAGTATCACCGGGTGCTGAACCGGGCAGCGTGGTCGCCGATGGTGGCCAGTCGCCTGCTGTGGGGGATGCGGGTGACCACCCTGGTGCCGGCGGATCAGCCCTTGGTGGTCGTCATGGATGAAACGCGGGAGCGGCGGCGAGGCCAACGGATCCTGTATCAAGGGGGGGTATGATGCGGTGCGGTCGGGGGGGCAACGGGTGGCGGTGACGCTGGGGATCCGCTGGAGTTGTCTGGCATGGCGGGGGCGGCTGCCCTGGAGCGCCCGCCCGTGGGCCTTACCGTTTGCGGCCGTGCCGGTGTTGTCGGCCAAGACCTGTCAACAACAGGGCAAACGGCATCGGAGTGGGAGCGAGTGGGCCGCGGTCTGGGCGGGCAAACGGCACCGATGGTTTCCGGGGAGGCCCATCGTGTGGGTCGGCGATGGGGAGTATGCCACGGTCGCCTTGGTCCGGGCCTGTCAAGCCTGTGGCGTTCGGTGGGTGACCCGCATGCGGTGGGATGCCAGCCTGGGGGATCGGCCGGTGCCCCAGCCTCAGAGCAAACGGGGTAGAAAGCCCAAGAAAGGGGGACGACAGCCCGGCTTGCGGGACCGCTTGACCGACCCGGCCACCGCCTGGCAGGAGGGGACCGTCCCCTGGTATGGCGGTCGCAAACAGCCGGTGGAGACGACCACCGGGGCCGCCCTGGGGTACCGCCCGGGCGCGGACCCGGTGCCGATGCGCTGGGTGCTGCTCCGGCCCCGTGATGACGCCCCAGGGCATCGGAATCCCTGGGCCTTGCTCTGTTCGGACCCCGACGCATCGGCCCTGGAGATCGTCGCGTGGTATGGGGGTCGCTGGCCAATCGAAGTCACCTTCCAGGAAATGCGGGCCTGTCTGGGCTTCGAGACCCAACGGCACTGGCCCCGACAGGCCATGGCCCGCACGACCCCCTGCCGGTTCGAAGTCTTTCGTGTGGTGGTGTTAAGGGCCCAGACCTTGCATCCCGGCTCCTTACCGGTGGGCACCCAGACTTGGTATCCCCAAACCGAAGCCACCTTCTCGGATGCCTTAGCGGCGGTACGCGCCCATGTCTGGGAGCATCTGCATGATACAAACTCATCCGAGAAGGCCGAGATGTGTCTAATTCCGCGTTCCCTCTGGGAATGTTTACAAAACTTGGCCTGTTTTGCCGCCTAAAAAGGCCAAAGTCCAGTACTCTCCAAGGATTACAAGGAAAAAAACATATATTTTCCCAGCAATCCCTTGAGCAGCCCCAGCAGGCCCTTCTTGTGCGGAAGGGCTTTTGCGGCTTCAGCCACCACCTGGCGGAACGGTTCGGGCAGGCCGGCATTCCGGGCCGCCAGCTTTTGCAGGGGTAGAAGCTCTTCGGGCGGCAACGCGGGCAGGTCGGGGACGAGGGCGGAGAGGCAGCCCGCTTCTCGGGCGGAAACCAGGGCGGAAACCACAGGAGCCAGACTGCGGATGCCTGAGGAGCGATATGCCGATATAAAGGCGGCCCCCTTGCCGGGGATCAGGAAATCGACCGGATCCAGAATACGGAAGTCCAGCAGCGTCCTAACCTGATGGGCATAGGCTTCCTCGCGGGCGCTTTCCAGCAGTTTCCTCAAATCGCTTTTCTGCCCTTTCCACGACAGGTAAAGGAGGCGCAGGTCTTGATGATCCGCTTCCTCCAGCAGCTTGCCCAATGCCTGCATTTCATCGCGGGGCGGAACGGCGTAGCTCGTTGCGGCGTAGGCGTAATAGAGCAGTTCGACAGCCTGAAGCGAGGTGACGCCGTTTTTCATGAGGTAGAACTGCTGGCGGGGAGGATAGGGCGGGCGCTCGGTCAGGCGGTACACCAGGGCGGAGGGCAGTCGTTCGCTGAGGCGGGCTGTCAGCTTTTCTTTGGCCTGGATCCAGTTGACCGACAGGACGGATTGCAGCAAGGGCGCATCCCCTTCCTCCGGAGCCTCGCGGCGGCCATCGAGCCATTCGCAGAGGGAATAGGCGGCCTCTCGGTGGCGCATATAGAAAGCCATATCCTCCGTCCCGATATATTCGGCCATCCACCGCTCGAACGAGATTTCCATCGCTTCCTCCAACTCCGCGGTCACCCTGCGGGCGCGGGCATCCACCGCCTTGAATTTCAGGCCCCCGGGAGGCTCCGGCAGGCCCACCGCCCAGAAGTAGGCGGACACCAGGTTGCAGCGATAGAAATAGGTGTCGAAGGAGCAGCGCGGCAGCAGGCCGGAAGGCACGAAAGGCAGGATGGCGGCCAGCGCCTTATGCGCCTGTTCCGGGTCTCCGACCAGGGCGACCGCCATCCGCTCCGAGGCCAGACCATCCACCCTCAAGGCCAGCCGCAGCCATTTTTTGAATTCATCCAGGGGCCACAGGCGGGCTTCTTCAAAACCGGCAGTCTGATCGGGGATATGCGCCGCAGCTTCCGGCATATCGCCGGGCTCCGGGCCGCAGAGCGCCAGGGCCTCCTCGACGGTGGAAGCGAAGGGGAAGCCTTCCCATATACCGAGAAACCGGGGACCGAGGCAAGACAGGTCTTCGGATTTGAGAACGAGGCTGTGCGCCAGGTAACGGCCCTCCCGGCCTGCGCTATCCCTTTCCGGAAAAGGGACGATCCGGGCCAATATCGCCTTGCCGGAGGACAGGGAAAAATACAGATGCTTCACCGGGCCGGCGTCCGCAGGGTAGTAAAGGAGGCGCGGCTCGATCTCCTCGATCTCCTCCGCGGTTATGGCCGTGTGGGTATAGCAGAGAGTCTGGAACCCCCCGCGCCCGGCGGGCGACTGCTCTTTTTCCACACTGGCGTAAATGTGCTGCCCGGCCTGAATCTCAGTCATGGATAAGACTCCTGGTTTGGCGTCAATCGGTTGCAGT
This sequence comes from Armatimonadota bacterium, assembly GCA_020846535.1. Classification (GTDB taxonomy): domain Bacteria; phylum Armatimonadota; class JADLDR01; order JADLDR01; family JADLDR01; genus JADLDR01. The sequence goes on along the minus strand of JADLDR010000114.1, from coordinate 95,097 downwards.
CTCCACTTCCCCGAAAAGGCTTCGCAATATCCTGACCGTATTCCCGCTCAGCGAACCCGAAGGCGGCAGGACGCACCGCATTTTCCGGTAGAGGCCCTGACGATAGGGGTTGGTGTCGTTCCCCACCTGGACGCAGAAGCGTTCCACTTCTTCATCCGATGCACGGATGATGTAGACCTCATCGAAATCGAAAAGCTGCCTGTGCCGCAGCCAGTTGACGGACACGATTTCATTGACCGCGCTGAAGGTCTTCTCCATCCGCTCGTTCAGGACGGCGACCACATAGGAGATATCGTAGAGAACCGCATCGGCCCGGCGGCATTTCCGGCAGGCTACGGCAGAGAGGCTATCGGAGAGGAAGGATCGCTCCAGCGCCGTTCTCTCCAGGCGGCTGAAGCATTCGCCGCACAGCCCGGTTTGCAGGTACGGCTCCAGAGGCATCGTCAGGGCATCGAGGGCCGATTTCACCGCCTGCAATACGCCCTCATCGGCATCCTCCAGCCGGGCAAAAAGTGGGCCGACCGCCCGCAGATCGCCCAACATTTCGAGCGCCCCTGCTGCCGTGCGGCACACCTCCGGCTGTCCGTCCTCCAGCCGGGCGATGAGGGGCAAAACGGCCTCCCTGTCTTCCAGTTGGCCGAGTGCCTCGCATGCGGACTGGCGAACCGCGGCGCTGGCGTTCGGAAGCATCGCGATCAGGGGCAAAACGATCTCCTGGCGGATATTCAGGGGCGAACCGTTTTCCGGCTGCCTGGCTTCGTTCCGTTCTTCATCCGCTCCCTGCGGCGTCGGAGAGGCGAAAGCGATAGCCACCAATGCCTGGGATGCGGCCTCACGGGTCCCCCAGTCATAGCTGTGCATCTGCCGGAGCAACGGTTTGATGGCCCGGGGATCTTTCGCTTTTCCCAGGATGCGGCAAATCATCGTTTGCTGCCCGTCCGCCTTCGGGCGCTCCAGGCTTTCGATCAGAAACGGCGCTATGGGAGGGCCGGCAATGCTCGACAGCGCCCTGTATGCGGCGTCTCGGGCCGTTCGCGATTCCGGAGAGGAATCCGCCAACCGGCGCATGAGGAGCGGGACGGCGCGGAGATCGCCGTCTGCAATCAGGTTCCTCAGAGACATCGGGCCGGACTCGGTTCCTTTCAGGGCATCCACGACGGCGCGAGCCAGACGCCCCTCTCCCAACTGCTCCAGCACGCGGCCAGCCAGCCAGCGCACTTCATGGGACGGGTGCGCCAGGCGCTCGATCAGCGAGGGGGCGGCCTCCGGCCCGAGCGCCGCTAGCGCCCGGCAGGCCGTCTGCCGCACATCCCAGTCTCCGCGTTCCAGAACGTTGAGCCAGCGGACGAGTTGATCCATAGCGTCATCCCATCCGGCGGATCAGCCGAAAGCCGTAGTATTTCAGCCGCTCCCCGGGGCGCACAGGCCGGATTTCGTCCTCCAACGGATTGAACAGGTTCGGCAGAAAGTGCGGGCGAGGGGAACCGAGGCCGACCCACTCGCGCCCGTTCTGCGCCCACTCTACTACTCCACCGTTCATCAAGGAGAGATCGAGGAGGGCGAGGGGCTGTAATTGCACCTGAAGCCGCTCCAGCAGCCTGCCGGCAGGCTCGCAGAGGCGCTTCGGGAAACAGCCAGGGAAGCAGGGATACAGGGAGACGGCGTTGTAGACTGCCCGCCACTCCTCCACGGTGGGCAGTTGAAGTCCCAGGCCCATCCACCGGGCAAAGGCTTCCGCCTCCTCCGGCACGATCCCGGTCAGAAAAAGCCCTTCCCGCGTCTCTTCGGTAAAGCTGCCGCAGTCAGCAGAGGGGTTCAGCTCGCAGAGCGTCCGGTACCAGGCATCGTCATAGGCTCCGGTTTCCGCCCGGAACTGCTCGAACTGCACCTTCGTCACAGGCAGCAGATGCGCCACCACCCCCGTCTGCGGGATGCAGATGAGCGGAAAGCCGGTTTTATCGCACATATATTGCATAGAGTGGCCTTTTTGGGGGAGACAACCGCCCCCCGGCCCCCACCTTACTAAGGTGGGGGAGTGGATTTCGGAGTACTTTATAGGTTTCATGGCTTTCGCCTGGTCTCGAGAATCGATTAGGTCTGCGAGGAGCGCAAGCGACGCGGCAATCTCTAGCCTGACAAAGTAACGTATATCTCTCTGTATTTGTGAGAATGGCAAATAGGGTCATCCACCCGGTGGCTTGGGAACCGAAAGAATTCCATTCCGTCGATCCGAAAAGCGCCGGACAAAGCCTCCCTTCCCATTCTTGATCCCGCCTCATCTATATCTCATCCTTTAACAACGATCCTCTTTCCCCTTTCTCTTCAATCCGGGCGATATTCTTTTCCACTTTTCTGAAGAGGCTTTCCAGTATTTTCAGGGTGTTTTCCGAAAGGCGGCATTGGGCCCTGATGCGGCAGGTCATCCGGGCATAGCGCGGCTGGCGGTAGGGGCCAGTGTCGTTTCCCACTTGCACGGCGAAGCGTTCCACATCCTCATCGGACGCCCGGACGATCTCCATCGTATCGAAATCAAAAAGGCTTTCCTTCAGGAACCAGTTGATGCGGAGGGTCCGGCCTTCCTGGATGTGCCGTTCCGCCATCTCCCGATCCAGAATCGCGATAAGGGTTCGCTCGATATACTCCCTGCTCTGGCCGCACGAACGGCAGCCGATGTAATTCATCGCCGTCTGCCCTGCCCAGGCCAGCGAAACCGCCGTAAAATGGGTCAGGCAGTAGGGACAGATCAGGCGGGAAGTCCGCCAGCCGAGCCGCCAGACGGTATCGCGGGCGATGTTGTCGAGAATCCAGACAGAGGCGCGTCTGGTGGAAGGCGGGCGATTGGCCGCGACCGGCACTTGCACATCGGATCCCGCCCGCGCCGCCAGCATCCTCCGCTTGCTGCGCGCGATCTCCAGCAAAGGCCTTGCAGCCTCCCCGCCCCAGGACAGCAGGGCATGGCGGGCGGCAAAGCGCATCTTCCAATCCTTGCGCTCCAGGTCTTCTATCAGGACAGCGGGGTCGGCCTCTTTTTTCGCTTCGAGCAGGTGAAAAGCTTCCGCCCATTCCTCCCCGGCCTCCGGCTGGCGGCAGGCGACCTGGCGGAGCGCCCGTTCGACTTCCTTCATGTCCGGCCTCGTGCCGTATATCAGAGTATCCCGGGAGGCATCGGTTGCCCCCAGGAAAAAGGGGGTGAACTGGCCCGGGCTGAATATCAGGGAATCCATGTAGACATGTCGCCTGGGCCTGCCCCAGATACGGGCCGGGAGACGGGTTGGCAGCCAGGCGAGGAAGCCACCTGCCACGATGATGTCCGGCACGGCGTCTCCGCGTGAAAGGGCCTATGTCCAGGATACGCCTGCCAGTGTCATCAAAGCGGTCACCAGCACAAAGCTCGGCCCGCCCCTCCATCCCGCCGGGTGGTTTTTCACCAGGTCGTAGATATGGCCGGCGTATTCCACATCACCCACCGCGTTAAACTCGCGGATGAGGACATCCACCTACCTATCCGTTCGGTCGCTCATGGGAAAAGCCATTTCAGCCACCGGAACCAGGGCGGCACGGATTTCTCGATCATCCAGAGAAGCGGGTCGACCACGCGGCGGGGCACGATCTGCACAGGCAGCCTGCCGTCCTGCGGCCTGGCTCCCAGGGAAGAGACCATGCAAAACTCGACGCTCCGGAAGCTGGCCTCCGCCGCATTCAGAAACTCGAAGGCCCGCAGCTCCACGCCCGTAAAGTCGCGCAGCCGGTCGGAGATGAAGCGCATCCGCTTGAGGTAGCCTCCGGGATGGGCCAGACTTTCGATATCCCCGGCCATCATATAGTCGCGAAGATCGCTCCATCCGTCCAGCAATCGGGAGGTGATTTCATCCACCTTGGTAAAAACCACCACCAGATGCTGGTCCTGGCTGGTCGCCTCCAGCTCCTCCATCCCTACGATATAGGTGTTGAGCAGTTTGTGCATCTCCCTGGGCGCGTCCTCCAGGTCGGAGATGCTGACCAGGAGCATCGCCAGCCGCGCCCGCTTGACGAATCCGCCGTACTGCACCAGTTGGCTGGGGCGCTCGAAACATTCTCCGCCGGTATCGTAGCAGAGCAGGGTGCAGTCCGGCTCGAAAGGGATGCCCTGAAGCCGGATCATGGTCGGCTGGGGAAAATTCTTCGGGGTGGAGGCCGGAAGCTGCCCGCCTTGCAGCATGGCTACATTTTTCTGGACGGTATCCAGGCTCTCCTCGTTCAGGCCCATGGTGAAAAATTCGGGCCAGAGCTGGTCCAAGGCGAGCTGCTTCAGCACGTAAAACAGGGAAGCGAAGTAAACCGTCTTGCCGTGCTGCCGGAAGCCGACCGCGCTCACCACCACCGGGGGATACCGCCGGTAGCCTTTGGAGTAGAGCGCAGGCGTCTGCTCTTTGCAGCGGGGGCAGACATAGATCGGAACCCCGGCAGCCTCCACCTGCCGAAATGTGACATCATCCAGGCAAAAGGGGCAGAGCATTCAACGCCTCGACATTTCCGCCGCGCCGGAAGCGCCCTCGCTGCCGGACAGGATGCAAGATGATGAGACGGTTCGACATAAAACGCCCCCTTTCCTTTATCCAGTGTGGGAGAGAGACAACCGCACCCGCCTTGCTAACGCTTGCTGAGATCGACGGAATGATGAAGATTGAAAAGATAAATCATTCCGTATTACGTCTCTGAGGAACATTCGGCTGTGCGTACCGCCGGAAGGCATGGCGCGTAGCGCCCGGAAGCTTCGGAATTGATTCTGTCTATCCCCTCTTCCCCGTCTTTCGCCTGACCATGCTCCAGACGAACTGGACTTCTTCGACTTTGAGGAGGATAACCGCGCCGGTGTAGAGAAGCAGCCCGAATCCGCCCGCGAGGGTGAACTGGAGGGCGGCTCCGGAAAGATGGGAGGTGTTCAGCCTGCTTGCCAGTATATCGCGAGCGGCCCAGCTTCCTGCGGACAGGAGGAGCGTAGCGAGCATCACCTTCAGGAAGGAGGAGAGAATCAGGTAACCGTTCAGGCCACCGATGCGGCGGCGCAGGATGACCAGCATGACCAGCATATTGAGGACGGCGACCAGGGAGGTGGCGAGAGCCAGCCCGCCGTGTGCCAGATGGAACCGCGGCTGGATCAGCAGATAGTTGAGACCGACAAAGAGAGCTGTCATGACCGTGCCAACAACCACCGGGGTGACCGTATCGTGCAGGGCATAGAAGCCGCGGTTGATGAGAGAGGCTCCCGAATGGGCGAAAACGCCGATGGAGTAGAAGATAAGGGCATAGGCGGTCTGCCGGGTATCGCTGGCAGCGAACTGGCCTCTCTGGAAAGCGATCTGGGTAAAGGGAACCGCCAGCACCATCATGAGGGCGCTGGCCGGGATGGTGAGGAAGAGGATGACCCGGATGCCTAAATTCATGGCCGTGCGAAACTCGTCCATCATCTCTTTGGCGGCCTGCTCCGCAAGAGTGGGGAAGAGGGCCACCGAGGAAGCCTGCCCGAAAATACCGAGTGGCATCTGCATGAGGCGGTTGGCGTAATCGAGCCAGGTGACGCTGCCCGCAACCAGCAGGGAGGCGAAGGCCCGGTTGATGATCACGTCCACCTGCGGCAGCGACAGTCCCAGGATGACCGGCAGCATCAACTTGAAGACCTTGACCACCCCCGGATGCCTCACATCGAAACTCGGCCTGAAGACCATCCCTTTCTTCCAGGCGACGACTAACTGGAGGAGGAAACTCCCGATAAAAGCCCCGCCTAGCACTCCCCAGGCCGGGCCTGCCACGCCCAGCGCGGACGCCAGGGTGACGGCTCCCAGGATAATCCCGCAGTTATAGATGATCGGCCCCAGGGCCGGGGTCAGGAAGTGCTGCTGGGCGTAAAGGGTTCCCATCAGCAGGCCGCCCAGGAAGAAAAACAACTGGGCGGGAAGCATAATGCGGGAGAGAAAAGCGGTGGTTTCGGTCTGCGAGGCCGTGAAGCCCGGCGCGATGGCCCGGACAAGCTGGGGCGCGAAAAGCTCGGCAACGAGAATGATCACGACAAGCACGGCACTCATGATCGTTGCGATGGAACTGAAAACGTGCCAGGCTTCTTCCTTTTCTCCTTTCGCCAGGTAGGAGGTGAATACCGGGATAAAGGCGCTGCTCAGCGCCCCGCCTGCCAGCAGAAAATAGAGCAGGTCGGGAACGGTGAAGGCCGCGTAGTAGGCGTCGGACAACTGGTTGGCCCCGAACTGGTGGGCGATAACCGCCGCCCTCACCCATCCCAGGACCCGGCTCGCAAAAATGGCGACGATCATAATGCCCGCCGCCTTGGCGACACGCTTGCCTGTAGCAGAAATAGCAGTACTCCTTCTCGATCAATTAACCACTGTTTGGGTTTTGGCTCGCGGGGAGGGACTCGGTTTCCTCATCCTTGGTTTTATCCGGGGCTGGCGGCACAGCAAATCCGATGGCGGGTGCAACGGCTTCCTCGACTCGTCTCAGATCAAAGTCGGAAAGCGAACCCATTTTACGAATAACCTGATTTTGCTCGGTGGTTCCAATAATCGTTTTAACCATAGAGGGCTTGACTAAGCCTGCTGCCGACCAGTCTCTAAGAAGACAATCTTCAGGATAAGCGCGAGATAAGTTGCTTGTAATAGGCATAGTGATAAGGTCAGCGCGCCGATTATTGTAACCCAAGTTGCTACCTACCCGAATTGAGGTCCATGCGGGGTAGGGGCGCGATTCATCGCGCCCTGCCAAGCCGTTGGGCGCGATGAATCGCGCCCCTACAATGGAAAACGGGACTGGCCCCGGGCTAGGTGGCAACTTGGGTTATTGTAGCTGTCTACACTCAGCACAATAGCCTGACGCTTTTTTGCTGTGGATAAATCCGTAAAAGGGAAGGGAACGAGTATAACATCCCCCCGTTTATAAGTTGTCATAGACAGCATCCTCTTCGTTATCCCAAACACGCTTGAAAGCAGGCTCAGAAAGTCGTATAAAAGCGCGAGCCAGTGCCCTGTCGTCAACATCGTCCTGTGCGGGCAGTTGCAAAAGGTCATTGCCCAATATTCTCCATTGCCGACCTATCTTGACCCCGCGAGCCATTCCGTTCTCAAGCAATTTCAATATGCTTCGTCGCGATACTCTCAGAAGAGTAGCGGCTTCTTCAGGAGTATAATAAATATTGGAACGAATCTCTAATTTTTCTGTATTCATTTGATGCCTTTGATACCTTCCTGATGTCACTGCCTTGTGAACAGCACGAAGAGCAACCCGACCACCAGCACCGCGCCGCCTGCGATGTACATCCAGCCCAGGATGTTGATGAAAAGATAGGCGAAAAGCAGGAACGCCAGCACCAGGGAGATCAGAATGGCGAAGCGGGCGGCTTTCGGGGCCGGGGCGCGGAAGACATTGAAAAAAATATTGTAGTTCATCAAGGCTACGAACGCCAGGCAGACGGCCCCGATGGCGAATAATATCCACTTTTGCAGCTTCGATTCGATGGCGATCACCATCTCCTCATTGGGTGGGTAGCGAACATTCAACCCCTGGCTCTTGGCCTCGTAGTGGAATTTGTGGTCTCCGGTTTGCATGAAGGGAATGCGGAGGGCGGCCTGGATGCCGCTGCGGTAGTCCTGGCTGCGCGAGATCGGCAACTGGAGGGGTCGGCCCTTGCCGTCGATCACCACGCGCAGAAAGTCTGGCGCGGCGTTGCTCGGATGGGAATAGGTGATCCCGAAGTCATAGGTTTCCTTCACAAACCCGGTGGTCGGGGTAGGGAGGGGATTGGTCAGAACAGGCGGCTTGGGCGGAGGAGGCGGCGGCACATAGGGTTTGACGATTCTCACCGCCAGCTTGCCGCTGGCGGGGTATCGAACCTTCTTGCCTCCGGCGGAAGCCTCGAAAAAATAGGTATGCTGCCCGGGGCGCTGGAAAGTGGAATCTTTGGTGGCGGTAACGCCCCGGATGAAATCCTGGGGCGTGTTGCCGGACCAGATCAGTTCGTGCCATCTGCCGTCCACCACAACGCGGATATAGTCGGGGGCGCGGCCTGTGAGGTCGCTGTAGACGATCTTGAAGGTGCAGGCCCGCCCTGTTTCGAGCTTCGGCGGGACGGGGCCGGGATCGCGCAGCACGGGCGGCGCAGGGCGGGCCTCCTCTGCCGGAGCCTCGATAGGGGTATTCTCCACAATCGCAGGCGTTCTTTCGGCGAACGGGGGCGCGGCGTACAACCCTCCCGCCAGCCAGAAGAGTCCGAAGAACGCTCCAGCCAACCTCAACAGGGCACAGCGTCTTGCATCTGCCGTCGCCATTGCTCATAACCCCCTTGTGAAATCGAATCCCTTCGACCCGCCCGATTCGGCCATCGCTTCTCTGGTCGTCTGCTGGAAGCTCAGAGTGAAAGACTGCTCGCCCTGCGGGGTGGAAACCACCACCCGGATGCTGTCGTCGATGCGAACCGGGGCCGCCCCGGCGACCGCCTCCCCGTTGATATAGGCCGATACTCCGCTTTCCGGAACGAATGTGAATCCTTTCATGGCCCGCTTCACCGTGGCGGCTATAGCCGCCACTCCCGGCAGGGGGAAAGCATGCTGCGATTCCTGAGAGGCCCCTCCGATTTCGATAGTCCCGCCGGGTCGCAGGATATAAAAGCGCACATTGCCTTTGTCCTGGGGAGAGATCTGGGCCATCCGAATCCAGACCGGAGCCGTCAATGCTTTCAGGAGCAGGGCGATCAACAGAGCAAGCGCAACGACAGCGGCTAGAGCAATCATAGCCCACGGCGCGGAATGCTTCTCCTGTGCGGGAGGAGGGGCCGGTTGGCCGGTCACTTCCTCGATTTTTACCCGGGCTTCATCCAGGGCGGGCTGCACGCGCTCCAGGCCGGAGGCTTCCGATTTGCCGGTCACCGGGATCAATTGGGGCTCGTTTTGCCGGATTTCCACGCCGATGCCCATGGTATGGAAGTTCCGGGCGCGGCCCATCTTCTCCAGCAGGCGGCGGTAATCCTTGCTTTCAGGCGTATCGGGTAGAGCCTGGGGGTTCCGGTCATCGCAGTAGAGCCGGTAGGTGGCATAGTCCAGGTCGTCCTGGGCGGGCGCGTCATTGTAGCCGTCCGTAATCAGGATCAGAAATTTCGCTCCCGGGGCCTGGGACCTGTCCAGCAGCTTCAGGGCTTCGTGATGCGCCCACCGGATGTTCGTGCCCCGCTGGGTACTCCAGGTCATCGGCAAACGGCTGACCAGATCCTCCTTGTTGGCATCGGTCACTTCCTCCCGCTCGATCACCGTCTCCGGGCGGCTGTCGAAATTGATGAGGGAGAATCGATCCCCGGGGCGAATCACTTTGCGGATAAGGGCGGCCACCAGGTCTTTGGCCGCCTGAAGCGATTCCCCCATGCTGCCCGATTTATCCACCACCACCGCGATTTCCTTCGGCCCGTCCCCGCTGGCCGCCATCGCCTCCAGGATCGGGCCGTACTCGGAGGTATTCCCGCTGGCAAAGGCCGCTGAAGCAAGGCAAATCAGGATCACACAAAAACCGAGTCGTTTGATAGGCACTATTCTTTCACCTGCCCCTTTAACGCATAGATAACCCCGTTGCTTGACGTAAAATAGACGGCGCTGTCCGCGACTGCCGGAGAAGAGAGGACGGCGCTGCCGGTTTCATAGGGTTCGGCCAGAAGCCTTCCGCTAGCCGGGTGCATGGCATAGAGGCCGCCGTCGTTGGAGCCGACATGGACAACCCCGCCCGATATCGCCGGAGAGGAACGCACGGGCTGCCGGGTGGAGCAGCGGCCCACCTCCCCGCCCGTTCTCGCGCTGAAGGCGTAAATCCGGTCGTCGTCCGAGCCGATATAGACGATGCCGTTGGCGACGGCTGGGGAGGCGTCCACATAAAACTCGGTGGAGGCTTCCCAGAGACGCTGCCCGCTCGTGGCGTCGAGGGCGTAGACTTTGAAATCCCGCGACCCGACATATACCGCGCCGTCGGCTGCCGCCGGGGTCGCATTGACCGGCCCTCCGGTCTGATAGCGCCATCGAATCGCGCCTGTGCTTATATCCAGGGCGTAGATATGCTGATCCCGGCAGCCGACAAAGACAAGATCGCCCAGCGCCGCCGGAGAAGACATCACTTCGGCAGGCAGATCGCACTGCCACAGGGCAGCGCCTGCTCGGGATCGGTCTACAGCCGCCACGCCGCCTTTCGAGAGGCCGGTAAAGGCCACCAGAATTTTCTCCCCGGCCACGGCTGGGCCGGATGTGGCCGGTTCGGGCAGCGGGCAATCCCACAGGGGTTCCCCGGTGGCGGCGTGGGCGGCATAGAGCCTGCCCGAAAGGGTTGCCAGGTAGACCGTGAAATCCGCTACCGCAGGGGCCGCGGCTATCGTATAAGGCCGTTCGTCCATCGGGACGCGCCAGAGCCGCTCTCCGGTCTCCCCGTCGAAAGCCCACAGGTGACGGTCGGTTCCTCCCAGATAGATCATGCCATAGGCTGCTGCGGGAGAAGTCCATTCCACCTTTTCATCGAGGGGCGGAACGGTTTCCGGGTAGCGCCAGAGGAGGTTGAAAGGCGGCTCCACGGCCTCGGGTGTGGCTCCGGTGCGGGAGGGATTGGCGCGGAAGGCTGTATAGTGGGCGGAATAAGGGGCGGCTGTCAGGGCCTCCTTATCGAATCGGCACTGGCAGGCGAGAAGGGGATTCAGGGCGGCGCAGCGCGGGCATATCTGGAGCCGGAGTCCGCATCCTTCGCAGCGGCGAGCGCGGGGCCGGTTGAGCAGCCTGCACTCGGGGCAGTGATACCGCTCGTCCTCCACGAACGGCTCCAGGCGCGGGACGTTCTCTCCGATGGGTTTGCCGCAGTGAGGGCAGAAGCGGCTTTCCGGGCCGATGGCTTTCCACCGGCAGAACGGGCATCGCGTTTTGGAGGTCGTAGAGATCATAGGTCAGGCTTCACGCCGGTTGAGAGTCGACAGAGATATCGAGCGTGCGAACGACGGGCGGGGCGTCCGGGTCGCCCGCGGAAACGACGATTTTGCCCCCACTGCCTGTGCCGGGGGCGATCCCCTGAAACTGGGCCGTGACCGTGACGGCCTGGGTCTGCGACGGCCCCAGCAGGAACCGCTGAGGGGCCGCCTGAAGCCAGTCGCGATTGGTCGTGACCAGAACCGAGAGCAAGCCGCCGCCGGTATTGGCGACCGGGATGGGCCGGGTTTCGATGCCGCCGCCGGAAAAGGCCAGCGGAGTATCGCATTCGATGCCCAGAGCGCTCAGCGGTTCCCCGCACCGGTCGCAGAAGCGCCAGGCAGGAGATTCGATATCGGAATGGCATTTCGGACAACGCATAATAATGAAGGCCGCCTAAGTATAGGACGCGACTTTCGAGAAAGAGTTTCGCAACCAGTATAGCACAAACGAGGACGATTTGCAAAGCCTGAAGGAAGCCGCAGGTTATCCGGCGCTTGCGCGGGGTTCGCGGACGCGCAGGAGGAGGACTGTGGCAGCCAGGCAGGCGATGGCGGAAAAGATAAAGATGGGCAGGTAACCCGCCCGGTCGACCAGTTCTCCGCCGACAAGGGGCATGATAAAACGGATGGGGGCCACCGAAAGGGAACTGAGGGCGATAAAGGTGGCGACCTCCCGGGGAGGGGCGAATTCCATGACCAGGTTGAAGTGGCCCAGCCCGGCTCCGGACATCCCGGCGGAACTGAGGACAAAGACCAGATAAAATATCTCCACAGAGGGTGTGACCATCGCCAGGAGAGGGGCGGTCAGGCTGCATAGGGAGCCGATCAACACCACGCGACGGTTCCCCCGGCGGTCGCCCATATAGCCCCAGAACGGGTTGGCGATGATGCCGGTCGCCATGATCACCGCCGTGAAGCGGGCTACCTCCTGATTGGAAGCGCCCAGGTGTTCTTTGGCGAACGTGGTAAAAAAGGCAGCCGGGGAGATTCCTGCCATCGCATAGAGAAGCTGGCTGACCAGATAGCGCGTGAAATCGGGGTGGCTTTTCAGAAGGCCCGGCATCAGGCGCAGGTATTCCTTCAAAGTCTGTTTTTCACGGGTGGCCGTGGCGTACGGTTCGCGCACATAGCCCAGAGGGATAACGCTGACGGTCAAAATGACGAAAGCGATCCCGAAGCAGAGGGCGAAGCCTGCCGGGAAATCGTAGCGGTCGAGGATGTTTTCCGTGATGGCCGCTCCTGCGATGCCCAGCAGCCCGCCGACCGCACCGGAGACGCCGTAGAGCCGCCCGCGCCGGTCGTGGGGAATGACCTTGCTGATCAGGCCGAAATAGGACGGGCTGTTGAATCCCATCGACACAGAATGCCATGTCCAGCAGACGAAGAAGGCGATAAGCAAGAGGACAGGCTGACGGGCCAGGAGGAGAATCAATGGCCCCATCAGGAGGATAGGCAGTCGTTCCAGAAGGGCCACCCACAGAACGAACTTTCGAAGGATCGGCAGCCGTTCGATATAGTGGGCGATGAAGATGCCGGGCAGGAAGAAGCCCGCGCTCCCGATGGCGGCGATCAGCCCCACCCAGAACTTCGAAGGGGTAAGATGCAGCACCATCAGGGGCAGTATGGTGGATGCAGAGATGAAGCTGCTGCCCAGAGGCCACCCGAACCCATCGATCAGGCATGAGGCGAAATTGTAGCGATAGTGCTTCCGCACATACGCTTCCTGTTGCATTTCGAGCGTTTCGGGCGCTGTCCGGGCGGTAGTGTCCATGACTCTAATACCATACGCAAAAAGGAAGCGAAAAGTCAACAAGAGCCGCCGGCCTGAGAATATGAGATTTCCCCTGTTGCATTTCTAAACGGAGGCTGCCGGGTGAAGGCCCATGTCTCGAATTACGATGCCCCCTGAAAATAATCTTTTGAACGCTACTTCAGGGAATTTATCGCCTTCTTTTTTCCCGGAGTGGATGCGGCTGTTGATTGGGCAAAAGGCTATCAATTCCTGGACAAGGAACTTCAGAGCGTATCGTACGGGGCGGTGGTAGACCGTCGTTCAGCCGACAAGCTGGTGAAGGTCTGGCTGAAGAACGGCGAGGAAGCCTGGGTGCTGGCGCATATCGAGGCGCAGGGGCAGGAGGAGGAGAATTTCGCACAGCGCATGTTCATCTATCACTACTGGCCCTACGAGAGGTACGAGAGGCAAGCAATCAGCATGGCCATTCTGACAGACGAACAGCCGGAATGGCGGCCCCATACGTTTGGCTACGAACTGTGCGGCTGCCGGATAGAACTCAGATTCCCCATCATCAAGCTGCTGGATTACCGTCAGGACTGGGATTGGCTGGAATCCAGCGAGAGTCTCTTTGCGACAGTAGTGATGATACACCTCAAAGCCGAAGAGCGATTTTGGCAGGAGCTACCGCAGTACGAAAGGAGCAAGAAAATACCGTATATCACAATCATTGAGTGCGTAGACATCCGAAAAGACATTGAGCAGGGTATCGAGCAAGGAATAATATAACTCAAGTTGCCATCTAACCCGGGGTCAGTCCTGTTTGCCGCGGTAGGGGCGCGATTGTTCGCGCCCCATAGCGATCCAGAGAAGGGGAAACATCCTCCGCTCCTGGGGGAGGGGTGACCTCTCTCCCCTGACCCGGGTGACCTCTCTCCCCTAACCCCTCTCCCCGAAGCGGGGAGAGGGGGACAGAGGGTGCGGTCATTGACGGCATCATCCCCTCCCCCTTCCCGTTTCGGGAAGGGGGCCGGGGGGTTAGGTAACGGTCTCCCCAAGTCCCGAATCCCGCCCCGGCGGGACAGTCACCCTGATCTGGATCGCGATGGGGCGCGATGCATCGCGCCCCTACCCCGCATAGGTCGCAATTCGGGTAGGTAGCAACTTGGATTAATATAGGGTGCCCGCGAGAGCATTGTGGAAGCGTTGGGAAGCCGCTTTGAGGATGTGACCGAGACCATTGCCCTTCGTCTCAACGGCATCGAAGACATTGCACTTCTGAAGCAGCTTTTCCGGCTGGCATTAAAGGCCGGATCGACGGAGGAGTTTTTGCAGCAGTTACCGCAATAATCGGAACACTAACCCGACCACACAGCTATCCATACTAAAACAACGTCGTCTTTTGCTGCTTCCGGGCCTCGATGACTTTGCGGCGAGCAGAGTCGATGTCCTTGATCAGGCAACGGCGAGCCTGTTCGTAGGCTTCACCCTCCTGGCGCAGGATATAGGCCGGGTGGAGGGTCGCCATGGCCCAGGGCGCGCAGGCGGTGTTCTCGAACCACTGGCCGCGCTCGCGGGTCATTTTGAAATTCTTGTGGATGAGGGCGTTGGCCGAGGGCGCTCCGATGCAGAGAATCACCAGAGGCTGGATGATCTGAAGCTGCTGCTCCAGCCAGGGGCGGCAGGCTTCCACCTCGGAAATATGGGGCGGGCGGTTTTTCGCCCTGCCGTTTTCGATGGTATAGGCCCGGCATTTGACTACATTGGTGATATAGATGTGCTTACGGGTGATGCCGTTTTCTTTCAGCGCCTGTTCGAGCAGCACTCCCGCCCGCCCGACGAAGGGCACTCCGGTTTCGTCTTCGTTCTCGCCCGGGCCTTCCCCCACGAGTACCAGAGGGGTGTTCGGATTGCCGTCGCCGAAAACCACATGGGTTCGGGTCTGAGCCAGGGGGCAGTGCGGACAGATCAGAGCCTCCTGGCGCACCAGGCCAAGCCGTTCCTCTATAGATAAATCGCTCATCGCGTGCTCCGTTATTGATCGTCCACCACTGCCCTGAGCTTTCTCAAAGTGTTTTGCAGGCTGTCCGGCAGCACTTTGGCGTCGCCCAGGACAGGCATGAAATTGGTGTCGCCGTTCCACCGGGGAACCACATGGATGTGCAGATGGTCGGCTATGCCGGCCCCTGCCACGCGCCCCAGGTTGATGCCCACATTGAACCCGTCCGGGTGAAAGGCCGTTTTCAGCCATTCCGTGCATCGGGCCGACAGATCCATCATTTCGAGCCGCTCGGAGCCGCTCAGTTCGGAAAGGGAAGCGATGTGCTGATAAGGGACCACCATCAGATGCCCGTTGTTGTAGGGGAAGAGGTTCAGGAACACACAGGCTTCGCTTCCCCGGTAGAGAATCAGATTCTCTTCATCCCTGTCCTGGGCCGGTTTGTCGCAGAAGATGCATCCTGCCGGAGCCTCGATCTCGATATAGGCCATCCGCCAGGGTGCCCACAGTTTTTCCAATCGGATCACCTCGAAGAGAAAGACGTTTCAAAACATTATACCTCGATTGGGCGAGGTTGTCTAATGCCCCTACAAAAAAAGCCGCCCTGCCTTTGCGGCAAAGCGGCTTCCCATGGGGAACGTTCTATTTCCTCCGTCGCCAGGCTGAAAGCAGACCGGTGATGCCCATGCCCAGGGCAGCCAGGGAGGAGGGCTCAGGCACAGGGTTGAGGGGCGGAGTATCATCCGTGGAGCGAAATTTGAAGTTGGGGCCGAAAAGTCCGACAACGGCAGCATCCGCAAAGGTAGGAGATGTCAGGGCCGGGCTGAACAAACTTGCGGCTCCCCCGAAATTGATAGCCGGATCGGGGTTGAAATCCAGGGGATTCCAGGTATATTTATCCAGTCCCGAGGTCGCGCTGATGCGGTATTGCACGCCGGTCAGCAGCTTGACGGAGGTGACAAGCGATGTGAAGCGAAAGTTGCCCTCAAGCGCATCCCCGGACCCCACCTGCGCCTGCACATCTGTCAGCCAGGTGTTCCCGTCTTTTCGGAAGATCCCGACGTCATGGGGGGAAAGCAGGCCGTCCTTGCCATAGTCAGAAAAGCCAAGATGTGTGACGTCGATATCTTGGTTCACGGTAAAGCTGAAACCGATGATCCAATCGGGGTTGGCAACCGCATTAGCCTCACCCTGGCTGTTTTTGCTGAGGTCTCCGAACTCTACAGCAGTACGGGCGCTTGCCGCCGTCGCAGCCAGGGACACCACTACAAC
Source organism: Armatimonadota bacterium (assembly GCA_020846535.1). GTDB lineage: Bacteria > Armatimonadota > JADLDR01 > JADLDR01 > JADLDR01 > JADLDR01. The sequence goes on along the minus strand of JADLDR010000114.1, from coordinate 79,128 downwards.
CATTAAAGCCAGCCAGTGTATCGGGCTGCGGGATTCAATCATAGATATCTCCTTTCCCGGAAAGCGCGTCTTCACACTATCCTTCTCCATCGGGATTACCGATGCGATATCTAATCGGTAGCATATCTGGAAAATAAAGTCATTTTTAGGATTTACACTTAATTATACCTGGCTGCCATAGGCCTGTCAATGACAAGACCTAGTAAAATTACTGGTTTTTGAATGCGATATAGCGAATCGACAGGGAGTTATTAAGGTGAAGATGCTCGCTTTACGGGGCAGCCCGATGGGTGTTCTTGAATTCGACCATTTCAGGATTTTCGACCGATGATGCGGCTGTCTCCGTCACCTGCCGCGCTGAAAACGATTACCAAACCCAGGTCTTCGAAAATGCGATTGAGGAGGGGGAAAGGATAGGGGCGGACATGGCTGTAGTCAAGCCAGAAAGACTCGTCCCGGGCGTCATATTTGACCGTGCGGACCAGCAGGATTCCGCCTGGGGCAAGGAGCCGGGCGCACTCTTCTAGACACCTTACGGCCTCTTCTCCGGGCATGCGCTCCAGGATATACGCCGCGTAGATACCATCATAAGGGCCGGAGGCGGCCTGCAAGCTGTCAAACACCTGAAATCTCCTGGAACGGCAGAATGCGGCTATTTCCGGGTCGGCTTCGATACCTTCCGCGATGATGTTTCGCTTAGCCAGCGTCGCCAGGAAAGCGCCTGCGCCGCAGCGGACATCCAGAACTTTTCGGCAGCGGCTGAAAGCGTCGGCATCGAGGGAAAGAAATTCGTTATATCCGGACAAAGGGGCCAGAGCATATTTTCTTCGGGGCGACCGCTGCTGATCGAGGCTGCTGATTTCCAGGAAAAAGCGACGCCACAGCCGGGCAAGTTCTTCCTCGGAATCGTGTTGCAGTAAGGGCAGAGGGCTATCGGAGACTGCCTGCTCCCGGCGCACGGAGACTCTCGCCCGGCAGCCAGCCTCGATTTGCTGCGCGAAAGCGCGGGCCGTCTCCTCGTCCGGCAAGAGAATATCGGCCACCTCAAGCGGGGAAAGGCCCGACTCGATCAAAAACGTTTGAATATCTCCGGCGATGGAAGCCAGCTTTTCCTCGGAATATGAGCCGCCCCGGTGCGGATCGATCATCAGGGCGACCGGCTCCCGGGCGGTAAAGAGGCCGGTGTAGACGCGCAGGACCGCCTGCCAATCGGATTCTTCCCATGAAACGGCGGGCCGGTAGAGGAAATTGATTTCGCGCATACCTTCCACCACAGGACGTTCCCCGGTCACAGGCGAAATTCCCGGCGGCGCTGCTTGATGGGCTGTCATAGCGTTGTCGAGGGCCTCCAATCGTTGGATGAGAAGCGAGCGAACCTGACTGTCGAAGGCTTCCGGCTGGTCGGCGAAGCGGACAGCCGCTTCTTCGAAGGCTTGCCGGAAACCCGGATCGTCCGGGGGGAAATAAAGCGATTCGGAGAACGGCTCCGGAGTGCCCTGCCTCAGCAGTCGGATCGCCCGGCGCAAGGACTGTGCCGCTTCACCGAAGAGAGACATTTCGACAAGCACCCGGGCGCGGTTCGCTTCGGCTGTCCCATAGCCGGAGTCGCGATTCCGGGCCGCTTCCAGTTGGCGCACGGCCTCATCGAAAAACCGTTCTCTGCGCTGTGATTCGGAGGAAGCCGCGGCGTAAGCCGCATAAAGGACACCCAGATTGTTTTGGAGGAGGGCATGATGCGGAGCCACTGCCTGCGCCGCCCGAAGTTCTTTTTCGGCTGCCAGGAAACGGGCCGGATCGGGAACGGCGAGGGCCTGGCTCGCTCGTATGCGCCTTCGCTCCGCCTCGCTGCTGGCGCAGATAATACGGCGGGCAGGCTGGAATGCGCCTTGCAGCCGAATGTACACTTCCTGAAGGCAATCGAGCAGGGCCGCCTCATGAATTGCGGGAGGCTCCGGGATTCCCTTTGACAGAAGAAGAGGGGTATCCCCTGCCCGCTTCAGCGCCTCCATGCCCTCCTCGGGCAGTATCAGAAAATCGAAATAGCCGGCGATCTCTCTCAGAACGGAAAATCGGCTGCGCCAGTCGCAAACGACGGCTCCCAGCATAAAGGGGCATTTTTCCAGCCCGGTGGGAATGGCTCTTTCCTCCGGCTCGCAGAAAAGAACGATCTCCGGCTCCTGACCGGAAACGAGCCGCCCCAAAATTTCCGTGAACGATCCCTTAGCATAGGTATAAATAATGTCGGCCTGCTCTTCCCCGAAAGTCGCGATCCGGTGGTCGCGGCGGATCGCCTGGAGAATGAATCCATCCGTCTGGTTTCGAGGGTCGGTCGGGCCATAGAGGATACGCATGGCAGCTCTCGTCAAAACAATACTGATCCTCGATATTATCGGCATAAGGGGCGATTTTCTGAACCCGGCAGGCCCCTTGCGCGGGACAGTCCTTTGCGGTATAATGAAGCACCGACAGAAAACCACAAAGTCAAGCGATAAAGGATGGAGCTATGCCCGGCGATGACCGCGACTATGTGCTGAAGATGGCGAAAGACCACTGCGTCCGCTTTCTGCGGCTCTGGTTTACCGATATTCTGGGTTTTTTGAAGAGTTTTGCGATCCCGGTCTCCCAACTGGAGGAGGCGCTGGAAAACGGGGTGTGGTTCGACGGCTCCGCCATCCAGGGCTTCCTGCCTCGCGATGAGAGCGATATGATCGCCATGCCGGATCCGAACACCTTCCGGATACTCCCCTGGCGGCCACAGGAGGAAGGAGCGGTAGCCAGGCTCTTTTGCGATATTCTCCTGCCGGACGGCACGCCCTTCGAGGGAGACCCGCGCCTGGTCCTGAAAAAAGCCATCCGAAGCGCCTCGGAGCTGGGATACACCTTTTACGTGGGACCAGAGCTGGAATTTTTCTACTTCAAAAACGCGCAGTCGCCGGAAAGCATCGATCAGGGAGGGTATTTCGATCTGACCCCTCTGGATATGGCGACTGACCTGCGCCGGGACACCATCCTGACCCTGGAGGCCATGGGCATCGATGTGGAATACAGCCACCACGAGATGGCCCCCAGCCAGCACGAGATCGACCTCCGCTATACGGACGCCCTGACGATGGCCGATAATGTGATGACCTACCGGCTGGTGGTGAAGGAAATCGCCCAAAAATACGGGGTCTATGCCACCTTCATGCCCAAGCCGCTGGCGCACCGGAACGGCAGCGGCATGCATGTCCATCTTTCGCTGTTCAAAGGACGGAGGAACGCCTTTTACGATACTCGCGATCCCGGTCGTCTCTCTCCGGCGGCGCGGGGCTTTATGGCCGGGCTGCTGCGCCACGCGCCGGAAATCACCTTGGTGACCAACCAGTGGATCAATTCCTATAAACGGCTGGTACCCGGGTTCGAAGCGCCCGTCTTCCTGACCTGGGCGATGCAGAACCGATCCGATCTCCTGCGCGTTCCGGCTCACAGGCCCGGTCGGGAGGACAGCACCCGCATCGAATACCGTGCCCCGGACCCGGCCTGCAATCCCTATCTGACCTTCGCGGCCATTCTGGCCGCCGGGCTGGAGGGGATCCGGGGTAAATATCCGCTCTGCGAGCCGACGGCCCGCAATGTCTTCGAAATGAGCGAAGAGGAACGGCAGGCCGCCGGGATCGGCTCTCTGCCGGAGGATATGCGGGAGGCGATTCGCTGTGCCCGGGAGAGCGATCTGTTGAAAAAGACCCTGGGCGAGCCGCTTCACCGGCAGCTTATCGAAAGCAAGAGGATCGAGTGGAACCGGTTCCGGTCGGAAGTGACCGGCTTCGAGACGCGGGAGTACCTGTCTATCCTTTAGGGGCCGAGTTATGCCGCGGTTGCTTATCATCAGTCGGGACCGGAAAGAGGCGGCGCTGCTGCGCGAATCGCTGATCCGGGAAGGCTATGAGGTCAGAATGACTCTGCCGGACGAAGGGGAGTTCGGCGACCACTTCACTCGCATGGCTCCCGAACTCATCCTCTTCGACCCGGTCGGCGACCCGGAAGCCGTCCGCCGGCTCCGCCAGGACCTGGCCGCCGCCTATGAGCGCAAGGATATCCCGATTCTCGTCCTTTCCGGCGAGGGATCCGTTGCCGCTCTGGACGCCGCCTGCGGGATGGACGATTTTTTGATTCGGCCCCTCAAGATGGCGGAAGTGCGGCTGAGAGTGAAGATGAACCTGTGGAAGCAGAGCCGCATCGACTCGGAGCAGCTTTTGAAAATTGGCCCTCTCCTGATCGATCCGGCCAATTACGAGGTGACGGTGGATGGGGAAACGGTGGAGATGACCTTCAAGGAGTACGAACTGCTCCGCTTCCTGGCGACCCATCGGGGTCGGGTCTTTACCCGGGATTCCCTGCTCAGCCGCGTCTGGGGCTACGATTACTACGGCGGAACCCGCACGGTGGATGTCCACATCCGCCGCCTCCGGGCCAAACTCGGCCCTTCCTGCGAGAACCTCATCGAAACCGTGAGGAATGTGGGGTATAAATTCAGGGATTGAGCGGTAGAGGAGCGCGACTGCGCCCCTCTGCCAGATAGATTACGTTCCGAAATGGCCCCAGAGTTCCTTTCCCTGTTCCTGAGGCCCCTGGATCAAGGCGTCGCGGCGCATCCATTTGCAGTGGCCGTCGGCGAAGGCGATGTTAGCCCCGGCCTGGTGGCGATTGCCGATGCCGTAGGTGTTGTAGCCGTCGCTTTCGATGATCGGCGGGCATTCCTGGTTGTGGCCCGGCAGGGGGCAGTGAAGCTGCGGCCAGCCTCCGGGAACCGAGTCGGGGGCCAGACAGCCGGTCTCCGCCCGCATGGAATCCCCGAACATGATCGTTTCCGCAGGACGGGCGAGCTTGGCGAGGCTGACAGGGGGCACATTGATGACATGGGTGTTCGCCCCATAGCCGCCCCAGATCCAGAGCCGCTTATGGCTCAGCGAGGTACACTGATAGACGCCCTGGTTTTTGATATAGGGCAGCAGGAGGTTCAGCCACCACGATTCGTCGTTGTCGGCCCAGTTGGCGCGGTAGAGAGGATACATCTCGTCATAATCCTGGACGTACATCATCACGGCATTACCGAGTTGTTTGACATTGGACATGCAAGAGATGGCCCTCGCCTTTTCGCGGGCCTGGGCGAAGACGGGAAAGAGAATCGCCGCCAGGATTGCGATAATCGCAATAACGACAAGCAATTCGATCAGCGTAAAACCTTTGGGTCGCATCGGATCCTCCTTTTTGTCGAGGGGGCGCTCCGTCCTGGATGCCATGCTCGTTAGGCGGCCAATAAGGACAGGCAAGCATAACAATCGGCCAGTGTGCCATTTTTGTCTATTCTATCAAATATGGAACGGCGTGTCAAGAGAATTTTGCGGCTGGCCGTCAAGACGCTCCGGTTGAACCCGGAAGAAAGGCATTCAGTCAGAAATGGAGGGAGGAACCTATGGATAAACAGATTGCTACCTTAAAAATACTGGAAAAAGACGCGCGGGCGACGCCCGCCCATATCGCCGCCATGGTGGGGCTTGAGGAGAGCGAAGCCGTCGGGATTATCGCATCCCTGGAGGAGCGAGGGGTGATCCGCCGGTACAAAACGGTGATCGACTGGGAAAAGGCCGGGGTGGAGCGCGTGTTCGCTTTTATCGATGTGAAGGTGACGCCCGCCCGCGGAGTGGGCTTCGATGATGTGGCGGAGCGCATCTACCGCTACCCGGAGGTACACAGCGTTTATCTGGTTTCTGGAGACCACGATCTGCGGGTTTCGGTGGAGGGGCGGCACATCCGGGAGGTGGCCCAGTTCGTCTCCGAAAAGCTGGCGACCATCGACCGGGTGCAGTCCACCAAGACCAATTTCCTACTCAAAAAATACAAAGAGGATACCGATATCTTCTCCGATAAAGAGGAAAGCCACCGCCTACCGGTTGCGCCCTGAGAAAAGGTGATCATTATTCATGAAGGCGATTTCCAAGCTGGTTCAGGAAGTCCCGGCCTCCGGGATCCGTAAATTCTTCGATGTCGTTTCCCAGATGGAAGGGGTCATCTCCCTGGGGGTGGGCGAGCCGGATTTCGTGACCCCCTGGCATATCCGGGAAGCTTGCATCTGGAGCGTCGAGAAGGGCTACACCAACTACACCTCCAACTACGGCCTTCTCCAACTGCGGGAGGCCATCTCCGAATACCTGGAGGCCGCCTACGGTGTTTCCTATTCGCCCCGGGATGCCGTGCTGGTGACAGTGGGCGTCAGCGAGGGGCTGGACCTGGCCCTCAGAGCCATCATCAATCCGGGCGATGAGATCATTGTGGTGGAACCCTGCTATGTGTCCTACAAGCCGTGCGTCTCTTTTGCGGGGGGAACGCCGGTGGCGGTCGGATCCGATGTCTCGCGGGATTTCCGGGTGACGGCCCGCGATATCGAGGCCGCTGTCACGCCCCGCACGAAGGCCATCCTGCTCAGCTACCCGTCCAACCCGACCGGTGCCGTTTTGCCCTGCCCGGACTGCCTGGAGATTGTAGAGGTCGCCCGCAAGCACGACCTCTACATGATTTCCGATGAAATCTACGCCAACCTCACCTATGAGGGCGAGCACACCTGTTTCGCCGCCCTGCCGGGCATGAAAGACCGCATCATCCTCCTGAACGGCTTTTCCAAAGCCTATGCGATGACCGGCTGGCGGCTGGGGTATGCGGCCTCCAATCCGCAGGTCATCGAGGCCATGATGAAGATTCACCAGTATACGATGCTCTGCGCCCCGATTGCGGCCCAGATGGGCGCTATCGAGGCCTTAAAAAACGGGGATGCCCCCATGCGCGAGATGGTGGCCGAATACGACAACCGCCGCCGCTTTATCGTAAAGGGCCTGAACGATATCGGGCTGGAATGCTTCATGCCGAAAGGGGCGTTCTATGCCTTCCCCTCGATTCGCCGGTCGGGCCTTTCCTCAGAGGAGTTCTCCTCGCGCCTTCTGTTCGAGGAGAAGGTGGCCGTGGTTCCGGGAGACGCTTTCGGGGAATGCGGCGAAGGGCACGTGCGTTGCGCTTACGCCTCCTCCATCGCCGATATCGAGGAAGCACTCCATCGGATGGAGCGGTTTTTGCGGCGGCTGGAAAAGGAACGCGCCTGAATGCTGCGCCGCCAGCCGGTTTGCGGCAGCGTGAGGACCTGCCGATGAATGAAACCTATCCCCGGGTGACGCGCCTGGTGATTCGCGGGTTTTCGAGAAGGAGACATGGCATGAGATCCGTTGTAAGAGAGGTGCTGGAAGGCACATTGAAGTTTCCGCAGGTGCGGAAAGGCTACGATACCCCCGAGGTGGACCAGTTCCTGGACGATATCCGGAAATACCTGCAAAGCGTGGAATCCGAACAGAAGGCGCTCAGGCAGGAGGTCGATTCGCTTCAATTCGAGGCGGAGCGCCTCCGAAAGACGGCGCAGGAAGTGGACCGCCTGCGCGAAATGGAGCAGACGGTGGTGAATACCCTGATCACCGCCCAGAAAGCCGCCGACGATATCAAATCCCAGGCCTTCTCCGCCCGCGAAGCCGCCATCGAAGAGGCCCGGCAGCAGTCGGAGCGACACCTTCAGGAAGCCCGCGAGCAGTCAGAGGCGCTGCTGGCCGATGCCCGCAAGCAAGCCGAGGAGATGCTGAACGCCGCCCGCGCCGATGTGCGGCAACTGGAAGTCGTCATCCAGACGCTCCAGCGCCGCCGCGCCGACCTGTCCCGCGAGATGTCGGAACTGCTCCACCGCTACATGACCGTGCTTGACGAGGGAAAGGAATCCGCCGCAGAGATGGAAAAAACCCGCTCGTTTCAGGCCAGCGAACTGGGCGGAGTCATCGACGACGAAACGCTGCCCACAGAAGCGGCGGGGTAGAGGTAGCCCGGCTCCAGAGTGTCGTGGATTGATGATGTACGGTTGGCATGCGAGTATCCCCACAGTATTTTACGGCGTAAAATCGTGGAATATGGGTTGCTGTCAATATCACCCTCGGGTCATAGCTGACGCCGAGGGCGAGGACGTTCTTTTTAGAGCTATAGCGCGGTCAAATGGCAATTTTCAGCAACCGCGCTGCATTCTCCCAGGCGATAGCCTCCACGCTTACCCCCGAAACCCCTTTCTGTCGTAAAAAGTCCGCCATCGCCGCGATGCCGGGCGGGTAAGGGTTTTGAGTGGGGTCGCTCACCCCGTAGACGATGCCGTAGGGAAGAAAGGGAGGCCCCGGCTAGGCGCACCAGTCCGTGCCCGCCCTCAGCTTCTCGTGGGGGATCCGGGCCAGGGCCACGGGCACCCCGGGCGAATGGAAGCGGATGATCTCCGCCCAGAAGTTCTCCGGCCACCCGCCCAGGCGTTTCTCGATGATATCCAGATAGGTCGCGATCACCGGCGGGTCGTCTTTGGGCGATCCGACCAGATGGGCCAGCAGGTAGCGGGCTTCGGGAACGCGCTCCGCCAGATTCAGAAAGTCTTCCAGCTCCTCCACGCCGGAGGCGAAACGCCCCTGGGCGCGGTTGGAGGTGGAGATATGCACCTGCACCGGCGCATCGAAGGCCGCGGCCTGCTCCACCAGACGCCGCACCGGCGCGCTGTCCATCCGGTAGTGCATGATGTACTGAAGCATCTCCCCCAGCAGGACAAAACCCCATTCGCCGAAGCAGCGATCCATGGTCTTCAGGGAAGCATCGAGGAAATGCGGATTCACCATACAGGCCCCGTAGAGGCGGCCCGGCACCGCGCATACCGTGCGGTGGATGAACTGGCTGGCGGCTTCCACCCCTTCCGGCCCGGCGATCATCGCATCCATCTCAGGCCCCAGATAGGGGCTCACCACAAAGCGCAGGTCGGCCTGAGCGCCGTCCAGCACGGCCAGCAGATCCCCGGCCAGATTCACCCGCGGCGTTCCGTTCTCGGAGAAGACGGTGAGGGGCATATGGGTATCGATCCAGCGCCGGGGGCGGCCACAGGCGGGCTTTGCGTCATCGGATTTCTCCTTGAAGCGACAGGGGCGGTTGACAGCCGCCGGGGTTGGAGGTAAAATCATAGCATTATTGTTCGATTCCGCCCTCGCGATTCCTCCGGGGCAGCGGAGAAGGATTCGGAATGTCAGCACCCATCATCGGCGTAGAACATCTGGTGAAGCGATACGGAAGCGCTTCCGCAGTCGAGGATATCTCCTTTACAGTGGCGGGAGGCGATTTCTTCGGGTTTCTCGGCCCCAACGGCGCGGGGAAGACGACCACGATGCGGATTCTGGCGACCCTGCTACGTCCCACGAGCGGTAGCGTCCGGGTGGCCGGCTTCGATATCGAGCGCCGGCCCCAGGATGTGCGCCGTACCATCGGGTTTGCCATGCAGGAGATCAGTCTGGACAACCTTGCCAGCGGGTATGAGAACCTCCAGCTTCTGGGGGTGCTGTACGGCCTGTCTCCGCGCCAAGCCCGCGCCCGGGCGGGAGAACTCCTCGAACTGGTGGGCCTGAGCCAGGTGGCGCACCGCTGGGTGAATCAGTATTCGGGCGGGATGCGGCGGCGGCTGGACCTGGCCGGGACGCTGATGCACCGCCCCCGAATTCTCTTTCTGGACGAGCCGACCCAGGGGCTGGATCCCCGGGCGCGGCGCACCCTCTGGGATGCGTTAAGGGAATTCAACCGGGAGGGAACCACCATTTTCCTGACCACCCACTACATGGAAGAGGCCGACGCACTGTGCCGCACCCTGGCGATCATCGACCACGGCCAGATTGTCAGGCAGGGAACCCCCGCCGACCTGAAGGCCGGGCTGGGAGGCGATCTGGTCACCCTCCAGTTCGCGCCTGAAACCGGGCTGGAGAAGGTATCCGGAAGCATCCGCGAACTGCTGGAGCCGGAGGCGGCCCTCAGCGTCCAGGACCACCAGATACGGCTGACGCACTCCCGGGCCGGGGCGATGCTGCCCCGCCTGATCCAGCGACTCAGCGACCTCGGGGCCGCACCGGTGGCCCTCAGTATCGCGCAGCCGACCCTGGAGGATGTATTCGTGCGGCTGGTGGGCCGTTCCATCCTGGAGGACGATACCGCGCTGGTGACCGGGCGGGACCCCTTTGTAGAGGGGTGGCGATGAGGGGACTCCTGGTGGAAACCGGCTATCTCTTCGTGCGCGGCCTCAAGCAGTCGATGCGGCCTACCGCGGCCCTGATCTCCTCCCTGTTCATGCCCGCCTTCTTTTTCGTGATCAACAGCGCGGCCTTTGCGGCGCTGACGAACCTGCCGGGCTTCGAGAGCGGGAGCTATCTCACCTTTTATGCGCCGGTGGCGATCCTGATGGCCGTCTTTTTCTCGTCCGGGGACGCCGGGATCGACCTGGTGGTGGATATCACCAGCGGCTACCTGGACAAGCTCATGATCGCCCCGATCCACCATATCGCCATCGTGATCGGGAAGCTGATGGCGGTGGGCCTCCGGGCGGCGGCGCAGACCTCCCTGGTCGTCGGGATCATTCTGCTCTCGGGCGGCAGGCTGGCGACCGGGCTGGCGGGGTTTGCGGTGATCCTGGCGCTGTGCAGCCTCTTCGGGATGGCCTGGTCTGCCATCGGGATGGCGATTGCCCTCCTGACGCGCAACCAGCGGGCCACCCAATCCTCCTTTATCCTCTTTTTTCCGCTGACCTTTATCACCACCTCCCAGCTCCCGCTGCCGCTGCTTTCGGGCTGGTACAAGGTGGCCGTGCAGATCAATCCGGTGACGGCGATTCTGGAGGCCATCCGGGCGCTGACGAGCGCAGGCTGGCAGTGGGATGTCATCGGGCGCGGCTTCGGGGTGGCCCTGGTCGTGGGGGCTGTGACCATCGCCTGGGTCATGCACAGCTTCCGCCGGGCTTATCCGTAGCCTCTCCGGTCAGAGATGCGCGGCTGCCCAGCCTTGCCGCTCCAGATAGGCGGCGATCCGCTTCCGGTGGCAGCGGTTTGCATCCATCTCCGCGCACAGCAAGCACCAGGGAGCCGGAAGGGGCAGCAGCCTTTTCGTTCGCTCCTCGCCCTCTCGTTCCAGCAGATCCTCATACCGCTCTTCCCAATCTCCGGCATCCCGGTAGGGATTTCCCAACTCCGGCAGCCAGGCGCACCCGATTCCGGCCTCCGAGAGAAGCCGTTCGATGCCGCGCTCCGGGGTGCGGGATTTGGCATACGACCCCGAATAGGCCCGATGGGGCGACTGCCGGACATCGGCACGGTGAGGCTGCCGTGTCCGCGGAGCAGGGCGATGAAGGCATCCGGGGCGCGGTTGCCGTAGCCGATGGTGTAAAATATATGGGTTACATCATGCATCCAAGCATCCGGTTCTTTTTCGGAACATTGGAGATAGATATAGGGATCCGGCAGAGAACTTACAACTGGCCGATATACAGTTCCATTCTATAGTGGAATACAACTGTCCCTCTCTGCTGGTAACGGCTAAAGAGGTCGCCCAGACGTGCGGCCATATCGGGATCGATGCGATAGCCGGAAGATCGGGCGCGTCCCAGGAAGCCCTCCAGATCGAATGCCTGCATGTGGTCGAAACTGGCGTGCCGCACTGCGGCGACCTCGAAGAGCCGGTCGAGGCCGGCGGAGAGGGGCCTCTGAAAAGAGGTCGGAACATGGTTCAGGCAATCGCGTGTCAGAGCGCGGTACGCCTCGAAGAAACCTTCGGGATCGGGCCGCCGGTCGTTCCAGGCCACCGCCACCTGGCGGCCTCCGCGCAGGATGCGCCGGAATTCGCCCTTGGCCCGTTCGATGTCAAACCAGTGAAGCGCCTGGCCCACGGTGACCAGGTCGACGCTCTGCGGAGGAAGGGGAATGTCCTCGGCAGAGCCGTCCAGGCTGCGAAACGCCGGATAAGGGGCCAAATGGCGCTCTCCGGCCTCGCGCATCTGACGATTCGGCTCGATCCCGACCACTGTATGGCCAGCGTCCAGAAAGAGCCGGGCCAAATTCCCGGTGCCCGATCCGATATCCGCGACCGCCCAAGCAGGCGTCAGGCCGCAGGCGTCTGCCAGTTCCTGAAGGATAGCGACCGGATAGCCCGGACGAAAGCGCGCATAGTCCTGAGCGAGCCGGGCAAAAGCCTCGGAACCTTCTTGCATGAATAGCCTTTCTCCCGGCATCCCATGAGCCCGACCCCATCAATCGGACTTGTTCAGGAGGGGTCGGCCACTTCTGCCCGGGGCGACCCGGTACACATGCGGCGGCCCGAATTCCTGCGGCATGGCCTTCACCATCTGCCGCCGCAGGTCGAAGCACAGGTGGCACTTCGAGGCATAGGCGGGTTCGGGCGTGATGCCCAGGCTCTTCGCCAGCGGGAGCAGGGAGGCCGGGCCTCGTTCGGCCAGGCCGCGCAGGAGCGGGGTTTCTTGCACCCGCCGCGTCCGGGCCAGGTCGGCCAGCCGCTCCCGGTGGGTGTTGCCCAGATTGACGCCCGGGCACCAGTCGGGCCGCACGAAGCCGAAGGGGTCTACCTGGATCTCGGGCAGGGCATCGATATCGAGGTCGGCCCGGCAGTCCTGAGCGCACAGATCGGCCAGCGGCACGGGTTCCACGAGCGGGGCCAGGTCGGGCGCGGCCCTGCCGATGAAGTGAATGCCATTGCCTGCCGCCCACCGCCGCTTCTCGTCATCCCCGGCTGCTTGCTCCGCCTGCCGGGCCTCCTCCAGACCGATGCCCATCGGATATACTCTGTCGGGGCCGAACATCTCCCGGGCGATCCGGATCCCCCGCCAGACTCTCTGGGCGGGAATGAATTCCTGGTGCCAGCAATCGACGCTGAAGTACATCCCCTCCATCCCGGCCTCCTGGAGCCGGGAGAGCCGTTCCCGCACCCGCTCATCGGACGCGCACCAGGAGCCGTTGGATTCCACGAAGGCGACCGGAACCCCCACGTCCCGCAGCGCCCGCACCATCTTGAGGACGTGATCGTAGAAAAGCAGCGCCTCGCCGCCGGCAATGATGACGGCCCGGCCCAGGCGGGCGAAATCGAGGCCGTATTCGACGGCCCGCTCGATACTAACCCGGCTGGCGTCCTGCTGCGGGGCCGCCATGACCAGACAGTGCCGGCAGGCGGCGCTGCACCGATAGGTCATCATGATCTGGCCGTTTTGTTGCATGAAATCTCCCTTCAGGGATCGGCTTTGCGGCGCGCAATTATGAGAAGGACACGAAAGATGGATTCGCCAAAGGGAGAGAGATTCCTGCTGGCCTGTCTGAAACCGGGAAGGCCGGCCATCAAGCAAACGGTTCGCATCAGGACTGTCAAGGAATAGATGGAACTTATAGGTTACTCTTATCGTTCAATCTATAAAACTCAAACAATTCTTATGTCCCAGAGGCGTTTCATGAACAGGGCAATCTCATTATTACAAACTTCTTCTGAAGCGTTAAACCGTTGCTACACGCCATCCGAATTTTATCAGTCGCTCTATAGCCTTTCTACAAGCATCCATACACCGATAGTCGTCTCTTTGAACAATAATCTTTGGATTCTACAACAGGAAACCGAAGCGGCGCAAGCCCTTCCTTTGGCAGACACCCAGAAGACTCCAATAGCTTGGCGCAAATGGTTGCTCCGTCAAGCCTTGCCGGTTGCCCGGCTGAGCGACTATATGCCCATACAGGAACTCATCGCTTCACCTTTGTACCGCCATTGGCTTGAACCTGACGGCTGGCTCTACGGGGCAGTCGTCACCGCGTCTCATGAGCGCCAACTGTTAGCTTGGTCCCTATTCCTTCGCTCTCAAGCGGAGGGCGATTTTTCAAGCGAATTTATGGAGCATTTAGCCCAATGGCAGCCCTCCTTCGCAACGGCAGCCCGAAGAGTGCTTCAGGTTCAAGGCAGGCTGGGAAGAGCCGCGCTGATAGGCGCAATCGCCGATCAGTATCATCTGTCAAAGCGGGAAAGAGAGGTGCTGCATGCCGTAATCGAAGGTAATTCGGATGAGCAAATAGCGCAAAAGCTATATATCGCTTCAGGGACAGTGAAAAACCATATTGAGCATATTCGCGAGAAAACAAGCACTCATCATCGAATCGACCTGACGCTATTGGTTTTAAAGAAGCTGCCAGAGTGAAATTATCGGTGGATTCTATGGAAAATATGCTTTTTAGCATATTGCCTTGCTTTAGCTCTTTTGGTATAATAAATTCAATTTCAAGGGAAAGGGGTGTTCCAATGTAGAGTAAATGATAGACCAATCGCGAAGGTTTATAGAAGAAAGGAGGGAATTGATTCAAGCAAAAGTGTAGGTGGAAACATCACTTTGAAAAAAATCCTACGCAGGATTTTTGGGGAGGTAAAAATGCAATGTCGCACAATGTTTCTACTTTTCGCCGCTGTTTTTCTAATCCTATGCCTGGATGGCAGTTACTTAAGGACCGAAGCCACCTGTACGGCAGGATTAAATATGCCTCCAATGGTGAAAACATTTTCTGGAACCAATTGTCTGGTAAGCGGCTGGGCAAGCACCGATGTTGGTTACATAACCGATGCCACCATTTGGATTGGAGGCAGCCAGCTTCGGACAGTGACTAACACCGATATAACAAAAACCCGCCTGGATATATCGGTCGTTTTTGATTCCACCCACTTCGCACATGACGCTTCAATACAATTGCTGGTCGTAGGCCACAACACCTCCGGTCAAGAGGGTAGAAGCAACCGTATCTATCAGGATAAAATATATAATAAGTCCTCTGTTTTTTGCAGAAAACAGTTTGAAGATACGGAAGCGATAGCTAACCTGGTCAGAACCGCATTCAACGGAATGAATCATGGCGCTACCTCAACTTCTGCCGGAGGGTGGACTAAGCAGAATGTTCTGGCAAGCGTCAAAGTCGACACCGCCTTGCACTATTCGACTCATGCCACTCAAACAACCATGACCGATGATTCGGCTCAACCGCCCGGAGGTAGCGGAGGTGTTACGATTACTACCGGGGAGGTGAACTCGGCAATGGGCCAGCGTACAGCGGTGGTACCTATCAATGTCGTTTTATTGAATGGATGCAGCAGCGCCAGTCATGTGGATTGGGAGACTGCTTTCGGGATAGGCGACAATAGCGTAGACCGGGTTTTTGTAGGATGGGATGCCGTCATGTACTTCCCTGCTGCCCAATCTGCTGCCGATACTTTTTGGGCGTGTATGGAAGGACAGAATAAAGCCGAGGATGCCATTGCCAGTGCGATGACAACCTATACCACCTATCCTAACAATCAATATCCAAACGCTCATCTGATTTCACGTGGTGATGAGCTTACCAAACTACATGGTGTTTATGAAGGATCGGGTTGGTGGAAATAGGAGGAGCCATGAAAGCCTTTAAGAATATCGCCCTAGTGATCGGCCTTTTCTTGTTTGTAGGCATGAGCGCCTACGGCGAGATCAGCCGCGACCAGGCGGTGCAAACCGCGCAAGCCTTCCTCAAGAGCCTGGAGGTTCCGGTAGGCCAAGAGGCCCCGGAGGTCTCAATGGCTCGATTGCCCGGCACGCAGGAGCCGACCTGGTATGTGATATGGCCGCAGGCGTTCGTGCAGGCGCACCGGGAGACAGGCCGAATCCTCTGGTTCCACGCGACCCGGCAGATAGAAGAGATCAATCAACGCTTATCCCAAAAGGAAGCGCCGCTCCTGACAAACGAAACCGAGGCCATCGAACAGGCGAGAGCGTTTGCCGACCGTATGGCCTTGCCCCTGTCGGAGACTTCTGTGCAGGCGGCGCTGGCCTACCGGCCCAAAGCGGCGGCAGGCGACTCCAGCGCAGGCATCTGGAATGTGCTGTTCCAGCGCCAACTCCGCGGCTACACGACACCGGATTCCTTCTGGGTTTGGGTCGAGCCGTATGAGAAGCGGGTAGTGGAGTTCAAAATCAACTGGAATACGCCGGAATGCGATACGGATGTCCTTGTCCCCGAGAATCGGGCCGTCCGGCTGGCCTTGGATGGGCTGGCGGCCAGAGGCATCCCTGCTGTTCTGGACGAAAAGCATCCCCCTGCCTCCCGGCTGTCCGTGCTGCGCCCGAACTATGCTTGGACGGAGTATGCGCTGCCTTCCCAATCGGTTCCCTTTGCCCGCCTTGCCTGGGTGATTGCGGTGGCTCAGCCGGAAGGCGCTCCTATCGGGAATGTCTGGATCGATGCCGCCAATGGAGATTGGCTCGGTGGCGGCCTTGCGGGAGGGGCGTTGTTGAGCGTCAAATCTGTGCCCCTCGCTGCCAATGCTAAAGCCTTTTTGATGTCCCGCTTTGCCCGCGCCGAAAGCATTCAGGTGTATCGCTTGACCGGCGATCATGCTCCTATTCTCCGAACCGGAGGAACAGGGCAACAAGCAAAGCTGGCGTCTCTGCTGGCCTGTCTGAAACCGGGAAGGCCGGCCATCAAGCAAACGGTTCGCTCCTGGATAGTCTGGCCGGTTCAGGGCAAACAATATCGCTTGGCACAGGGCCAGGGAGTGTTTCGGCTCCAGGGGCCCGACGTTCCCGGTGGCAGTCTCTACTTCACTGCAGGCAGCCATTTCAAAACCAAGCTGACGGCGATTTTGCCTGCGCTGGTCCGAAAGTAGCCTTCGCTCAGTATTGAAAGGGCGCACAGCCGCGCCTGAGATCGGGCCCCGGCTGTGCGCCCCTGCCCCGTTTCCTGGGATGCCCCGCCTTCATCCTCCCGCTATCTCCTGAAACGCCTCCAGGTGCCGGATGTAGTTGAAAGCCGGTTCCTCCCGGATCGCCGCGACCGCCGTTTCTCCGCCGGTAGCGGCGGCTTGGCGCAGGTAGTCCAGTACCTTCGGGGTATCGCGGTGCCAGGCGTGTTCGATAGCCAGAGCGCGGTAGAGTTCGGATTTGGTCTTCTGATCGATCCGGCGCACGAAGTCGACCAGTTCCGCAAGGATATAAGGGCGGGTCAGGTAGCATTCCACCCCGGCCTGCCAGCCTGCGAAGACATGTTCCTGGGTGGCCTTCTCTTTCGGAACGAGCAGAACGGTGGCGATCTCCCGCAGGCGGGGAGCGATTTTCATGGCCCGGAGTATCTCGAACTCATCGATATCCTCGAAAGGGGCGGTGAGAATGAGGATTCCGGGCATGACCTGCCGCAGCCGGGCGATCAAAAGGTCGCCTCTCGTGATGGCCGTGCAGGGATAGCCTTCTTTTTTGAAGATATCGCACAGCGCCCGGGCCGCTTTCCGGTCGGGGTCGGCGACAGCGATGCGGGCGTTGGGCAGGAGTACCACGCCCGTTTCCTGCGCGACGTCGGGCATCAGTCCCATTTTGAGCATCTCCTTTCTGAGTCTGCGGCGTCCGGCGTCCAGCCTTCCCTTCACCGTGCTTTCCGGAACGCGCCAAAGGCAGGCCATCTCCCGCTGCGTCATGCCGTCGAGGTAGAAGAGCCGGAGAGCGCGGCGGAGGTCTTCGGGCAGGGACGCCATCGCCTCCCGGACTGCCAGAGCGTCGTCATCCGGTCGGGCGGCTCCGGGGATATTCTCCGCTTCGAGGAGAGACATATCGCGCCGTTTCTCCCGGGCCAGCCAGGTTTTGCAGCGGTTGACGGCGATCCGGCAGAGCCAGGCCGGGAATCGGGCCGGGTCTTCGAGTTGGTCCAGGCGGGTATAGGCCCGGATCAGGGCGTCCTGTGTCAAGTCCTCCGCATCGGCGGCGTTTCCGGCCCACTTCAGGCAGACGGCGAAAACCATATCCTTATAGAGATCCGCCAGCCTGTCGAAAGCCTGCCGGTCTCCCTTCCGGGCGGATTCGACCAAATCGATCCATGCGTTTTTCGGATTCAATGCGGTTCGCCTCTATTCATACAGACACCTTCCCGGCGCGTTTCGGAAGATAAAATCTTGACATGATAGGGTGAAAGCCGTATACTACAACAAGAAAAGGAGGGAAGAGGAGGCTATGCTCGAAGAGTTCCGGGAGTTCCTGCGCTACAGGGATCTCCTCCGCCAGCTCGTGATCCGCGACCTGAAGGTGCGGTATAAAAATTCGGTGATGGGGTTCTTCTGGTCGCTCCTCAACCCGCTCGTCCAGGTGGCCGTGATGACCGTAGTGTTGAAACTGGTCATGAACCTGGGGATCAAGAATTATTCGGCTTATGTCCTATGCGCTTTCCTGCCGTGGATGTTCTTCCAGATGGCCCTCCTGGATTCCGCCCAATCGATCATCGAACATGAAGGGCTGGTCAAGAAAATCTACTTTCCCCGCGAAGTGCTGCCCGTCTCCAAGTCCATCTCCAACTTCATCCATTTCGCCCTGGCGATTGCGGTGTTCCTGGTTTACCTGCTGATCCTGGGAACGCCCTTCACCTTCCGCCTCCTCCTGGTTCCCCTCCTGGCGATGGTGGAATTTACCCTGATTCTCGGCCTCTCCCTGGTGATCTCCTGCCTGAACGTCTTTTACGAGGACGTAAAGTATATCGTCACCGTTCTGCTCCAGTTGTTCTTCTACTTTTCGCCGGTCATCTATTTCCCGGAGCAGGTGTTCCAGGCCCTCCAGCGGAGCGCCGCAGTGCCCGAAGCCTTCAAATCGCTGCTCTATAACCTCTATATGCTGAACCCGATGGCGACCCTCCTCACCGCCTACCGGAAGCTCTTCCTGCCCCCTCTCCAGATAGACCAGGAGGCGGCAGGGCGGTGGTTCACCTGCTGGAACTGCGGCGCTCGCAACTTTGAGCCGAGGGCCGCGCTGTCCGGCTTCCCGCTCCCCCTGTGGCTTCTGCTGCTTGCGGCGGTGGTCGCGGTGGCGGCGACGGTCGGGGGATACGCCTTTTTCAATGCCTATAAATGGCGCTTCGCGGAGAGGGCCTGATCATGGAGCCGATCATCCAGGCTGTCGACCTCGTGAAGCGGTTCCGGGTGGACCACCAGCGGCTCGGTTCGCTCAAGCGCACCCTCCTTTCCTGGCGCTCGCGGCGCATCGAGGAGCGGGAGGCGCTCAAGGCCATCAATTTCGCCGTTTACCCCGGAGAAACGCTTGCCCTGGTGGGCGCTAACGGCTCGGGCAAAAGCACCGTCCTGGGATTGATCGGGCGCGTCTACCGCCCCTCTTCCGGGCAGCTCGTCGTTCGGGGCCGCGTTTCCGCTCTGCTGGAGCTCGGAGCGGGCTTCCATCCCGACCTGACCGGGCTGGAAAACATCTACCTCAACGGCTCCATCCTCGGCCTCTCGACCCGAGAGATCACCCGGCGGCTGGAGGAGATCATCGCCTTTTCGGAGCTGGAGGAACATATCGATACCCCGCTCCGCACCTACTCTTCCGGCATGGTGATGCGGCTGGGCTTTTCGATAGCCGTCCAGGTGGACCCAGACATCCTGTTGGTGGATGAGGTGCTGGCCGTCGGGGACGAGCATTTCCAGGCCAAATGCCTGCGGAAGGTGGCCGAGTTCCAGAAGGCGGGCAAGACGATCCTCTTCGTCTCGCACGATATGGATGCCGTCCGCCGCGTGGCGACCCGGGCGATCTGGGTGCGCCAGGGCCTCATCGCGGCGGACGGCGAAACCGGGGAAGTGGTGTCGGCCTACCTGGACTACGCCGCCCGCGAGGACGCCTGCGGGGACGAACCTTCATGAACATCCTGATGCAGAACCGTCCCGATGCCCGCACCCACCCGGGCGGCGATACCGTCCAGATGGAACGTACCGCCGCCGCCCTGCGCCTGATGGGCCTGAAGGTGGATATCTCTCTGGAACTCGCCCCCGATCTGGCCGGCTACGACCTGGTTCACCTGTTCAATACCACCAGAGCGCGGGAGACCTGCCTCCATGCGCGAAACGCCCGCCGCCAGGGGAAGCCGATAGCCCTTTCCACCATCTACTGGACGATGGAGGAGTTGCAGCGATTCGCTCCCCCGGCTCCCTGGATCCGCCGGATCGCCGCATCTCAGGCACTCTGGAGGGCGCTGGACCGCCTCATCCCTCCCTCCCCGCTGCGCCGCAAGCTGGAGCCGCGCCTGATCGAAGGCCGCCTGGGCCGCCGCAAGATTCAGGAGGAGGCGCTTTCCTCCGCGGGCGTCTGGCTTCCCAACGCCGAGGCGGAGCGGGCGCAGATCGAAAAGGATTTCGCCGTCAGCCGCCCTGCGGTGATCGTGCCGAACGCCGCCGACCCTCTCTTCGCGGATGCCCGCCCCGATGCCTTCATCCGCGAAACCGGCCTCAAAGATTTCATCCTCTGCGCCGCCCGCATCGAGCCGCGCAAGAATCAAGTCTCCCTTTTACAGGCGGCTACCGGTATGGGCCGTCCTGTGGTGCTGATGGGCCGGGTGCAGTTGGAATCCTACGGGCAGGCGTGCCGGGCCGTCTCCGGAGTCGAAACCATCCATATCCCGGAGGCCCCGCCGGAGAAGGTGGCGTCCGCAATGGCGGCGGCGGCAGTCCACGCCCTCCCGAGCTGGTATGAAACCCCCGGCCTCGCCAGCCTGGAAGCCGCCCTGTCAGGTTCCCCGGTCGTCACCACCGACCGGGGAACCGCCCGGGAATATTTCGGAAATATGGCCTTCTACTGCGACCCCGCCCGGGTGGAAACGATCCGGTCGGCCCTTCTCGATGCCCTCGCATCCCCGCCCGGCCCCGCCCTGCAAGAGCATATCGCCCGCCGTTTCACCTGGGAAGCCGCCGCCAAAGCGACACTGGAAGGATACCGGCTGCTGCTGGCGAAATGATATGAAGACCTTTGCCTATTCATATATTCGAGATTTTGGCGGGGAGGGCAGACCCGGCGGGCCGCCCTCCCAAGCGAACGTTAAGGAGAATCTCATGCCGCTCAATGAACGTCTGATGGAAATACTTTGCTGCCCGGCCTGCAAGGAAAGCCTGGAGGAAAAAGAAGACCGCCTGGTCTGCCGGGGATGCCGCCGGGCCTATCCGATCCGGGACGGCATCCCGGTCATGCTGATCGATGAAGCCACTATTGAAGGAAAGCCGCAGGAGGCCGAATGATCCGCCTGCTGATCATCCACGGCCCCAACCTGAACCTGCTGGGGCGCAGGGAGCCGGGCGTCTACGGCTCCGAGACCCTGGACGGCATCCACGAACGCGCACACCGGCTGGCCGCCGAGGTCGGGGCCGAACTGGAGACCTTTCAATCCAACAGCGAGGGCGCACTGATCGATGCCGTTCAGTCGGCATGGGGCCGGGTGGACGGCATCGTCATCAATCCGGGGGGATATACCCATACCAGCGTCGCCCTGCGGGACGCCCTGGCGGCGGTCGGGCTGCCGGTGGTGGAGGTTCACCTTTCCAATATCCACGCCCGGGAAACCTTTCGCCATCACTCCTATATCGCACCCATCGCCGTCGGGCAGATCGCGGGATTCGGCGGCGAAGGATATCTGCTCGCCATTCGCGCCCTTACCCACCATATCAATACCCGTAAGGGGTAGGGCGCTCCCCTTATCGCCTATACAAGGAGATTGCCTGATGCAAACAAGCCGCCTGGAACGGCTCCGACTTCGTCTTGTGGAAAAGGAAGTCGAGGGCCTGCTGCTGACCCAACTGGACAATATCGGCTACATCAGCGGCTTCACCGGATCCACCGCCGTGGCGCTGGTCACCGAAAGGGCCGCCCTCTTTTTCGTGGATTCGCGCTACGAGGTCCAGGCTCAGGCCCAGTGCCCCGAATTCGAGGTGAGGAAAGTATCCGACGGCCTGCTGGTGACCGCTGCCAAAAGCGCCCAGGAGATGGGCGTCAGAACACTGGGCTTCGAGCAGGATTATGTCACCGTCCGCCAGCATACCGACCTGGGAAACGAATGCCCCGACCTGACCCTGATGGGCCTTTCCGGAATGGTGGAGGATATGCGCCAGGTCAAGGACGCCGGTGAAATCGACCTCATCCGGACGGCCTGCAAGATCGTGGACGATACCTTTGCCTTTATCCTGCCCCGGATCAAACCGGGCGTCCGGGAGCGCGACCTGGCTCTGGAACTGGACTGGCGCATGCGCCGCCTGGGAGCGGAGAAGGAGGGGTTCGACACCATCATCGCCTCCGGCTGCCGTTCCGCCATGCCCCACGGGAAAGCCTCCGAAAAGATCATCGAGGCAGGCGATTTCGTCACCCTCGATTTCGGCCCCCGGCGGCAGGGCTATCATGCCGACCTGACCCGGACGGTGGTGGTCGGGAAAGCCACCGATGAGCAGAGAAAAGTCTACCATACCGTACTCGAAGCCCAACTGAAGGCGATAGACGCTTTGAGGCCAGGCGTGGCGGGCAAAGCGGTGGATGAGGTAGCCCGCAACCATATCAAGGGCGCAGGTTACGGCGATTATTTCGGCCACGGCCTGGGCCACGGCCTGGGCCGCGCCGTCCACGACGGGCCGACCAACTCGCCCAAGAGCGAAGCGATTCTCCAGGCCGGGGTTGTCACCACCATCGAGCCAGGCATCTACATTCCCGACTGGGGCGGCGTCCGCATCGAGGACGACTGCCTCATCACCGAAACCGGCTGCGAAGTCCTGACCCATTCGCCCAAGGAATTGATCGAAGTGTAAGTTCCCATCCTCTTCAAAGGGGGCCTGAATCCGCATGAAATCTTATTGCCGTAGATTTTTCCTTGTTCCGGCGGTTCTCCTTTGCCTGCTGGCTCTGCCCGCCTTCACCCAGGAGACGCCCGCGCCCGAAATGTCGCCTGTGGTTCCGGCGGCGCAGCCTGTCGTCCTGCCGACCGCGCAGTTCGAGGTGGCCGTGCCGGTGCTGGATGCGGGGGAGTCGCCGGGCGTGGCAGTGAACGTCTCCTCCGGCTCGGACGTCCCCGACGCCCGGCTCGATATGGTTTTGAGCCGGGAAGAAAAAGCGGTCTACAGCGTGAGCCGCGATATCGATCTGGTGGCCGGGGTCACCCGCATTTCTATCGAGATCGATCCGGCCCTGATGACGCCCGGGGATTACGATCTGACCGGAAAGGTCACCGCTGCGGGGCAGACGGCGGAAATGCCGAAGGTCACCCTGTGCCGCCTCGATATCCCGCTGGAGATCGAAGCGGTCCAGAAGGCGGAGCAGACGGTGCAGGATCAGATCCGCCGCTCCCAGGCGAAGATCGATCCGGATCGCTTCAAGCCCGAACAGAAGCCTGAGGTACTCAAAGCGTTGCGTCTTTTCGAGGTAACTGCACGGGTCCAGGCGGTCCAGGTTGCGATGGCCCGCCTCCGATCCGAAAACGGGCAGGTCACCCCGGAGGTCGTCAAGGCGCGGGAGCAGCTCCCGGCCATGCGGGAGGCCCTGACCGCCCTGCAAGCGGAAGGGGACCGCATCGCCGCCGGGGAGAAAGGGACCGGCAGCCTGGAGGCGATGATCGCTACCCCCGGCCTGCCTGCCCTCTGGCAGCCTGCCGACCGGAAGATGGCCCTCCTCTATGCGGGCATTCCCGTCAGCGAGGCGACAGCTTCGCCGGTGAACCCGGACATAGTGGCCCGGGCGCAGGCCAAAAAGTCCCTGTTCGATTCCCTGACGGCTCAGGGCTGCTCCGTCGAAGAGGATTCTATCTCAGGACATACCGGCCACGTCATCTTTCAGGGGGAGCGGATCGAGCGGGTCGTGGTGGATATCGGGGACACGGGCTACACGCTTCGCGGCCCGGAACTCGGCATGATCCGGGCGGTGATGGATGCGGCTGTAGCCGGGAAAGCGATCCGGGAGGAGGATATCCGCCAGATCGCCCAGGAACTGCCGGGGCCGGTGGAGGTCGAAAACCTGGACCGCATCCTCAATTTCGAGCGCACCGGCGCTGCGATCTTCGCCGGGAAACAGCCTTCCGAAGAGGAGCGCCAGGCGGCGGAGGCGATTGCCTCCAGACTGGGGCTGCCTGTAGTGGAAAGTATCACCGAAGCCCGGAAAGCTCCCGGCCTGATCCTGGTCGGACGCCCGGCAGCCGAACAGGCCCTCCTGCGCTACCGCCCTCGGATGCCGCGAAAGCCCGGTCAGGGCAAACTCATCGCGATCCAGTGGGATAAAAGAACCAATATCATCGTTCTGGGAAACGGCCCCCAGGCCCAGCAGGAGGCCGCCCTCACCCTCGCCGACGCCCTGGAAGTCCTGCCCGGCTGCGAGCTTTATGCGGGCGACCTGGACGTTCAGCCGCGCACCCTGCCCGGCGCGACCACGCCCTGGGAGACGGTCGGAGCGGCGGTGGCCGCCTGTATGGATTTTATCGCCCTCACGGGAGACGGCGCTCAGGCCGGCGGCGCGGAGGTGGAGAACACCATCACCCGTAGGCAGATCCGCTTTACCGCCCTACCTGCGGCGGAGACGGCGGGCATATGGGATCGGCTGCTGGCAGCCGGGCCGGTGAAGCCTGCGGCCACCCCGCAGGAAACCGCTTCGTTCACCTTTCCGGCCCGCGCCCTCATTCTGGCGAAAAACGACAGACCCGACACCCTCCTCTCCGCCCTGAAAAGCGGCAACGCGGCGGCCTACTGGCAAGGCCAATTCTACGGCTCCCCGTCCGCCGTCCGCCTGGTATCCCTGCTGATGCAGGATAAGAAGGAAGTCGAAACCGCCTTCTGGCGCAGACTGGCCCGCCGGGCGAAGTCGCTCTAAAGGAGAACCCATGCTCAAGATCGGTCAGCCCGCCCCGGATTTCACCGCCGATTCGACGGCAGGGAAGATCACCCTCTCCGATCAGAAAGGCCAATGGGTGGTGCTGTTTGCCTACACCTCCGACTTCAGCCCGGTCAGCGCCACCGAAATGATCGGGTTCGCCGCCCTCTCCGAACGGCTGAAAGGGCTGGAGGCCCAGGTGATCGGGGTCAGCGCGGACAGCCTCAGCGCCCACATCGCCTGGCTACGCGACCTGAAGGCAAGATTCGATACCGCCGTTCCCTTTCCTGTGGTGGCCGATCCCCACCGCCGCATCATGAGGGACTACGACCTTCTGGATGAAAGTTCGGGAAGCATCCTGCCCGGCCTCTTCATTCTCGATCCGACCGGCAGGCTGCGCTTTGCCGCCTATTACCCGGCGGAGGTGGGCCGCAGCATGGACGAAATCCTGCGCCTCATCCACGCCCTCCAGACATCTGACAGCGGCGAGGTCTCCACCCCTTGCGACTGGCAGCCGGGCCAGCCCGCCCTCCATCCCCCGCCCACCACCGCCGCCGAAGCCGACCGCCGCATCGAATCCGGTGCCGAGCAGTGGTATCTGTGGAAAAGGGAGACGTAGGAAAGAGCAGCCTCCCAACCGGGCTTCAAGGGGCTTGGATAGCGCGTTCTCTCGATAGATCGCTCAAAGTCCCCCAAGGCCAACTCCCCCGCCGAAGCCTAGCGGGGGACTGGGAGGCGGTTGCTTTCCCTCAAATCCTGCCGCCTGCCAGCCATGCTTTGTAGAATAGAGCCCCTATCAGGAGGATGAAGCAGAACCAGGGCACAGCCAGGCCGTGGCGGGTGAACAGAGTAGTTTGAGAGCGCGGGTGGAGCGTCCCGGTGAGAACCTGGCGGCTGTAGAGATCGGCCCGTTCGAGAATGCGCCCGGTGGGGGAAATAACGGCGGAGATGCCGGTGGAGGCGCAGCGGGCCAGGTAGCGCCGGTTTTCGACGGCGCGGAGGACTGCCATCTGGAAATGCTGCGCGGGCGCGGCGGTGCGCTCGAACCAGGCATCGTTGGTGATCACGATGAGCAGTTCCGCGCCCAGGCGGGCGCTGGCTGCCGCGATATCGGGAAACATCGATTCCGAGCAGATGACCACCCCGAAGGAACGCCCGCGGTAGCCCATCGGCCAGTGGCCGGGGCCGGGGGAGAGATCGTAGGCGGGCACCCCGAACGATTCGAGGGAGGGCAGGAAGCGGCGCAGGGGAACGGCCTCCCCGAAGGGCACAAGCTGCGCCTTGTCGTAGCGGCCCAGCGTTTTACCGTCTGGACCGACCAGAAAGGCGGTGTTGTAATACTCTCCGTCCCGCACGTCCTGGCTGCCCACCAGAATCGCGCTCCCGGTTTTGCGGGTCAGGTCGGCCACCAGGGCCTCCATCCGGGGGCTTTGCCGGTAGAAATCGGGCAGGACGGTTTCGGGCCAGAGAATCAGGTGGGGCTGGAAGCAGCCTGCCTCCAGCGTCAGAGGCGGGTATCGCTCCTCGAACTGCACGGCGTAATCGGGGGACAATTTCGAGTTTTCGATGCCGCCCTGGATGACGGCAATCCGAAGCGAATCTCCGCCAGTGTAGAGCGATTCGCGGGCGGAAGCCAGCCCGGCCAGGCAGACGGCGGCCACCAGGCCGGCCACAATCGCGAAGTGAACTGCAGCGGGCCGCACGGCATATGCCTCCGAGCGAAGCAGGTCGGAGTTATGCAGAGCGCAGAAGAGGAGGTTGGCGAGGGCGGCATTGAAGAGTACGATCAGGAAGGTGATACCCCACACCCCGGTCAGGGAGGCGACCTGAAGGACAGCGATCCAGCCGGCCTGAGAGTAGCCCAGCCCGCCCCAGGTGAAGGCCAGAGGCCCCAGGAGTGTTCGCGCCCAGTCCCAGAGAAGCCAGAGCGCGGGGACGCCCGCCAGCCAGACCCCGCCGGGCGCTCTCCGGCAGACTGCCGCCGCGCTCCAGGCGAAAAGGCCGGTCAGCCCTGCCGTAATGGCTGTCAGGGCCGCCCACGGCAGATAGCCGAACAGCGTCACCCACCAGAAAAGCCATCCGTAAAAAGCCAACCCGAACCAGAAGCCACACCGGAACGCCTGCCTGCCTGCGGTGCTTCTCAGAACCATCAGAAAAGGAACCATTCCGAACCAGGCCAGGAAACTGTAGCCCGGTTTCGGAAAGGCCATGCCCATCATCAGCCCTGCCGCCGCCGAAAGCGCGATCTCTTTAACCAAGAATATCAGGCTCCTTTTTTCAGGAAAGCACCCCCCAACCCCGGCTACGGGGGGCTGAGATTGTGTGTTCTCTTGGTACTCTCTCAAAGTCCCCCAAGGCTAACTCCCCCTCGCCGGGCTTCGGCGAGGGGCCGGAGGGGCGGTTGCTTTTGCAGTTGCCTCTCCAATCTTACAGGAGATCGTAAATGCAGCGATTCAGGATAGTCTTTCTGGCTTGCCTCATCGGGCTGGCAGGGTGCGCCCGGTATCCGGATAATCCGGCGCAGACAGCCACCAAACGGCTGGTGGTGACCCTCGCTGTGGCCGGGAGGATCAATACGGATTACTATTACTTCATGGCTATCGATAATTCCTCCGATCTCAGCGTCGGGCCGCTGCCCGTGGTCTTTCCGCCGTGGGGGAACGGGTGGGGAACCGGCTCCATCAGCCATTTCTTGCGCTACGACAAATACCAGCCGAACGGCTACGGCGTCTACCGAATGATCCCCAATACACAATTGCTGGCTGCCGATTACCTGGGACGTCCCCTGGATTATACCGCCCCGCAAACGAATACCCTGCAATTCACTCTCAGCATCGACAGCCTGGCGACTGCGGCGATTCCCATAGAGAATCTGGCGGGCATCAAAGTCAATTTCATCACCACGAACGAGGTTCCCGTAGACCCCACCTATCCGGGGCTGGGGCGTTTCTACGACGCCCTGGGGGGGACCGGCAACAGCTATATCGCCATCGATCTGGGGCAGAACCGCATCTATACCAATCAGCAGGCCACCCAGCCCGAACTGCCCGGCGACTGCCCCGATGCCGACCTGGATATCGTCGGCTGGACTATCGAGGTGAGGGTATCCTGATAAGGAGCGATTCATGCGCGATTTGATGATATTGGGCATCGGGGCTCACGGCCCGGAGATGGCGGAAATTGTGGAAAGGGCGAACCGCGACAAGGAAACATGGAACCTGATGGGGTATATCTCGCCCACCGGCAGCCAGATCGGGGAGGTTATAAACGGATATCCGGTGCTGGGGGGGATGGATATTGTGGGGCAATACCCTCAAGCCCTTGTCGCACCCTACTGCGAAGGGTTGCAGCGCCTCACGGTGCCCCGCGACCGCCTGGCGACCCTGATCGACCCGACCGTGTTCGTTTCCAGAACGGCAAAGATCGGGGTGGGATGCGTCCTCTATCCGAACTGCTATGTCGGCCTGAACGCCCGCCTGGGCAATTTCGTCTTTTGCCTGAGCGGGTGCATCATCAACCACGACGATGTGATCGAGGACCGAACGACCCTGGCAAGCGGGGTGCTGCTGGCCGGTTCGGTGCATGTGGAGCCGGACTGCTATCTGGGTCAGGGCTGCAATGTGAGGCAGTATTTGCAGGTCAGGCAGGACAGCATGGTAGGGATGGGGGCCGTCGTGGTGAAGAACGTGCCCCCCGGTGTGGTGGTCGCAGGCAATCCTGCCCGCTGGCTGAAGGACAGGGGATAGCTTTCCTGCCCGATTAAGGAGAGGCATTGGCTGTCGCCTCCGGCGCAGGGGCGGGCTTGATGGACTTCAGGTAGGTAACCACGCCAATCGCCGCACATGCCCACCCGGTCGACCAGGTAGCGGCCACGGTCGATCAAGGCTTTGTTCGGCTTCCCCTCCGCCTCGTTATCCGCAGCGCGGCTCCAGGCCCCTGCCAGCACGGACAGGCAGGCAGCCTCGAAAATCGCCGCCAGAAGAGCGGCAGAATGTCCCGCAGGTAGGGGCGCAGGCCTGCTGTCACTCCTGAGATTGGGCCTCCGTGAGGGGCAAGGCGAGGGGTTGGGGCAGTCACCTCCGATACGCCGATTCGACAGATCCCGGTATTCCGCCGATATAAAAATTACCGGATTATCCGATCCATATCGCCGGATGCCAAACCGCGTTCTTCTCCTCCCCTACACCGGAAACGTATGCGGCCACTCCAGCTCCAGCCCCTGGGAGCGCAGCAGGCCCTGGTATTCTCCCAGCAGCGTTTCGTCTTCGCGTACCTGCCGGGCCTCCACGCCCCGCGCCAGGCAGAAAGCCGCCAGCAGGCCGACCGCTTCTCCGATGTTCCATTCCACAGGGTGGAGGCGGTAGCAGCCGTTGGTGATGTGGGTGACGCCCAGGTTCTTGCAGGCAGGCAGAAGGTTTTCCACCCGCACGGGCAGGAGCGCCCCCAGTGGGATCTGGTAGGGCAGGGAGGAGATATCGATATAGTTGTCCCCTCCGGTGCTGGGATGCAGATCGATGCGATAGCTGCCCACCCCCACGCTGTCCTTGAAAAAGGCGGCTTCCCTGCCCTCCCGCGCATCGGTTCCGATATGAAGCTCGGTTACGGTAAAGACCGCCCGGATCCGTCTGGATTCGCGGATATAAGGAGACAGCGCCAGGCCGTCCTCAGAGCCGACCATATCGGGCCGCAGGTGAAGGCCGGGGTAGCCCGTTCCGCCGTCGGGCCGGGGCGTTTCGGTCTGGAGCCAGTAGAGCCAGCTTAGCGAAAGCTGGCGGCACTCCTCCAGATAGCGGTCCGCTTCCTCTCGGGGCTTATCGATGATGTTTCCCTCCCAGTAGTCGTTCTGGGGCCAGTTGACCAGGGTGACCTCGTGCGGCATCGCCCCGTCCGGATAGAGTTCTTTGCAGACGATCCGGCGGTAGAGCCAGAGGGCATCGCCCGGATTGGAGGATTCCCAGGGAAAGAGTACGCGCCGGACCGGCTGAAGGGTGACCGGGTGGGTATAAGACCAATCGAAGAGACTGCCCGGCCAGGCAGGGTTGAGGTCAGGAACATAATCTCGCCACCGTTCGTACCGGGCAGGCTTTTCGATGGTATGGTCGCCTTCCGGGTCGTAGGCCATCGGAAAGCACCAGGTAAAGCCCTGCACGTTGTCCGGCTGGGCCGGGCCGCTGACGGCGTGAGGCTCCCCGGTCTCACTCTGCGATTCCGAGCCCGTCACATACTCCACTTCGGCCAGAGGAAGCAGATCTCCCAGTTCGGTCGCATCGATGATGTACGCGGCGGAAATCGTCTCTTCTTCCCCGGTATGGAGATGGCGCAGGGTCACAGCGGCCACCCGGTCGCCGTGAGTTTCGGCGGACACAGCCTTGCGGTAATGCAAGACTTCCAGCCCGCCCGCGGAACGGGGGTAGTGCATCATCTGCTCCAGGACGGCCAGGGCCACCCGCGGTTCATGGCAGATGCGGGATACCCCGCCCATGCCCGGATTCAGACGAGCGACGGCCCGGGCCTGCGGGGTCAGCGGGTAGTACTCCCTATAAAACCGGCGCACGCCCTCGCGGAACTGACGGTAGCGGGCCGTGCATCCGAACTGCTCGATCCAGGGGTTCTCGTCGGGAGGCACGGCCTGGGAAGTCAACTGCCCTCCTACCCAGGCGGTCTCTTCGGTCATGATCGCTTTGAAACCCAGGCTGCAGGCCGCTATCGCCGCCGCGCACCCTCCGGTTCCTCCCCCGACAATCAACACATCGCAACGCCTTTCAGCCATTTTGGCGAACGCCTCCACATGTTAAGGAATATAACATTTATTGTTTATGGATGCTCTTCAAAAACGATCTCGCGTTTATCCCATCCACTTCAAAGCCGCCAGATCGAGGGCCAACGCCAGGTTGACCGCATGGCCGAAGATTCAGCCGGGGCAGCGGCCCTTGATTTTCACAAATAGCGAATACAGGAGATACGCCCCGAGAAGGAGCGTTGCCGCGCTGAACGCCAGGGCCGGATCGAGCAAAGGGACCGATCCTTTCCGCAATCCCGCCGCCGCGATTCCCGTCAGGAAAAGATAATAGCCTGTAGCCAGAAGGCTGTTAGGAATCCCCAGCAGGCGGGCATCCGGGTGTTCGTGGACGCTCCGGCACTGATCATCGGGCAGCGGGCAGACGCGGTTACGGTAGTAGGCCCGCGTAAAAAGAACCGCGTCCGCCAGCCCTGCAAGCGATAAGAAGAGAAGAGTGGCAATCAGGCCGTTCATGGATAAAGCTGCCGCCATCGGTCGAAGAAATCGGGAAAGGTTTTGGAAACGCAGCCCGGGTTGAGGATGCGGATGCCGGGAACCTTCAGTCCGGCCACCGCGAAGCTCATCGCCATCCGGTGGTCGTCATAAGTGGCGATATCGGCTCCGTGCAGAGGGCGCGGGGTCACGAGCAGGCCATCCTCGAATTCTTCCGCTCCGGCCCCGATTTTCTGCAGTTCGGCGGCGGTCGAGGCCACCCGGTCGGTTTCCTTGATCCGCAAATTCCCCACATTGCGAATCCGGGTGGGAGAAGAGGCGAATGCGGCTGCCACCGCAAGGGTCTGGGCCATATCGGGCATATCGTTCAGATCGATATCGACTCCCTGAAGACTTCCCCCTTCGACCTCGATCCAGTCCGGCCCCTTCACCACCCGGCAGCCCATCCGGGCCAGCACATCCGCGAAGCGGATATCCCCCTGCGCGGAGGCCGGGTTGATGTGCAGCACTCTCACCCGCCCGCCCGTAACCGCCGCAGCCGCCAGGAAGTAGCTGGCATTGGAGGCGTCGGCCTCGACCGCATGCTCCCCAGCCCGGTATCGCTGCCCCGCCCGGACATGGAACGCCCGGAAACGGTCGTTCTCCACCTGCACGCCGAAGGAGCGCATTCCCTCTATCGTCATCTCCAGGTAGGGCCTGGAAGTCAGGTCACCGATCACCTCCACCGTCACATCCTCCCGGGCGTAAGGCGCGGCCAGCAGGATGGCGGTGAAGTACTGGCTGCTCCGGTCGCCGGGCATCCGGGTGAAGCCGCCCCGGAAGATCCCTCCCTCCACGACCACCGGCGGGCAGCCGTTTCCCTGCCTGGAGATAGCGCGGATTCCGAGCAGCTGGAGGCCGCCCAGCAGATCCTGGATAGGGCGCTGTCGCATCCTGGGAACGCCCGTCAGCTCCGATGCGCCCTCTGCAAGCCCCGCAAGCGCCGTCAGGAAGCGCATGGCCGTGCCCGCATTGCCGATAAAGACCGGCCGGGAGGGCGTCTGCAAGCGCCCTCCCGTTCCCCGGACAATCAAGGTTTCTTCCTCTTCCTCGATCACGGCTCCGAAAGCCCGCAGGCCGTCCGCCATATAGAGGGTGTCATCGCTGCGGAGGGCATGGGTCAGGCGGCTCGCGCCTTCCGCCAGGGCCGCCATCACCAGGGCGCGGTTGGTGTAGCTCTTGGAGCCGGGAATCTCCACACAGGCATCGACCCGGGAGACGGTCTCTATCGCCAAAACATCGGGAAGCATCAGTTCACCACCAGAAAATCGGTCAGGTTCAGGGGCAGTGTGACATAGGCCGCCCCGCCTCTGCGCGTCACCGGCAAGGCCCCCTGATGGATGCTGCGAACCGTTCGGATGCGCGGGGAATCGCTCAGGCGCAGGGTCAGCTTGCGGACAGGGCGCGGGTGGAAGTTGATAAGAGGAATGATGGCTCCCCCGGGAGAATCCATCCAGACAGCCTCGACCAGCGGTTCCGAGGCGGCGGCCGGCTGCGCGACCTTCATCTGCCGCGCCGGGGATGCGATGAGGTTCCGGATCGCCTTCGGGAAGGCGGTCGGCAGAGCGGCGGAAGACATGGCCGGCTTCTGGTAGGCCATTGAGGGCAGCGTGCCGATCAGCCATGCCTTGCCCTCCCCGAAACGGTTCTCCACCGCCCCGACGGAGCCGTCCTTATAGCGGGCCAGCGCCCTGGCTCCCCTGGCCGGTTTCATCGTCTCCCGGTAGCAGAGTGCGTCCATATCCACCGGCTTCTGGCTGGGAACGGCAAAGCGGCGGAGGGTATCGAGCGGCTTCATGCCCGGCAGGTCGGATTTCGGGCCGATGCGCCTTAACTGCCGGTCGAGCGTGTGGGTTGTGATGCCGTAAACGAGCTTGAGGGTTTCCATCGGCCTCCGGTATTCGTCCCACAGGCCGGCCCCGGCAATGCCCACCAGGAAACCGCCCTGGCGCACCCACCGCCGGAGGGCCATCGCCGCCTTCCTCTGCAACTCGGAACCGGCCAGGTAAAGCACCTTATAAGAAGCCGCCCGCCCCTCGATAATATCGTCATCGGTGATGAGATCGACCGGAATCTGGGCGTGGCGCAGGGCCAGCCACAAACCTTTGCGCTCGTGGTTATCGGCATTGTTCCGGGCGTGGTAGAGATTGTTGCGGATGCCCTCATTGGGGTTGGTCAGCAAATCCTCGGTGTTCCAGACATCGGAGGCGCGGGAGAGGACGACCGCCACCTGCGCCCGCCGGGGCCGGGCCGGGGCCAGCCGGTCTTCGACACGCGCCACATCCCCGATGATCCGGCGAATGGCCGGGAACATCCCGCGGCTCAAATAAAAGTCGATATAGTCGCACGTTCCCCAGCCCTGGTGGTAGATGGCAAAATGATCCAGCACTTTCGCCCCCCGGCTCAGGGCCAGATAATTCATCCGCGTGAAATGCTCCGGGGTCTCGCCAGGATCGGGGATGGTGTAATACATGATGGGGCGGTTGTGGTAGCGGGCCGCCAGGCGCAGGGCGTCCAGGACGAAGCCGCTGCTCTGGGGGGATGGCTCCGGGATCTGCCACCACCAGTCCTCCGACCAGGGCATCGTCAGGGCGTTCGTTTTCGCCAGATCGATCCACTGGCGGACATCGGGCCAGTTGTTCAGATGCGGGCTGAAATTGGCCCCGGAGTGAAGCGGCTTCGGAAACAGGGCTTCCGCCCGCCGGACGGATGCCTTCAACTCCTCGCCCCAGAGCCGGTAGCGAAAGTTGGCGGCCTCATAAAACAACTCCGGCTTTTCGGGCTGGAGCGTTCCACCCAGGCGCACCAGGTTCCACCGGTCCGCTTCGGGCAGGCCCCGGGCCTCGGCTTCCTCTTCAGGGCGAACCATCACCATCGGCTCGAAGCCGTTTCTTCGGAGGTACTGGCGGAAGCGACGGTCCTGCTCCTCGGGCCTGGTTTTCAGGGACAGGCTGATCTCGTCCCCCAGGTTCGCGAAGCGCACCCACCGGAGGAGGCCGCGCTTCTTCATCTCCGCCGCTGTCGCCTCCGGGTCTCCCAGGTGAACCATTTTGGTGCGATTGGGCGTATAGCCCGCCTTTTTGAGTGCTTCGATGTCCCGGGCGTCGGCGGCGTATTCGGTCAGGCAGTTATAGCCGAGTTCCTTCAGGATCCGGAACTGCATCCGGGAGAGGGACGTCGGCTCCTCGAACTGCACGCCGCCTTGGTGCGACCAGAAAAATATCTTCTCCGGCCTTTTTTCGAGCGGCGGCAGGGATCGAATCCAGCGCAACTGCTGGTCGGCGGCCTGCTCGAAGGTGTATATCCTCTCTCCTCTGGCCGGATCGACCGGGATCAGAAGGCCCACGGTGGGTAATTTCGGGCCGCTGCCCAGCCAGGTCTGATAGCCCAGCGACGCGGCCCGGTAGTTCCGGAACCGAAACCGCTGTGCCCCTCGCTTTTCTCCTCCCCAGGCCAGTTCCGCCTGCAAATCGAGCGTTTTCCCCTCCGGCGACTGGTAGACTCCCAGGAAGACCGGGTTCAGGTAATTCGGCGACCCGGCGAACGTCGGCGAGGCGCTCATGAAGCGCCCGATATCGATCCAGCCCGTGGACGCCCCTTCGGCCAGCCACCCGGTTTGCGGCAGAGGCTGCTTCTGCGGCTCCCCGCCGCCTGCATAAAGCGTTTCTCCGTACCACGGATCCCGGTTCGGATTGAAATGAATCCTTACGCTGATCGCCTTCCCGCTTCCCTCCGGGTTGGTCAGCTTCAAAAACCACTTTCCCGGCCCCAGCGTTTCGAAAGCGAAAACGGTTTCCATCGCCAGCAGGCCGAACAACGCCGCCAATCCCCAGCGCCACCTCATCGTTAAGATCCCTCCCTGATCTGATGTCTTCCCCATTATAACCGTACCGGCGGCAAAAGGCAAGAGGAGATAGATTGACGAATTTAATTTTAAACTATATAATTATACTAGTAATTTCTTCTGTGATAACAACCTTACAAGAAGGAGAAACCAGACCTTGAGCGAAGAAACCGACGTAAAGGAATATTTGGCAAGGGTAGTCAATCTAATACAGATGCAAGCTTTTTCGGATAATATGAGAATTACTCGACACGCCTATGAAGAGATGGCAGAGGAGCCCATTTCTTTGAACGATTTGCTGGCAGCAGTTTCGACGGCCGCTGTTCTCGAAAACTATCCTGATCACCGCCGAGGCCCATGCTGCTTACTCTATGGAAGGACAGACACGAATCAGGATTTGCATATTGTATGCACGACGGCAAGCCCGATCTTGATTATCATTACAGTATATGTGCCGCAGCCGCCCAAGTGGGTTTCCGCTACCCAAAGGAGGGATTCGTCATGAAATGCTCTTTAACCGACTGCCCCGGCGTATATGAAGAGCGCCGAGTTATCCATACCGTCAGGCATCTGGGGCAGGTTGTTGTCATTGACCACGTTCCGGCGGAAGTTTGCCCGGTGTGCGGGGATGTGCTTTTTACCTCCCAGACGGTTTCGAAACTGGAAAACTTGCTCCGACAGATGGGCACACCCTCAAAAAGCGTTCCCTTGTATGAGTATGCTTGATTCTATCCACCGCTCGCTCCAGGAGAAAATACTTTGCGGGCCGCACGATACGCTCTCATCCAGCGAACTCCTGGCAGGTTTTCAATGCCTTGTAAGCGAATTATTTATTGTTTGAGGTTGAGTTGTAGAGAGATCAATCTTAAATCCTGAGATCAATTGTGGGGCTGGGTCAAACATGCGTTCTGCCGACTTATTGGACGAAATCCGCCGGGCCGATGAAGAGCTAACGGCCCGCTACCGTGATGCTTTGGCGGTCAACCGTCACCTGGATCGAAAGTGGGTCAGTTTCCAGGGCAACAAGACCGTGACAGGCAGCCGTTGGTTCAAATATAAAGAAGGCTTTTCTGTCGCGCTGATGCACTACATTTTCGACTCCCTGGGCATTCGCCAGGGAAGAATCCTCGATCCCTTCGTCGGTTCGGGCACAGCCCTTTTTGCGGCGCGTGAAGCAGGTGTGCATGCGACAGGGATCGAACTGCTTCCGAGTAGTATCGAAAGCATCCGGGTTCGCAACCGGCTTCTTTCCTGCGATCCCGCAAAAGTCTCTGCCGGATTGAAAGATTTCGCCGACCGCCGGGTATGGGAGAAGCCGGGCGAGATAGAGCCGTTTCGACATATCGCCATCACTCATGGGGCGTTTTCGGAGGAAACGGAGAGGCAACTGGGCCGTTATCTTTACGAAAGCGACCGGCTCTCCGATCCGGATGTCCGCTCCGCGCTTCGTTTTGCCGCATTGTGCGTCCTGGAGCCTATCTCCTATACCCGCAAGGACGGCCAATATCTGCGCTGGGATTACCGCTCAGGGCGCAAAGGGGGCGCAAAGCCTTTCGATAAAGGCAAGATTTATCCCTTCACAGAAGCCATCTCTTCCAAGCTGAACGAAATGGCGGAGGACATAGAAGGGCAGGAGGCCGCGCATCGGGGACTCGGTACGCTTTTTCAACCGTCCGATTCGGGCGAAATCGAAGTGCTTTCCGGTTCCTGTCTGGAAATATTGCCGACTTTGCCGGAGGATTCTTTTGACGGCCTGGTTACCTCCCCGCCCTACTGCAACCGCTACGACTATACCCGCACCTACGCCCTGGAGCTGGCCTTATTGAATATCGGGGAAGAGGGTATACGCAAGCTCAGGCAAACGATGCTTTCCTGCACGGTCGAAAACAAAGACAAGCCCCACCTTTCCGAGTGGTTCCGGGCGGAAGTCTATCACCAGGCGCAAGCGGCTTTCGAGTCTCAGACGATGCTTCAACTCGTCCTGCGCTATCTGGAAGAGTGCAAAGCCGACAAAACGATCAATAACAGCGGCATTCCGCGAATGATTAAAAATTACTTCCGGGAGATGGCTCTGCTGATCTTCGAATGCGCCCGTGTCCTCAAACCAGGAGCGCCCTTCGTCATGGTCAACGACAATGTGCGCTACATGGGAGCGCACCTGCCGGTAGACCTCATCCTTTCGGATTTTGCCCGGCAGGCGGGCTTCGATGTCCGGACGATATGGATGCTTCCCAGGGGCAAAGGCAATTCCAGCCAGCAAATGGGAGAGCATGGCCGCGAGGAACTCCGGAAATGCGTCTATATCTGGCATACGGGCCGCGCTTCTACAGCAATACCAGCCATAGCGCAAGATCGGCAACTTGCTCCGGCACGGTGAGGTTGGCGGCATAGGTCAGTTCGCCGCGCTCCAACTGCTGGAATATTTCAAAAGCCATCGCTCTTTCGATAGCGGCTCCGACAAAAAAGAGGCTGGGACAAGGCAGCCCGAATCCGGAGTAGCGGCTTCTTATTCGCTTGAAGGCCGTGCTTGCGGTCTTGAAATGCTCATCCGCCCCGGCAGGATCGATGCCGCCTTTGATTTCACCGCAGGCTATGATCTCCTCCGGGCGGTCCAGGCGGATTTGTTGTCCCGAACGATAGTGGCGAATATCGAGCAGTATCATGTCGATATTATTGTTCTTGCCCTTTTCCTCGGGCTGGCTCTCCCCGGCTACCGTGCTGAATATATCCTGCTCCGGCGCGATCAGGCGGTCAACGAATTGAGGCTTTCTGTCAAATACCAGAAGCCTGCCCGCCCATTGAATGCCGGTGATCTTGCCTGATCTATTGGCTGTTTCTCGATATTCAATCCGCTGCGCCCTGAGCATTTCACGGACGGACTCCACTAACTGAACATTCCCCTGAGCGCCCGCCCAATTCCTCATGCTGCCGCCCAGCGTATCGCCCCGCGTCAGTAGATAGCGATACACGATCTCCGAACGCCACTCATCTCCGGCCTCTCTGTGAATGCGTTTCAGTACTTCCGCCAGTACCGATTGCAGTTCCGCCTCTCCCAGATGGCCGCGAGCTTTATCCGAAAAGCC
The DNA here is from genome assembly GCA_020846535.1 of Armatimonadota bacterium. GTDB lineage: Bacteria > Armatimonadota > JADLDR01 > JADLDR01 > JADLDR01 > JADLDR01. Next base: position 41,404 of record JADLDR010000114.1, on the reverse strand, counting down.
TGCCATCGCGATCAACGCTTTTTGCAGGAATGCATCTTCAGTAAGCAAAAGATCATAGATATTTTCTGAGGATTTCAACAAGCGATCCAGCATATAAGCATCCCCCACATATGGAGCCGCTTTATCGATTTTGGTCATCGCCTGCTGGAGAAAGCCGTAGCGGACCGCCTCCCGCGATGTGATCAGATCCAAAGGGCGCTTGATATGAGGTAACATGTCATCCATTTCGCAAACAAGCAAGCATTCTCCTCTATTCCTGCGGTTTTACCGGATAAATAAATTTTTATATTACCCCGAAATCCCCTCAAAACCTATTGACATTCGAGAATAGCCTTTGCTATAATGGGGCCAATTTCATGCTAGGCTAAGTCTACAGGACAAAAAATGCTATGGCCTCCGCCCCATTTGTCAGTTGCATCATGCCCACTCGCAACCGCCGCCTCTTCGCAGGCCAGGCGGTCCGCTATTTCCTGCGCCAGGATTATCCCTCCAGGGAGCTAATTATTCTCGATGACGGCGAGGACGCCATCGAAGACCTCGTTCCCCAAGATGAGCGCATCCGCTACATCCGGCAGGAGGGGCGGACGCCTCTGGGGATCAAGCGGAACCGGGCCTGCGCTGCGGCGCGAGGGGATCTGATCGCCCATTGGGATGATGACGACTGGATAGCCCCGGACCGCCTCAGCCTCCAGGTGGCGGCCCTGAACGCATCGGGAGCGGACGCCTGCGGGCTGAGAGAGATGCTCCACTACCGCCCCTCTGCCGGAGAAGCCTGGCTCTACCGCTATCCGGAAGGGAAGCGCCCCTGGCTGGCCGGGGGCACGCTTCTCTACCGGCGTTTGCTCTGGGCCGATCATCCGTTCCCTGAGATTCATGTGGGAGAGGATTCGGCCTTCGTCTGGCAGCTTCCCCCGGAACGGCTCCGGGCTTTGCCCGATCCCTCGTTCTATGTGGCCCTCATCCACGGCGGCAACACGGCGGCCAAGCATCTGACAGACCCCTGCTGGCAGCGGCTCCCCCTCGATGCGGTTTCCAGCCTTCTGACCCCGGACCGCGATTTCTACGCCGCCCTCCGCAGCCACCGCGCCGTCCTTCCCCCGCCCCGGCCCCTCGCTTCATCGGTCACCCTCGCCGCCCCTTTCGCCGTTTACGACGGCTACGGCAGCATGGCCGAATACCTGGCTCTCGGCATGGCGAGGGCCGGGGCCGAGGTCAACCTCTCTCCGATCTCCCTGGATCAAACGGGCATGACCGAGGAGTTCCTGCGCCTCGTCCGGCGGGCCCGCCCGGAAAAGGACGCGCCCGCGCTCTATTTCTGCTGGCCCCGACCCGACCTGGAGCCGTTCCTGAAATCCCCTGCCCTGTTCATCAATACGATGTGGGAGAGCAGCCGCCTCCCCGCCGACTGGCCCGACCGGCTCGACCGCGCCTGCGCCCTCATCGTCCCCACCCGCTTTGTCGCCGATGTCTGCCGCGCCAGCGGCGTCACCGCGCCTATCGAAGTCATCCCCGAAGGGCTTGATCCCGATATCTACCGCTACGAGGAGCGCCCGGAGAGGCCCCATTTCACCACCCTCATTGTCAGCACGGTCATCCCCCGCAAGCATGTGGCGGAAGGCGTCGCCGCCTGGAAAGAGGCTTTCGGCGAAGACCCCGACGCCCGGCTGGTCATCAAGGGCCGGTTCAATTACCGCAATTACGCCCCGGACGACCCGCGCATTTCCTTTATCGAAACCAGCGAACCCACCCGCGGGATCGCTCACTGGTACGGGCAGGCCGATGTCCTGCTGGCCTTGGGCAGCGAGGGCTTCGGCCTGCCCCTGGTGGAAGGCATGGCGACCGGCCTGCCGGTCATCGCCCTCAGTTCCGAAGGCCAGGGTGATGTCTGCCGGGAGGCCGAAGGGCTGCTCCTCCCCGTTCCCCCGGCCCGGTGGGAAGCCTGCGATGAGGCTCCTTTCGGAAAATGCGGGGTGCGCGGAGTTCCGGGCATCTTCGATATCGCCGAACGGCTCCGGTGGGTCGCCGGCCACCGCCGGGAAGCCCGGCAGATGGGCCGGGCCGCCTCCGAATGGGCTATCCGCCATCGCAATATCTGGCATAAAGGGCCTGCCGTTCTGGAGGTCATGGAACGCCATCTTCGCCCTTCCCGTCCGCTCCGCCGCGCCGATACGCTCTGGGTGCCGAGTTGGGGAAGGTCATGCGGCATCGCCGAATACACGGCCTATCTTTCGGAACACCTCCCTCTGGCCCGCGTCACCGGCTCACCGCCCGATTTCCGGGGCGTCCGGCTCCTCCATATCCAGCACGAACACGGCATTTTCGAGGAAGCCGCGCTCTTGCGCCAGCTTGAGGACGCCCGGCGGCAGCGAATCCCGATTGTCATCACCGAGCACACGGTCTGTCCTCAGACTCAAGCCTGGGAAAAGGATGCGGATGCTCTGGTTGCCCTGACCGGGCGAGGGGTGGATACGCTCAAGGCCCGATGGCCCGGGAAATCGGTCCAGCATATCCCGCACGGCTGCCCGACCTGGTTTCCGCCGCGCAAAAAGAGGCGGGGCCGGACCATCGGGGCCTTCGGCTTTCTGGAAAAGCACAAGGGCTTCTGGAGCCTGCTGGATGCTCTGAAGGAGGTGAAGGGAAGCGATCTCCTTCTCTTCAGCTTTGCGAAATCGGAAGAAACCGAACGGCTATTCGAGGAAGCGGCCCGCGGCCTGCCGGTGCGCCGCTGCGCGGATTTCCTTCCGGCGGAGGAAATCGCCCGCCGTCTCGCGCTGGAGGCGGATATTCTGGTCTTCTGGTACGACGATGTGCCCCATGCCTCGGCAAGCGGCGCAGTCCGCATCGGCCTGGCAACCGGCGTGCCCGTCCTGGCGTCGCCCACCGGCTGGTTTTCGGAACTCGAAAACGAAACCTACCGGCCCGGCAGCCTGGCCGCAGGCATCGAGCGCCTCCTTGAGGAGACCCTTTTGCGCCGCCGCCTGTCCGCCGCCGCCCGCGACTACTGCCGCCGCCATAGCTGGCCCAATATCGCCGAACAACATAAGGCGCTCTGGAAAAGCGTCGCCCGAATGTGACAGGCTCGTTTGATGGGGTTATTTGAGGCAGCCGCTTTTGGGCGGGCGTTCAACCGCCCTCTAGCTAAAGCCAACCGCCTCCCCAACCCCCCGCCTTGCTAAGGCGGGGGGAGTCGGCCTTGGGGTATTTTGATCAATTTCCCAAGAGAACCTACCCTCTAAGCCCCTCTTGCTTAGCAAGGGGGGTTGGGGGGTGCTTTTCGGCAAGGGGGTTGAGGGAGTCGCCACCGAGCCTTGTCCTATCGAAGCTACCCTTGTAACAGGCAAAGGAGGTACCATGCCCGGCAGCTACACTTATCCCGGTGTCTATGTGGAGGAGATTCCCAGCGGAGTTCGCACCATCGCTGGGGTCAGCACCTCCGATACGGCCTTTATCGATTTTTTCGCGAAGGGGCCGGTCGATGAGGCTGTCCGGATCGGCAGCTTCGGCGATTTCGGCCGCATCTTCGGCGGGCTGGATGTGCGGAGCGAGGCCGGCTATGCCATCCAACAGTATTATCTGAACGGAGGCCAGACGGCCTGGGTGGTGCGCGTGGCACCAGGGAATCCCGACCGGGCGGAACTGACCCTTCAGGGAGGCTCCCCGCCCCAGGATACCTTGACCCTGACCGCCGCCAGCCCCGGCCTCTGGGGAAACAGCATCCAGGCAGCCGTCACCCGGCCTGCCGGGACGGATCGCTTCAACCTGTTCGCGAGGGAGGTGGCGGTGATCAATGGCCGCCAGCAGGTTCTGGTCACCGAAGTCTACCGGAATCTGAGCATGTCCACGGGAGACGCCCGCTACGCGGTGGATGTCGTCAATGCCGCCTCCGAGCTGATCCAGGTGGCCGATGCCGGGCTGGGCGAAGTGCCGGCGGGGGTTGCCCCCACGGCCAGCGGCGGAGCGCCCGAAAGCGCCTTTGCCTCTCTGGAGAACGGCTCAGACGGCAACGCGGTGGATGTGGACGGGACGATCCTCGACGCCTCGGCGTTTACGGCAGCCGTGCGAGGGGAGCAGGCGGCGAAAACGGGCCTGTACGCTCTGGAGCGCATCGATCCGTTCATCTTCAACCTCCTCTGCATTCCGGCGGCGGCCCGGCTGGGGGACGGCAATTTCTCCCAGATCGTCGCCGACGCCTCGGCCTTCTGTGAGGACAGGCGGGCTTTTCTCCTGGTCGATATCCCGTCGACCGTGGACACAAAAGCCAAAATGATCGATTGGATGGCCGATAACGACACCTTGCGCCACCGGAACGCCGCCGTTTATTTTCCGCGCCTGGAGATCCCGGACACCCTCAGTGAAAACCGGCCTAAAAATGTAGGGGCCAGCGGGACTCTTGCCGGAGTGTACGCCCGCATCGATGCGGCCCGGGGGATATGGAAGGCTCCGGCGGGCACGGAGGCCGTCCTGCGCGGGGCCAGGCTGGCCGTCAAATTATCCGATCTGGAGAACGGCGACCTGAACCCGCTGGGCATCAATGCCCTCAGAACGTTCCCCATTTTCGGGAATGTGGCCTGGGGGTCGCGAACGATGGAAGGGGCCGACCAGCAGGCCAGCGAGTGGAAATACGTCCCCGTGCGCCGGATGGCCCTTTATATCGAGGAAAGCCTCTTCCAGGGCCTCAAGTGGGTGGTCTTCGAGCCGAACGACGAGCCGCTCTGGGCGCAGATCCGCCTGAATGTCGGGGCTTTCATGCACAACCTCTTCCGTCAGGGGGCCTTCCAGGGGAAAACGCCCGCCGAGGCTTACTTCGTGAAATGCGACAAGGAGACGACCACCCAGAACGATATCGACCGGGGCATCGTCAATATCGTGGTCGGGTTCGCGCCGCTCAGACCTGCCGAATTCGTGGTCATCAAGCTCCAGCAGATGGCCGGGCAGATCGAGGCATAGGAGGGGAAGATGGCTCAGTTCAGCGTGAACGCACAGCGTTTCGATCCCTACAAGAACTTCAAGTTCCGCGTCAAATGGGATGGCCGCTATGTGGCAGGCATCAGTAAGGTGGGCGCTCTGAAGCGCACGACCGAAGTGGTGAAACACCGGGAGGGCGGCGACCCCAGCAGCAGCCGCAAATCGCCGGGCCGCACCGAATACGAGGCTGTCACCCTGGAGCGCGGCGTCACCCACGACCTCGAATTCGAGCAGTGGGCCAACAAGGTCTGGAACTTCGGGTCCGGCCTGGGCGCGGAAGTTTCCCTCAAGGATTTCCGCAAGGATATCATCATCGAGGTCTACAACGAGGCCGGGCAGCTGGCCCTCGCCTACCGCCTTTTCCGGTGCTGGGTTTCCGAATACCAGGCCCTTCCCGACCTGGACGCCAACGCCAACGCGGTCGCCATCCAGCACATCAAACTCGAAAACGAGGGCTGGGAGCGCGACTATGAGGTCGGCGAGCCGTCCGAACCGACCTTCACCGAGCCGTCCGGGTAAACTTTCATGCACAGGCTGTCGGCCTCGGAACTGGTCGTCATCTGGGAGCAGGGGGTAAGCCAGTCGCCTGCCTGCCGGGCGCTCTGCCTGCTGGCCGCCGCCTGCCCGGAAGAAACATGGGAGTCGCTTTGCCGCCTCCCCATCGGGGAGCGTGACGGCCGGCTGCTGACCCTGAGGGCGCTGACTTTCGGTCCCTTGATGAGTGGCTTTGTCGCCTGCCCGCAGTGCGCCGAACGGCTGGAATTCACCTTCCGGGCCGATGACCTCCGTTCCGGGAAGCCCGCTCCCGGAGAGCGGGCCGAGATGCGACTGGAAACCGGAGGCTTCACGCTCCGTTTCCGCCCGCCTGACAGCCTGGATATGGCGGCAGCCGAAAGCTGCCCCGACGTAAGCCGGGCTAAAGCCGCCCTGATCGAGCGGTGTCTGCTGAGCGCCAGCAAGGAAGGCCAGAAGGTTTCCGCCTGCGACTTGCCCGAACCGGCGCTGGAGGCGATGGCCGGCCTCATGACGCAGCGCAACCCGCAGGCCGAAACCCTTCTCGATATGGAGTGCCCGGCCTGCTCCCACCGCTGGCTGGTAGTTTTCGATATCGCCGCCTTTTTCTGGGCGGAGGCGGCGGCCCAGGCCCACCGCCTGATGCGGGAGGTTCATGCCCTCGCCCGGGCCTACGGCTGGAGCGAAGCGGACATTCTGAAAATGAGCGCCGCCCGGCGGCATAAATATCTGGAGCTGATCCATGGCTGATTTCCTGACCCGACTGGCGGAACGCGCCCTCGGCCTCGCGCCGACGGTCGAGCCGGTCATCGCTCCCCGGTTTGCCCCCGGCCCGGGCTTCGAGCCGGAGGAACAGGAGCCGATGCCTGTCTTCGAAGAACAATCCATCGAGCCGCCCCGGCAGGATGATGCGGCTTCGCGCCTGCCTGACCCGCCTGCGCTCCGAAATTCACCGTTTGCGCCGGCTCCCTTGCGGCCTGAGCCGGAGCCTGCGGCGGCTACAGAGGAATCTGCCTCATCGGAAGCGACTCGACCGCAGCCAATGAGCGCCGATGTGCGCATATATGCACCGGATCGGCAGAGTGCGCCCCTTCTGCCCTTGCCGGAAGCACCCACTGTGGCCGATATATCCTCTCAATCGGCGGGCATGAGCCAGGTATCTGCTCCTATTCCGACAGCGCCTATTGAGCCTTTGCCCCAGGCCCCACAAGCCCAAAATGTCGGGCAGGCGCAAAGCATACAGGAGCGGCAAGCTGTCAAAACAATCCTGCCCTATGAAGCGCAGGTGACTGTAGATACGATTCAGCCCCGGCCGCGGACAGAGGGCCATGAACCGCTCGTGGCCGAGGAGCCTGCGCCGGGACCCATCCGGCCTCTTCCGGTTCATCCGGTTGCGGCGCGACCGCAGGTTTCATCACCGCCGGAACGGGCAGCGGGCCGCGATGCTCCGGCAGACGAATCCGGGCCGCCCCCAATCCGGGTGACTATCGGGCGGGTGGAGGTGCGGGCCGTTTTTCCGCCTCCGAGGCCGAAAGCGGAGCCTGCGAAAAGCGGCCCGGCCCTGTCGCTGGAGGACTATCTGAAACAGCGCAGCGGGGGGACAAGATGAGCAATTTTCTCGCCGTCGCCACCGTGACAGCCACGCTTCAGAGGATGCTCCAGGAGGCGCTGGATACTGCCGAGGCCCGCTACGCGCCCGGAGCGGTGTCGGGGGCCAGGGTGACCGCCCTCCGGCCCGACAGCCCGGCCAACGCGCTGCCCGATAAAGGGGTCAATATCTACCTCTACAGAGTCTCGCCCAACACCGCCTGGCGTAATGAAGATCTGCCCGCCCGCCGCGCCGACGGCTCTCTCGCCCGCCGCCCGAAAGCCGCCCTCGAACTTCACTATCTTCTCACCTTCCACGGCGGCGACGCTGAACTGGAGCCGCAGCGAATCCTGGGGGTAGTGGCAGGCGCGCTCCATGCCCGCCCTGTCCTTTCGCGCCAACTGATCCGCCAGACCATCGGCAGCCCGCCCTACGATGCGCTCCTGGCCCAGTCCGACCTGGCCGAAGAGCCGGAAACGGTGAAATTGGCCCCCGTTCCTCTCTCGATGGAGGAGGTCAACAAACTGTGGACGGTCTTCAGCCAGACGCCTTATATCCTGTCGGCCTTCTACCAGGCGGAAGTCGTTTTCATCGAAAGCGATGAAACGCCCAACCCCTCCCTGCCGGTGCGGGAACCGAGGCTTTACGTCCTGCCCTTCCGCCAGCCGGTGATCGAAAGGGTTATTTCCCAGGCAGGGGCCGAAATCCCTATCGCCGCAGGCAGCACGCTTATTGTGGAAGGCCAGCGCATGAAAGGAGAAGCCACCCGCATCCGCATCGGGGAAGCGGATTTCGCCCCGACCAGCCTCACGGACACACGAATCGCCCTGCCTCTGCCCCCGGCTTCCCTTGCCGCCGGGCTGCACGGCCTTCAGGTTTACCACCCTTTGATGATGGGAGAGTCGCCTGCGGAACATGCGGGCATCGAATCCAACATAGCCCCGTTCGTGCTGCATCCTGAAGTGACCGGGGTATCGGCCCTCGATGTCCAGGGAACCGGAAGCGCTCCCCGCTCTGCGGATATCCGGGTGCAGGCCCGTCCGGTCATCGGTAAATCGCAGCGCGTCGTCCTGCTGCTGAATGAACGGGCCGCCAGCGATCCCGAAAGCCACGCTTTCTCTCTCTCGCCCCGTGCGGGCGATACCGATACGGTCATCGTTTCTGTGGAAGGCACCCGGGCCGGCGAATATTTCGTCCGCCTTCAGGTCGATGGCGCGGAAAGCCTTCTCGACCCGGACCCTGCCAGCCCGGCCTTCGGCCCGCGGGTGACGATCCCATGAACAGCCCATCTCTTCACAACTGGCAGGCAGCCAACCAGAGATACCTGACGGCGGCCCTGGCGCGAACCCGGCTGGCCCTGGAACGGCACATCGGCGGCCCGGAAGCATCCCCGGAGGCGGCATCCGCCCGGCTGTCCTTTGACGAGTCCGCCCGGGCGATGCCTGCCCCTGCTGCGCTTGCAAAGATTTCCTCCATCTTCGGCCTGACCGCTTTCGAGCAGGATATCCTTTTGCTGTGCGCCGGAATGGAGATGGACGCCTCCTTCCCCGCCCTCTGCGCTTCGGCCCAGGGCGATCCGCTACGCGCCTATCCGACCTTCAGCCTGGCCCTTGCCGCTCTGCCCGATGCCCACTGGAGCGCCCTGACTCCGGCGTCGCCCCTGCGGGCGTGGAAGCTGATCGAGGTTTCCCCCGGCGGCTCCCTGGTCTACAGCCCGCTCAAAATCGATGAGCGCATTCTTCATTACCTGGCCGGGGTGCATCACCTGGATGGGCGGCTTGTGGGATTGATCGAGCCGTGCGGCCCGCTCGATCCGCCTGTTCCCTCCCACTGCCGAATCGCCGACAGGATCTTCGCCCTCTGGTCGGATGCATCGGACGGCTCTCTTCTGCCGGTCGCGCAGTTGTGCGGCTCTGACCCGTTCGCCGGGAGGGAGATCGCCTTTGCCGCCAGCCGATCCCTGGGCCTGAACCTGCACATTCTTTCAGCCACCGACCTGCCGACCCTGCCGCACGAAACGGACACCCTGATCCGCCTGTGGGACAGAGAGGCCGCCTTGTGCGGCAGCGCCCTCCTTATCGAAGACTTCGAGCCGGATCGGGTCGACTCCAGCCGGGAAAACGCCCTCCTTCGTATTATGAATGCCGCGCACGGAGCCGTCTTTCTGTCTGCCCCGGCTAGGCGGCCTCTACGCCAGCGCCGGGCGACGACTTTCGATGTCGGCAAGCCTGCCCCCGAGGAGCAGCGTTCGCTCTGGCAGGCGGCCCTGCGCGGTTCGCCCGGCCTCAACGGAACGCTCGATCTTCTGACCGCGCAGTTCGACCTGAGCGCCCGCGCGATCCGGAACGCCACCCTGGAGGGGGACGCTCGCGAAACCGGCGCAGAGGCCGCCTCTCTCTGGGAAGCCTGCCGGGCGCTCTCCCGCCCGCCCCTGGAGAGCTTGGCCCAGCGCATCGAGCCGGTCGCGGTCCGGGAAGACCTGGTGCTGCCCGCTCCCGCCCTGGCGATTCTGCGCGAGATCGCCGTCCATGTGCGCCAGCGCACCCGGGTCTATGACACCTGGGGCTTTGCCCGGAAGAGCAATCGGGGGCTGGGGATCAGTGCCCTTTTCTCCGGGGCGAGCGGGACAGGCAAAACGATGGCGGCGGAAGTGCTGGCGAACGAACTGGGCCTCGATCTCTACCGGATCGATCTGAGCGCGGTGGTGAGCAAATATATCGGGGAGACCGAAAAGAATTTGAAGCGCGTCTTCGATGCCGCCGAAGGGGGCGGGGCCATCCTCCTCTTCGATGAGGCGGATGCGCTTTTCGGCAAGCGGAGCGAGGTCAAGGACAGCCACGACCGGTATGCCAATATCGAGATCAGCTACCTGCTTCAGCGGATGGAGAGCTACCGGGGCCTGGCGATCCTGACGACCAACCTGAAAAGCGCCCTCGATCCTGCCTTCCTGCGCCGCATCCGCTTTCTGGTCCAGTTTCCCTTTCCCGATGCCGCCCAGCGGGCCGAGATCTGGCGGCATATCTTCCCGTGCCAGGTGCCGGCTGAAGAACTCTCCTTCGACCGGCTGGCCCGCCTGAATGTCGCCGGAGGCACTATTCGCAATATCGCCCTCGGCGCGGCATTCCGGGCCGCCGACGCCGGAGAGCCTGTAAGGATGGTCCATCTCCTGGAATCCGCCCGCACCGAATACGCCAAACTTGAAAAGCCCCTGACCGAAGCCGAAATCGGAGGCTGGCTGTGATCCCTCCCGTCGAAATCCATATCGAAGAACTGGTTCTGCACGGCTTTCGACCGGGCGACCGGCATCGCATTTCGGAATCCATCGCCCGCGAACTGGAGCGCCTGCTGGCCGAGCGGGGCGTTCCTCCGTCTCTGGCGCAAAGTGCAGATATACCGCACCTCGACGCCGGCACCGTGGCGGCTGATGCAGGCTCCCCGCCGGAGGCCGTCGGCTATCGGGTGGCCGCCACCCTGTACGGAGGGTTCGGCCCATGAACGCCCGGATGCACGCGCCAGAAAAAGAGGCCGCGAATGGATCGAGGATGTGCCGTGAGCGTGATTTCGCCCGCTTGCCCGCGCCGGTGCAGGATGCGCTCCGATCTTCCGGCCAGCCGCTCGATGCGGGGGCTCGCAGCCTGATGGAAACCCAGCACGGTCATGACTTCAGCCGGGTTCGCATCCATACCGGTGTGCAGGCGGAAGCCTCCGCGCAGGCGATAGGGGCCGAGGCGTATACGGTGGGCGAGGCGGTCGTCTTCGGGTCAGGGGCCTACGCGCCCGGCACCCGGGCGGGCCGCGCTTTGCTGGAACACGAACTGGCGCATGTGGTTCAGCAAAGCTGGGTGCCGGAAGGTGCCCGGCCCCTGATGAGCCACCGGAACGATCCGCACGAACAGACGGCGCGGACGGGCGCGGCTGCGGCTTACGGCCCGGTTCCCCTGATCCAGCGCCAGGAGAGATTCGGCCCCGGGACGACCGGAGTTCCGGCGGACTGGGCGCAGCGTGTGAGAGCGGCCACCACCTCCGCGCAGCGGGCCGCCCTGATTCACGAGGCGGTCGGGATCGATGTGGTGGACAGAACCGAGCAGTGCAATGCCGATACCACGGTCGACATCGCACACCTGGAAGCCTATTCCTTCGACAGACCGCGCATCAATTATGACGACAACCTGAATCAGAAGCAATCCCCTGTGGACAGGCGGCGGCTGACCGGCAACGCGGGCTATACGCGCCGTTCGGGAAGCAGTTATTATGTGGTGCTGGGCCCGCAGGCGCTTCAGGAGGGCGATTTCTACGAAACGCGGGAAGTGCTGAGCCATGAATTCGACCATATCCGCCAGTATGAATCGGGCAGTACGCTGACCGGCAACGAGTCGGAACTGGACGCCTGGACAAGCTCCTTCATCCGCGATTTCCACCGATCCTATGTGATGGGCGTCGCCGGTCAGAGATGCTATGTCGACCGCATTTCCGAATATGCCCCTCTCCTGGACTACTACCGGCGCAGCGATGTGGGCGATTCCGCCCGCGACAATGCGATCAGGCGGATCACCGCCCATTATCGAGCCGTGATCGCGCCGCACCCGGGCCACAGCAGAGTCTTTCGCTTCTGGCTTCACCGCACCCTGAAGCGCCGCGCGGACATTGCGGACCTGGCCCGGCGGCTCAACACCGACCTGGGCATCAATCTGGATCCTTCGCTGGATTTGAGAGAAACCCGCCAGTTCGAATGCGCAGATGTCAGGGCCGCCACCTATCCCGGCCCGCCTGCGGTGGATTTGCCCTCGCGGGCCGCCCCGATGGGCGCTCCGCAGCGGTTCGGGCTGGAATTGCGAGGTGGGGCCTCTCTGGGCGAGGACGAGAAACGCGCTGCGGTCAGCCTGGGGCTTCGCGTCTCGCTCCGGCCCGACCGGATGGTGGTTTTCAACCCCTTCATCGGGGCGCAGCTGCTTTACCTGCCTCCGGGCGGCAACCGAGAGGAACACCTGGCCTCCGCCATCGGGGAGATCGGCCTGAGAATCCAGCAGCCCCTGAGGGGCTTCTACATGGATGTGCGGACAGGCGGTGCTATCGGCGTGGCCCTCCCTTCCCTCGGCCCCAGGGTCGAAGGCGGATTCACCGGCGCGTTCGGCTTCGGCTACCGCTGGGAGAACATTGAGATCGGCGCGGAAGCCCGCGGCATCCTGAACAAGGAAGGCAGCGACCGGCTGATCATCGTGGGCGCGGCGGGGTTTGATTTTTAGTCCCACCTTTCCACAGGCGCGGGCTATGTCTATGACCTGATCCGCGAAGCGAGCGCAAAATACATGCTGACCCTGAGCGCCGGCGTGACTTTTTCGCTGCACGGCCTGTGGAACAGACGGAGAACAACTTATGTCCACCTTTCCCGGCTCCCCGCGCCTGATGAAAGGCGCGATTGTGGGGATTGATCTCTTCAACCCGCTGTCGAGCGTGGTGGTGTTTCAATACAACCCGGACACCATGACCCGGACATTGCAGGCGCAGGTGGCCGGATCGGAAAACAGCGGCAGGTCGGAGGCGCTCCGGCTCAAGGGCGCTCCGGTGGAAACCATCAGCCTGGATGTGGAGATCGATGCCACCGACCAGCTGGAGCAGGCGGACAGCGATGCGGTCAGCATGGGCATCTACCCCCAGCTTTCGGCCCTGGAAATGCTCATCTACCCCAAAAGCAGCCTCGTGATCGCCAACACCGTCCTGCTGGCCCTGGGAACTATCGAGGTCATCCCTCCGATGGCCCCTCTCACCCTTTTCATCTGGGGGCCGAAGCGGGCGCTGCCGGTGAAGCTGACCGACTTTTCCATCACTGAAGAGGCTTACGATACCGGCCTGAACCCCATCCGCGCCAAAGTCTCGCTGGGGCTTCGGGTGCTGAGCTACAACGATCTCTCCCTGACTCACCCGGGCTACGCGCTCTTCCTGGCCCATCAGGTCGTCAAGGAGACGATGGCGGTCATCAGCAGCGTGGGAAACCTGGCCGGTTCCGCGCCGGTCGCTGCCGCCGCACGCGGAAGCTCGGGAGGTTGAATCATGTTTCAGCCCAACAGCCGCTATGCCCGGATCCCGACGGCGACCTATGCCGCGCCTCAACCCGACGGCTCGGTGCGCGAGATCCGCTATGTTCTCCGCCGCTTCCTCCCCCCCGCCGGGGAGATACCTCTCCTGACGGAGCATACGGTCGCGCAGGGGGAGCGGCTCGATCATATCACGGCCCGCTACCTCGGCGACCCGGAGCAGTTCTGGCGGCTCTGCGATGCCAACGACGCCTTCCAGCCGGAGGAACTGACCTCGGAGCCGGGCCGCATTGTGCGCGTTCCCGCGCCGCAGGGATAAGCCATGAATTTTCTGGGCATCCACCTGACCCTTTTCATCGGGCCGACCGTAGCCCTCCCGGCCCCGCCGCTGCTCATGGAAGCCCTGGACAGCGTGGAGGTTTCTCACAGCGATGAAGAGCGTTCGGGCTTTCAGATCGTCTTTCATGTCGGGCGCACCGGGCCGTTCGACCTGCTGGATTACCCTCTGGTTGGCAACCCGCTGCTGAAGCCCTTCAACCGGGTCATCCTGCTGGCAACCTTCAACGCCACGCCCAGAGTTCTGATGGACGGTATCATCACCCATCATCAGTTGTCCCCGGGACAGGAGCCGGGGACATCGACCTTTACGGTCATGGGAGAAGATATCAGTGTCATGATGGACATGGCCCGGGAGCCGGTGGAGCATCCGGCCCAGGATGAAACGATCATCGCCAACAAGATCCTGCTGAACTACCCGGAGTTCGGGATTCTCCCGATGGTCATTCCCCCGCCCGTGATCGACCCGCCGATCCCTATCGAGCGGACGCCGGTTCAGTGCGGCTCCGACCTGGAATACCTGAACAAAATGGCCGGGCGGTACGGCTACACCTTTTATATCGCGCCCGGGCCGGTTCCTTTCGTCAATATCGGTTACTGGGGGCCGCCCAAGCGGACGGACATCCCCCAGAGCGCCCTTTCGGTGAATATAGGGCCGGAGAGCAATGTCGCTTCGATTCAATTCCAGAACAACGCCCTGGCTCCGACGACGGTTTCCGGGCCGGTTCAGGACAGGCTGACCAACCAGAACGTTCCGGTGCAGACTTTTGCCAGCCTGCGCCCGCCCCTTTCCAGCCAGCCCGCCTGGCTCGCCAACCAGCCTAACGTGCGCCGGACGCATTTTCAGGGATCGGGCCTGAATACCATGCAGGCATTTGCCCGCGCCCAGGGGATCATGGACGCCTCCAATGACGCCGTGACCGCCGACGGAGAACTGGACTCGTTGCGCTACGGCAATCTCTTGCAGGCCCGCGGGCTGGTCGGCCTGCGCGGGGCCGGTTACAGCTACGACGGCCTTTACTATGTGAAGCGGGTGACTCACTCCATCCGCAGGGGCGAATACAAGCAGCGGTTCACCCTGAAGCGGGACGGGATAGGGTCCACAACGCCTCTGGTGATGCCATGAACGAATGCGCCTATTACGGCAAATACCGCGGCAAGGTCGAGAACAATATCGACCCCATGCAGATGGGCAGGATGCAGGTCAGCGTTCCCGCCGTCCTGGGAGAAGGCCGGATGAGCTGGGCCATGCCCTGCACCCCTTACGCCGGGCCAGGGGTGGGGTTTTTCGCCCTCCCTCCGGTCGGGGCCAATGTGTGGGTGGAATTCGAGGGCGGGGATATCGATTATCCTATCTGGAGCGGCTGCTTCTGGGGTGCGGGAGAGGTTCCGGCTCTTCCCGCCATCGAGCAGATGAAAGTATGGCAGACCGACGGCGTTACCATCTCGATCAACGATTTTCCGGGCGGCGGCCTGGCGATTGAAGTCGGCCCGCCGGTGGTTCCCGCCCCGCTCAAGCTGGTCTTCGGCCCGAGCGGCATCGAGATCGCGAACGGCGGGGCCAGCGTAAAGCTCTCTCCGGTCAGCGTTTCCCTCAACAACGGCGCTCTGGAGGTACTCTGATGCCCGGCTTCCTGCTGCATGTCGGCGCAACGGCTATCTGCCCTCACGCCGGCCAGGTTTCGGTCATATCGTCCAACGCCCGAGTCCTGGTGTCCAGCCAGCCGGTCGCCACACTGGGCGATAACTACCCGGTGGCAGGCTGCGCCTTTACCGTGCCGCCGGGCAAGCCGCAGCCCTGCCTGAAGGTGCAGTGGATGGTTCCGGCTTCCCGGGTGCTGGTGGGCGGCCAGCCTGCCGTCCTCCAGACCAGCGCCGGGCTTTGCCTCAGCCCGGAACAGGCCCCTCAGGGGCCGCTGACCGTGCTGGCGACCCAGGTTCGAGTCAGGGGGATCTGATGCAAATCGACTACCCGTTTCATATAGACGGGCGGGGCTGCACCGCTGCCGCCGCCGACGCATCCCACCTGCGCGACCTGATCGAGCAGGTGCTTTTCACCGCGCCCGGGGAGCGGGTCAACCGGCCCGCTTTCGGGAGCGGGCTGATGCAGCTTCTGTTCGCCCCGGGCAGCCCGGAGATGGCGACCGCCACCCAATTTCTGGTGCAGGGAGCCTTGCAGCAGTGGCTGGGCGATCTCATCCAGGTGGAGGCCGTGCAGGTGGAAAGCCAGGACGCGGCCCTTGTGGTGACGGTGAGGTATCTTGTCCGGCGAAGCCAGCAGAGACAGATCGCCGAATTCACACGCGAGGTGTAAGGTGAGTGCGCGATATTATTGCCAGCACGAGAAACGGCGGGCGAAAGTCCTGAAATCCTCCGCGCTCAACGGCATCGATTATCTGGAGGTCTCGGACGACCAGACGACCCTCACCGTCCGCTTCCTCCACAACCTGCCCGGCCAGAGCGACCCGGTTCCCCCCGCCCCGGCCCCGGCTCTGACCGCCCAGAATGTGGTGATCGAGGGCGGGGTGCGGGTGAAGGACATTCGCGTCCTGAGCGCCCCTTCCAGCGGTCAGGATTTGATCCTGACCGTCGATGCGCCGGGCGATTTCTCCCTTTACACCCTCCGGCTGGTCGCTTCGCCCACTCAAAAAGCGGCCCCCGCCGGTTTCGACCCGCGCCTGTCGAGCATCTCCTTTTCCTTCAAGGTGGATTGCCCCAGCGATTTCGACTGCCGCGACCTGCGCCCCTGCCCGCCGGTCGCTTTGCCGGAGCCTCGCATCGATTATCTCGCCAAGGATTACGCCAGCTTTCGCCAGTTGATGCTGGACCGGCTGGGAACGATTCTGCCCGACTGGAAGGAGCGCAATACCGCCGATGTTGGGGTGGCCCTGGTGGAAGTGATGGCCTATGCCGCCGACCACCTCAGCTATTACCAGGATGCGGTTGCCAATGAAGCCTATCTGGGGACGGCCCGCAGGCGCGTTTCGGTTCGCCGCCACGCCCGGCTCCTGGACTACCCCATGCACGACGGCTGCAACGCCCGCGCCTGGGTGCAGGTTGCCGTCCAGGATGACCCGCTCTATGCCGACGGTATCCTGCTCAAGCGCCAGGAAGCCAGCCTCCGCAGCCGAACCCGATTCCTTACCCGCTGCCTCGATACGTCCGTGATCTCGCCCTCCGGCCTGAAGGATGTTCTGAGCCGCCTCGCGCCCTCCGTTTTCGAACCGATGCACGACGCGCTTCTCTTCCCGGCCCACAACGCAATCCGTTTTTATACCTGGAGCGACGACCTCTGCTGCCTCCCCAAAGGAGCGACCTGCGCCACCCTGGCCGACGATCCGGCCCGCCGCCTCCGCCTCTGCCCCGGCGATATTCTCGTTTTCGAGGAGCGGCTGGGGCCGGACACGGGCCTGGAAAGCGATGCCCGCCTTACCCGGCGTCATGTGGCCCGCCTGAAACGGGCCTACCCGTCGGCGCTGAGGACCTTTGCGGGAGGTGAGGAAACCCGTATCGTCCCCTTGGCAGTCGAAGACCCGCTGACCGGGCTGCCCGTGGTGGAGATCGAGTGGGATGAAGAGGATGCCCTGCCCTTCCCCCTGTTCCTGTCCGCGGAAATCCGGGGCAGCGTTGTAGCCGACATCAGCGTGGCGCGGGGCAATATCGTCCTGACAGACCACGGCCAGACCATCGAGGAGGACGCCCTGCTGCCGGAAGCCGCGCCTGTGCAGGGCCGTTACCGCCCTCGCCTGCAAAACGGCCCTGTCACGTTTGCCGTCTCTTATGAGGATGCCGGCGCGCGGGAGAAGCCTGCGCGCCAGGCCGCCGCGCAGGCGGCGAGGGATGCCCTCCCTGCCGTAACGCTGACAGGCGAAGGGGAACGGTGGCAGCCCCGGCGCGACCTCCTCGGCAGCGATCGATTCGCCCCGGAGTTCGTGGCCGAGGTGGAAGAGGACGGCAGGGCATATCTGCGCTTCGGGGACGGCGTGTTGGGGAGGCAGCCTGTGCCCGGCTCCCGTCTGAAGGCGAGCTACCGGGTGGGCAATGGCCGCGCCGGGAACGTCGGAGCCGATGCCATCACCCATATCGTCACCTCCGTGCAGGGGATTGCCGGGGTTCGCAACCCGCTGCCTGCCGGGGGAGGCGCGGAGCCGGAGGCCGCCTCCCTGGTCAAGCTCTATGCGCCCCAGGCTTTCCGCACCCAGGAACGGGCCATCACGGAGAGCGATTATGCGGCGGCGGCCCAGCGCCACCCGGAGGTGCAGCGGGCGACGGCCACCCTGCGATGGACCGGAAGCTGGCATACGATGTTCCTGACCATTGACCGAAAAGAAGGCCGCCCGGTGGATGCGGCCTTTGAAAGCGAGATGCGGGCCTTTCTCGAACGGTTCCGGCTGGCCGGGCACGACCTGGAAATCGATGGGCCGCGCTTCGCGCCTCTCGACATCGCGATGACGGTCTGCGTGAAGCCGGGCTATTATAAAAGCGCCGTCCGGGCCGCCCTGCTGCAAGCCTTCGGCAGCCGGGACAATCCAGGCGGGGGACGCGGCTTCTTCCATCCGGACAACTTCACCTTCGGCCAGCCGGTCTACCTGAGCCGGATCGTGCAGGCAGCGATGGATGTGCCCGGGGTTCTCTGGGTCGACACCGATGAAACCCCGCCCAGGCTCAACCGCTTCCGGCGCTGGGGGCAGCCCTCCCACGGCGAAGCGAACGAGGGCCTGATGCCGATGAACCGGCTGGAGATCGCCCGCCTGGACAACGACCCCAGCGCCCAGGAGAACGGGAAAATCGAATTTTACATGGAGGGCGGACTATGAGCGAAGAGACGACCGGCCTCGATCCCTGCCGCTGCTACGAGGCGGCCCTTCCGGAGCCGGTTCACTACAACCGGCCCGGATTGCCCGCCTTGAGCTATCGGATCGGCGCTCATGCCGCCTTTATGGAGCGGATGCTCGCCCGGCTGAGCCGTCCCCTTCTTCCGGACGGCCCCACCCTCGCCGGCCTGACCACCCGTTCGACCGAAGACCCGGCCATCGCTCTTCTGGATGCCTGGGCGGTCGCCGCCGATGTGCTGGCCTTCTATCAGGAGCGAATCGCCAACGAGGGCTATCTTCTGACCGCCACGGAGCGCCGTTCGGTGCTGGAACTCGCCCGGGCTATCGGCTATGAACTGAACCCCGGCGTGGCGGCCAGCGTCTACCTCACCTTCACCGTCGAGGATGCGCCGGGCGCGCCGGGCCGGGCCGTCGTCCCCAAAGGCACCAAAGCGCAGAGCATCCCGTCGCAGGGAAAGCTGCCCCAGACCTTCGAGACCGTCTCGGAAATCACCGCCCTGGCCGAGTGGAACGCCCTCAAGCCGCGCCTGACCCGCCCGCAGGATCTGGCCGTCTATCAGGGCAGCCTGTATCTTCTGGGGACCAGCGGCAGCCTCGCATCCGGCAGCCCCGGCGTGGAGGACCTGCCGGTCGCAGATATTTTCCCTGTCAGCCCCGGGACGGCGCTCGAAGGAGCCATCATCCCGGCTGTCCGGATCGAGCGGATATATCTGAAAGGCACGGAAACCCGCCTCAAAGCCGGGGAGCGGCTCCTGATGGTCGGCAAAAAGGTGAGCGGGGCGATAGAGGCCGTTCCCTTCCCCATCCTCCGGGTGGAGGCGGAGACGGCGGAAGGCCGGACCCGGGTAGATCTCACAGAACAGCCGCCCGCCCCGCCGCTGGTCCGAACCGCCTACAAAGCCGGGGTTCTCTCTCCGGAAACTATCATCTTCACCGCCGAACACATCCAGTCCAATATCCTGAACCGCGCCTGGCGAAACCGCGACCTGGAGGCGTTCCTGACGATGAACCGGTGGAACGCCCCCGATATGAAGCGCCAGATCGCCGCTCCTCCGCCGCCCAAGCTGCCCCCTGCCGACCAGGGCATCTTTGCCTTCGAGGAAACGGCAGGGTTTTTCGGGCACAACGCCCCGCGCCAGGAAACGCTACCGATCCCGGAAAACACCCGCGGCGGCGGAGAGGACGATCCCTATGCCGAACCCTGGGACGGTCAAAACGAACGCACGATCTGGACCGGCTCGCAGGGAGAAAGCTATACGGATGCCGACGTTTATCTGGAGCGATCCCTGCCCGGGGTTTTGGATAATAGCTGGGTGTTGGTGGAATCGGGCAGCGGCGCGAATCCGCTCAGGGAGGCGTACCGGGTCAGCGCGGCCAGCGAGGCGTCTCTGGTGGATTACGCCATCAGCGGCAAAGCCACCGGCCTGAATCTGGAAACCCCCGACGGCAACCCTCCGCCGAAAGACCCGGCCAGCCAGAGCTACCGCGATTTCAAGGTGCGAAAAAGCTCCGCCTACGTCCGGAGCCGCCCCCTGGAACTAGCGGAACTGCCTGTCGAATCCCCTCTGGAATCCGTCACAACCGATGAAGCGGGGAACGAAATTCATGCCGGAGCCGCCTCTATCACCCTGGATAAACTGGTTTTGGGGCTTCAGGTCGGGCAGCCTGTGATGCTGAGCGGGGAGCAACTGGACGCTGCCGGGGTCATACGCCATGAGGCGGCGATTCTCAAGGACATCCTGCACGAAGGCGGTTTTACCACCCTGACCTTTCAGAATCCGCTGGCATATCGTTATGTGTTAAAAACGGTCACCCTCAACGCCAACGTCGCTCCGGCCACCCACGGGGAAACCGTCCAGGAAGCGATGGGCAGCGGAGACGGCGCTCAGCCCAACCAGAGGTTTGTCCTGAAAAAACCGCTCCTCACTTACGTATCGGCGGAAACGCCCCGGGGCAGCGCCAGCACGCTGAGCGTTCGCGTGGACGGCGTGTTGTGGGAGGAAGCGCCCTCCCTCTACGGCCTGGATGCCCGCAGCCAGAGCTATATCGTCCGGAGCGATAACGAGGCGAAGGCTGCCGTCACCTTCGGCGACGGGGCCAGCGGGGCGCGGCTGCCCTCGGGAAGCGAGAATGTGATCGCCACCTACCGGAGCGGGATCGGGCCGGAGGGAGAGGTGGAGGCCGGAAGCATCACGCTTCTCCAGACGCGGCCCCTGGGAGTGCGCGGCGTCACCAACCCGCTGCTCGCGAGCGGGGCCGCCCCTCCGGAAACGCTCGACGATGCCCGCGCCCGAGCGCCTCAGACTGTGCTGACCCTGGACCGCATCGTCTCCTTGAGAGATTTCGAGGACTTTGCCCGCAGTTTCGCCGGCATCGGGAAAGCGCAGGCGGTCGCGCTCTGGCAGGGCCAGTCCCGCCTGGTGCATATCACCGTCGCGGACGCCGGCGGGGATCCCGTCCTGGAGGCCGACCCGCTCATGACCAACCTCCGTCGCGCTATCGACGGGGTGCGCGATCCGGCGCAGAAGGTGATTGTTGCAGGCTTCAAGCCTGTTCTTTTCCATATCGAGGCCAAAGTGCTGCCCGACCCGCGCTATCTCAAGGATACCGTTCTCGGCAGCGCCGAAGCCGCGCTCCAGGCCGCTTTTTCCTTTGTGGCCCGCGCCTTCGGCCAGCCGGTGACGGCGGCGGAAGTCGTCACGGTGATTCAAAAGGTGGCGGGAGTGACGGCGGTAGACCTGGAAAGGCTCTACCTGGCGACCGATCCTGCCGGCCCCGTGCAAACGAAACCCGCTGTCCGCCTGAATACCGCCACGGCGGCCCTGTCGGGCAGCGGGATCGCGCCTGCGGAGATACTTCTGGTCAATCCTGTCGGGATTGTCATCGGCGAAATGGAGACCGAGCCATGAGAGAGCCGACCGAAGAGCGCCTCTACAATCTGCTGCCTGCCATTTACCGGGTGCGCGACGCCGCCGAGGGGGAGCCGCTTCGCGCCCTCCTGGCCGTCATCGAGAGCGAGATGAACCTGCTGGAAGACGATATCGCAGGCTTATACGAGAACTGGTTCATCGAAACGTGCGAGGAATGGGTCGTGCCCTATATCGCCGACCTGCTGGGGGTGCGCGGTCTCCCCGAAGCGGATACCGGCGCTTTCAGCCGTCGGGCCTTTGTGGCGAACACCCTGACCTATCGCCGGCGCAAAGGAACGGCGGCGGTTCTGGAGCAGTTGGCGCGGGACATCACGGGCTGGCCCGCCCGCGCGGTGGAGTTCTTCCAACTGCTTGCCGCCACCCAGCATGTCAACCACATCCGGCCCGACCGCCCGGCCACCCTCAGCCTGAAAAACGCCTCTTCCCTGGAACTCCTGAACGGCCCCTTCGAGCGGGCCGCGCATACGGCGGAGGTTCGCTCCGTCTCGGGAGGGGGCCGCTACAATATCCCCAATATCGGCATCTTTCTCTGGCGGCTGCAAAGCTATGCCGTCCGGCAGAGCGTTCCCCGCTCGGCGGGAAACACGCCCGATGGCCGCTATACCTTCAGCCCCTTCGGCAACGACAGCCCGCTCTTCAACCTGCCGCGCACCGAGGTGACGATCACCCACCTCGCCGGGGAGATCAATGTCCCCGCCCCTCTGCGCCGCCGCCCGCTCTATGACGAACTGGAGGCCCGCAGGCAGGCCGCCGCAGACGGCGAATCGCCCGCAAGCCTCTATTTCGGCAGCGATCCCGTTCTGGAATTATTCGTTGAGGATACGACCGGAACCGCCCCGCCGGAAGCGATCCCGCCTGAAGCCATTCTCATCTGCGACCTCAGCCAGTGGCAGCGCCCGCCGGACAATATCAGCTACCCCCCCACACAGGGCGGGGCGGACCGGGTGTTTCCCATCCGGGCGGCGGTCGATCCTGTCCTGGGCAGGCTGGCCCTGCCCGCCTCCGTTTCCTCCCTGCCCTCCCTTCTGGTTTCCTTTTCATACGGTTTCAGCGGAGACCTGGGCGGCGGGCCTTATAACCGCCGCCGGTCCGCCGCGCAATGGCTGGATCCGCAGGCCCGGCAGGTCACCTGGCAGATGGGCGTCACGAAGGATCGGGAGACGCTTGACGCCGCACCGGAACTGGCGGCGACGCTGGCCGAGGCCATTCAAGCCTGGGAGTCCCATGCAGCGAGCCAGCCGCAAGCCTTCGGAATCATCGCCCTGATGGACAGCCGCACCTATGCAGAGGATCTATTCATCGAAATCCCCGAAGGCTGCCTGCTGGCGGTCGCAGCCGCCGACTGGCCCCTGGAGGATAACGACGACCCGTTTCAGCCCCAAATCCGCCGCCCGGGCCGCATCGCGCCCGAAGGGCTGCACCCGCATATTCAGGGGAATATGGAGGTTCAGGGAACCGCCCCGGCGGACAGCCCCGATCCGGGCGCTCTGATCGTGGACGGCCTCCTCATCGAAGGAAGCCTTTCGGTCCTGCCCGGCCACCTGGGAAATCTGCACATTTCGCATTCCTCCCTGGTTCCCGGCCGGGGTGGGCTGGCCGTCCAGTCCAACGACACCGGCGGTCAGAGAAACGATGGCCTGCGACTGACTATTGAATACAGCGTTTGCGGGCCGGTGATCGCCCCGGAAACCCTTCCGGAAATCCGCATTGCCGACAGCATCCTGGACGCGGCCTCCGAAAGCCCGGAGCCGGTGCTGGCAGGCAGTCCCGACGGCATCCTGCCCGGCCCCCCTGCCGTCCTGGAACGGGTAACTCTGCTCGGAACGGTTTTTGTCCGGGAGCTTGCCCTGGCTTCCGAATCCATTTTTACCGGCCCGGTGGAAGCGATAAGGCGGCAGGCCGGGTGCGTGCGCTTCTGCTATGTTCCTGATGGCCCCTCTACCCGCACGCCCCGCCGATACCGATGCCAGCCCGACCTGGCCCTCGGCGGCATCGAAGACCCGGCGGAAAGGCAGCGCATTCGCGCCCGGCTGATTCCTTCCTTCACCTCCATCATTTACGGAGACCCCGGCTACGGGCAGCTCAGCCGGACATGCCCGGAAGAGATTCGTACCGGCGCAGAGGACGGCTCCGAGATGGGAGCCTTCGCCTTTCTGAAGCAGCCCCAGCGGCTTCAAAGCCTCCGGACCGCACTGGACGAATACCTCCGCTTCGGGCTGGAAGCAGGAACGCCCTTCGAAACCTGATCGTAGGATTGATGAACGTTAAAATGGCGAAGGGATATACGGGCGGACACGGCCCCTGACTGCTCTTGCTGCCTCTTGAGGATGCCTGTGCAGAAAAGCATTTTTGAGCGCCCCATTTGAAACAGGATAGCCAGGGGGACCTAAGGTCAAAAGTGACAGAAGTGATCGAAGTGATCAAAAAATAAAACCCCTCTGCAAATGTAATAAGAAAATATACTCTAAGATAGACGAGTAGCTTCACTTGCTTCACTTTGGCGAGTGAAGCAAGTGAAGCTGGAGAGCCATGTTATGACATATGCAGGCTTAGGGGGAAGAAAGTGAAGCTGGTTTCCTATGTTAGCTTTTATTGGCACAGCGTATGGCGGGCCGTACGAGTGAAGGAGTGAAGCAAAGTGAAGCTAGGGGCTATTCTTTTCTTTAGTTTTATGCCTTTTTTTGTACTAGGTACAGGCGAAAAAACGCAAAAATGATTCCATAACATAGGAAAATAGCTTCACTTCACTTCACTGCTTCACTTTCCTTCACTGCTGTGAGGCGCTTTTGCGCCTTTCAGCAGTCGATCCCAAAAGTGTCGGATGTTCAGCCTGACAGGTGGAAGCTGAAGGGCTTTCCCGCAAGATCATGATGTTATAACTCTTACCCACCCCCAACTGCGAGGAGAACGAACATGAAGGGCGATTTTACCCGGTCTACTTTCAAACCCGCCAGCCATTACAGCAGTGTCCGCAAGCAGCAGGGGCGGGTGGAGATTGACGCCGATTGGAACGAGCAGGCCGATATTCAAACCCACCGGCAGGAGACGGCTGCGAAGGATATCATCGGCCCCTGTGGAGCGCCCCTGGCGGAAGGCGGGTTTGCTGTCGGGGTGAAAACCACCCTCCTCAGAAGCGTGTTTTTCACCGATGATTCGCACGGGTGGGCCGCAGGCGGTGACGGTGCCATCCTGGCAACGACCGATAGGGGAGCCGCCTGGACGCGGCAGATGCCTCTAGCGCGCATCATCGCCGCGCTCAGGGCGGTTCACTTCGTCAGCGCCCTCAAAGGATGGGCGGTCGGGGATGAGGGAACTATCCTATCGACCGCCGACGGCGGAGCTACCTGGATACGACAGTTTCCACCTGCGGGCACGGGGGCTTCCCTGAACAGTGTCCATTTTGTCAGCCCGGATGAGGGGTGGATCGTCGGGGAGGGCGCTCTGATCCTGGCGACGGCCAACGGAGGGGCCACCTGGTCGCAGCAGGCCGCGCCAGAAGGCATTATTGCCTCCCTGAACGGCGTCCATTTTACGGACGCCTCCACAGGCCGGGCGGTCGGAGAAGGCGGGATCATCCTGGCGACTTCTGATGGCGGGGAGACGTGGACCCGGCAATCGCCTCCTTCGGGCTTTTCGGATACCCTGAACGCCGTCCGCTTTGCCGGCGCCGGCGTCGGCTGGACGGTCGGCGATAACGCCGGCATTCTGGCGACGACCGACGGCGGAACGACCTGGACGCAGCAATCCTCGCCGACGGCAGCCGTCTCTTTGCGAGCCATCTTTCTCACCGATGCCTCTCACGGCTGGGCGGTCGGCGATAATGCGGCGATCCTGGCGACTTCGGACGGAACCTCCTGGGCAGATCAGGCCGCCCCGACCGGCGTTGCCTCCGGTTTACATGGAGTCGCCTTTGCGGACGCTTCCCACGGTTGGGCGGTCGGCGAAAACTCGACCCTCCTGGCGACGACCGACGGCGGAACGACCTGGGCAGCGCAGAAAGCCCCCGATGACCTGTCCTTGTCACCCGGTCGCCTGTATGTGGACGGCATCCTGTGCGAGTGCGAAGCGGAAGTCTCCTACCTCAACCAGCCCGACCTGCCGGCAGCGGAAGCCATCGCGCCCTCTGCAAACGGCAGCCGGACGGATATCGTCTATCTGGATGTCTGGCAGCGCCATATCACCGCCCTGGAAGACCCGCCCATCCGCGAGGTGGCTCTCGGAGGGCCGGATACGGCCACACGCGCCAAAACGGTCTGGCAGGTCAGGCGGATGGCCCCTCAGCCCATCGACGACGGCCTGAACTGCCTGTCGAGCCTGCCGGAGTGGGACGCCCTGACCGCGGGCAGCACCGGCATGATGAGCGCCCGCGCCCGTCCCGGGGATCCTGCGGACTCGCCATGCGTCGTGCCGCCCGGAGCGGGCTACCGGCGGCTGGAGAACCAGTTGTACCGGGTGGAGATTCACAGCCTCTCCCAGACCGGAGAGGCGACTTTCAAATGGTCCCGGGAAAACGGCTCTATCGTGACCGGCTGGCTGGCCGAAAACGGGGACGATCTCACGGTCGCCAGCTCCGGCAGAGACCGGGCCACTGGATTCGCCAGCGGCGACTGGATCGAATTGATCGACGACACGCACGAACTGAACGGATTGCCCGGCACTCTCGTTCAGGTTCTCCGTCCCGAAGGCGATGTGCTGACCATCGATCCCGCCACCGCCACAGGGCCGGTCAGCCGCGCCAGTTTCCCCCGAAACCCCAGGATCCGCCGGTGGGATTCTCCGGGCGCAGCGGCGGTCGAGATTCCGGCTGACAACGACGGCTGGCTCCCTCTGGAAGAGGGCATCGAAATCCGCTTCGAGCCGGGCGTCTTCCGGCCCGGCGATTACTGGACGATTCCCGCCCGCACCGCCACCGGCGATATCGAATGGCCGACGACCCCGGCCTGCCATCCCCTGCCCCAGCCGCCGGAGGGCATCCGGCACCACTACTGCCGGCTGGCTTTGATCGAGGTCACAGCACAAGGTCTCCGTGTTCTGAGCGACTGCCGGCCCCTCTTCCCCGCGCTGACGGAGATGGTCAGCCTCTTTTATATCGGCGGAGACGGCCAGGAGGCCATGCCCGGAGCCGACCTGTCCCAGCCCCTGGAGGTCGGGGTCAGCAACGGGGAGTGGCCGGTGGCCGGGGCGCAGGTGGAGTTCCGCTGCACGGCCTCCGGCGGCACGGTGAGGGCGCAGGAAGGCGACGCCGCCGCCCTGACGGTCATTACCGTAGCCACCGACATCGCCGGAGTCGCACGCTGCTTCTGGCGGCTCGATGCGGCCAATGACAGCCAGCAGGTCGAGGCTGTCTTGAAGGACGCCGCCGGGCAGCCGGCGCATCTGCCCGTCCGCTTCAATGCCAACCTGAGCGTGGCCCGGCAGGTAGCCTACGACCCGTCCGCCTGCGAAAATCTGGCCCAAGCCCGCACGGTGCAGGAAGCCATAGACCTGCTCTGCCAGGCCGAGCATCGGGACCCGGGCATCCACATCGAGGGGATCGAGTTTCTCGCCACAGGCAATCCCCTGCGAAACGATACCGAAGTGGTTCTGGACGAACTGATCAAGGGCATCCGGGTCATATGCGACCGGACGCCCGATATTCAGGCGATCCGGGATAAGCCGGTCTGCCGGGTGGCGCTGGAGATTCCTTTTCCCATGACGCCGCAGGAGATGGATTTCTGGAACACCTCGGAAGTCATCGGCTACAATCTCCTCATCCTGGACGCCGATACCGCCGCCGATGAGAAGCAGATTCTCTGGTTTCCGGACAACGCCCTCATGCAGTGGCTGAACAGGCTGCTTGCGATGATGGTCGAACTCAAGCGCGGCAGCCGCGTGCTGGCCCATCTGACCCTGAAGGGCAACTTCATCTGGGACATCGAGGACCCGGAACTCTATCTGGATGGGGAAGCCTTCGGCATCCGGGCTGCAAACGGAGCGACCGATTTGAGGCTGCCCGGCGGGGACGGCAGGGCGGGCGGGGATTTCGAGATGTGGTTCTGGCTGGTGCGGGGGAAGCAGCGGGCCATCGGCCTCATCCCCTTCAACGACAGCGACCTCTTCAAGCGCCCCGGCCTGGGCAGGGCGATTAACCTGGCCCTCGACCGGGGTCACCTGGCCGGCACCCTGCCCGGCGACTACCAGGCCGATTTCAGCCAGCCGTTCTCGATAGAGAGAGCCAATGCCATTGTGGCCGGCATGGACCTGCCCAGGCGCGATATTCTTACGGTGGTAGACTCCCGCTTCGCGCTGGCCGGGGAGCATGCGAAGGGCATGATCGCCGCTCTGAATCTGAACATGGAGATCGTTCCCGGCGACGACGCGGTAGAGACCGTGCGGCGGGCGATGGCGACCGGACAGAGAATCGATATGGTGCTTTCCGATGAGGAAACCGCCGACCGGCTGGGCCAGACCTTCCCCGACCGCTTCGGCGGCGTGGCCGTCCGATTCTGACCTTGACAGAAGCCTCGTTTTTTGTTATGCTAAGGTTAGGACAGTGCTGTTGGGAAGGGAGTGAGAGCTATGCCAGCCGAGGATAAAGAGATGACCCGCATGGTGCAGCGGGAAATTTCCCGGCGCTATGTGGATTCGAGCCAGGTGGATGTGAAGGCCATTCACGGCGTCGTCTACCTGCGCGGGGTCGTCCGGCCCCTGCGGAACGTGGCCGTCGATTTGCAGCAGGAAATCGAAATCATCCAGCGGATACTGCGGAACAAGCCGGGCATCCGCGATGTCATCAACGAGATGCAGGTCAGGGGTTGAGCGCCGTCTCGACGAAGACCGTTTTTTCGTTCTGATAGATCACCTTTCCAGGAGGCGACCCCTTCGGCTTGCGGACGAACCGGCGCAGCGCGTAATCCACCGGCACCAGAGCCGCGTGTTTGGAATCGCTGTGCCGCGCCACCAGGCGGGCCGCCTCTTCGATCACGTGGGGAGGAATGGCATCCGGGCGTTTTTGCGTCCGGATGATGCCGTGGGCGCTGGGAGCCATCCGCACATGAAGCCATAAATCGTCCGGGGCGGCGTACTTGGTGGTCAGAAAATCGTTGGCCTGGTTGTTCTCCCCGACCAAGATTTCCCAGCCGTCGGCGGTCGTGAACTGGCGTATCTTGTGACCGGCGAACGGGTCTTTTTCCTTCATCTTCCGGGAAGGTAGCCTCTCCTCCTGCGGCGGCAGCAAGCCCGCCTCCACCAGCCTCCTGCGGATCTGCCGGATCGCCTCATCGCCTTCCGCAGCCTCCAGGCTCCGGGCGGCCTCCTGAAAAAGCGCCGTCTCCTCTTTGTTCTTCACCAGGCGTTCGGCGGCCACCAGAGCGCCCTCTCTGGCCTTCCGCGCCCGGTCGAAATAACGCTGCGCGTTCTCCTTCGGGCCGAGTTTCGGATCGAGTTCGATGGTCACTTCAGCCATTTCCGGGTCGTAATAGTTCATGGTTTTCCAGGAGGCCGCGCCGCGCTCGATCCGGCCCAGGCCGGCAAGGACGAGGTCGCCCATCTGCCGGTAGCTTTCGGCCCGGTTCCCCTCCTCGATGGCGTGTTCCAGTTGGCGGCTGTTCTGTTCCCGCCACCCGGCCTCTTCCGCGATCTCGGATGCCAGTTCCTGCCTGATCTGGCCTGTCCGGACGCGGTGACTCACCTCCCAGCCCGCTTCGTCCAGGGCCTGGCTGGCGGTCTCGGTGCGGCGCTGGCGCTGAGCCGGATGCTGGACGCTCGGCAGCACCCAGCAGGAGACCGATCTACCCTCCTCTCCCTCTATCACCACCGGCTCGAAGCCCTGCCGGGCGGCCCTGAAGACGCTCCAGAACGCCTCCCAGCATCCTGCCGGATCGGAACGCACGTTCTCCGCCCCGCTCCGGACGGCGATCTCCCGGGCGATAAAGGTTCCCATGCCGTTGAAGGTGTCCATTAGCCAGCGGGCAAGAGGCGTCCCGGCAGGAACCTTTTCCGCCCACCGCAGGAATTCCGCCTGACTCACCTGCAAAGGGTTGGCCTTGTCCCCGCCCGGAGGCCGGACATAGGCCCTCCCCGGCAGCACCTCCCGGTAGCGGTTGATCCGGTGGGTGATGTTCTTGGCCGCCCCCAGTATCTTCTCCTCATCGTCCAGGAGGATGATATTGCTGTGGCGGCCCATCATCTCCGCCACAAGTCGCCTGGGGAAATCGTTCCGGCGGGCGAAGGTCAGGCTCAGGATGCGGTCGAACGGGCCCTCCTGCACGGCCCCTTCCAGCCGCGTCCCTTCCAGGTGCTTTCTCAGCAGCATGCAGAAGTTCGGGGGAACCGCGGGATTGGGAATCTTGCGCTCCGTGAAGTGCGCTCGCGCCAATTGCGGATGCGCCGAAAGGAGGAACATCCGGTGGCTTCCCGCCGCCCGGAAATGGAGTACCACTTCCGTCTCGGTCGGCTGGTAGACATCCGAAACCAGATGCCCCTCTACGGCTTTCAATTCTTCAACCACCGCATACAGGGTCAATGCGTCAAATATCATCGCTTTTATCTCGTAGAAGCCCGCCGGATTTACCGGCCTTCCGGTCCAGGCGGTAAACAAAGGCCAGCACTTCGGCGGCGGCGGCGTAGAGTTCGGGAGGAACCAGGGAGCCGACATCCAGTTGCGAGAGGGCGGCAGCCAGCTCGGGATCCTCCTCGATAGGGATATGATGCTGCCGGGCGGCCTCCAGGATTCTTTCCGCGATATACCCCTGACCGGCTGCCGCGATGCGCGGCGCGGAGTCTTTCCCCGGCTCGTAGCGCAGGGCCGCCGCTTTCTTTCGAGGCGCTGTCATGGCAAAAAGCCTTTCAGATCATGGCATTCAGGCGCAAGACGGCTCGACCGGGTTCGGCCCGCAGGTCCGCGAACACCCCCCCGGCGGCAACCTGCACAGGAGCCACGCTGTAGCGGTCGCCGAAGGCCAATGCCTGCCGGAGCGCATCCCCGGCCTGACGGCACAGGCGGGCGGCTGCCGGGCGCTCGCACCGGACCAGACAGGCCATCGCCCTCCCGCTGAGGGTCAGCCGCGCCTCGATGACGCCGAGGTTGGCGGTCGCCAGCCGGAGGGTGGCCTGGAGCGGGCCGTCTCCCTCCATCCCGCCTTCGCCTTCCCGTTCGATGCGAAGCTCGCCGGTCTGCATCCCTTCCGCAAGCCGGATCGGGAATTGAAAATAGAGAAACGGGTGCGTCCCGTCAGGGCGGGGCAGGTTCACGAACTGCTGGGAGTGCAGGACTTGCAGCCATTCCCCGACATCGACCCCGTTTTCAGCGGCCCGGAGGAGCGCGGCTTTGATATCGGCTGCCGGGTCGAAGCCCCCGTGCAGCAGCTTATGCTCCAGGCTCCGGGCCAGAAGCCGCAGCGCCTGGAGCATAGCACCGGCCGGATCCTCCGCATCAGGGGACACAGAAAGCGACTGCAAGGCTTCTCCCTCTGACTGCGCCTGCCAGAGCGAGCCGATTATCCTTTGTTTATCCCTGAGCGCGACAAAAACCTCCTGCGTCAGCGGCAGGCCCAGAGAACGGGCGTAGGCTGCCTCCTCCGGGCCGCCTGCCAGACCGGTGCGGACGGCCTGCGTAACGGCTGTCATCTCTTCTGCCGTCAGCGGCAGGCCGAAGCGCAGGAGGGCCAGAGCCGCCTGCCGGTTGCCGGGTGTGGCAGGCATCCCGATCCGGGAGAGAAGCAGGGCCGGGTCGCTTTGCAGGCCGGATCCCGGGCTGCCGATCCGCAGGATCACCTGATCGCTCGATGCGGAAAGCACCTCCAGGTTCACCTGCATCCCGGCTTCCAGAGGGACCAGCGGGCGGACGCGCACCGAAACGCCCTCGAAATCGAGCAAGGCCGTCTCCCCATCCGCCGAAACGACCGACGCCCTGAGCCACTGGCCGGGCCGAAAAACGATCTGCGACGGCCCGGCCTCCTGCGCCGGAATACTGATTCTGCCTGGGACGCTTTCGATACGCATGGTGGATGGTTTGGAAAAGCCGCCCCCAACCCCCCCGGGCTTCGGGGGGGCTGAGATCATGTGTTCTTTTGGTACTCTCTCAAAGTCCCCCAAGTCCGACTCCCCCCGCCGAAGCCCGGCGGGGGGCTGGGTGAGGCGGTTGCTTGAGGGCCGGAGGGCCTGTTGGCTTTTGGCGGCTGCCTCTCGACTATTCCCCTACCCCCTGCTCAGCCGAAGGGGTTACATGCCGGTAGACAGCCGTATGTTTGGCGGGCTGGCGGAGGATTCGGCCCCTGGCGATCTCTTTTTGGACGGCGGGGAGGGTAGAGCCTGCGACGATGCGGCCCTGGCCTTTGGGAATGATGCGGCTGAAGGGCACAGCGCGGGTTTTGCCTTTTTCGACGCGGACAATCTTGCCGGTGAGTTTGAAAGAGCCGTCGCGGTTGATGTGGGGAACCATCTCGATGCCCTCCCGGGAGATGTCGGTTCCCATGGATGTCGCTACGGCAATATTGTCCATGGTCATCACCACAGGGCCGGCCTTTATTTCGATATTGGCGATGCCGTCCTTTTCGCAATCGAAACGCAGGATGCGCATTTCCA
The DNA here is from genome assembly GCA_020846535.1 of Armatimonadota bacterium. Lineage (GTDB taxonomy): Bacteria > Armatimonadota > JADLDR01 > JADLDR01 > JADLDR01 > JADLDR01. The sequence goes on along the minus strand of JADLDR010000114.1, from coordinate 9,642 downwards.
GGCGCACGCTCCGGGACTGCTGCTCGAAACCGGAGGCGTAGATCGCCATTGCCAGGAAAAGCATGGCTGCCGCAAAGATAACCGCTCGCATTGCTGTTTCCTTCTTTAGCTGGGCGAGTTTCGAGACCTTTTTGCTTTTGCGAATTCTCAGAACTTTCGCCTGCATGTCATTGCGAGGAGCGAAAGCGACGCGGCAATCTCCGTCCTCACGCACAAGGACAAAGCTCTCCCGGTATCTGGTATGCTGGAGATTGCCGCGTCGCTTCGCTCCTCGCAGACGGCATCGATTGTTTTCAGCCCGGGCGACCGGGCTGTCTGGGATCGAGCCAGTCGCGCAGGCCGTCGCCCAGGAGGTTGAAGCCGGTGACGGTGAGCAGGACGGCCAGGCCGGGGTAGAGCATCATCCAGGGCGCGGTGCGGAAGAAGTTCTGGCCTTCGGCGATCATGGTACCCCAGCTCGGGGTCGGGGGCGGGACGCCGATTCCCAGGAAGCTCAGCCCAGCATCGAGCAGGACGGTATTCGCCACCCCCAGGCTGGCGAGTATGATCAGGGTCGGCGTCAGGTTGGGCAGGATGTGGCAGAGCAGTATCCGCGCTTCGGAGGCTCCGATGGCGCGGGCGGCGGCGATAAAATCCTTTTCCCTGAGCGCCAGGGTTTCGCCGCGGATCACGCGGGCGTTTCCGGTCCAGTAGACCAGGCCGATCACCAGAAAGATATTGGACAGCCCCGGCTTCAGCACCGAAACCAGGGCAATCGCCAGCAGCAGCGAGGGGAAGCACATCATGATATCGGTCGCTCGCATGATGAGAGTGTCCCAGACGCCCCCGAAATAACCGGCCACAATCCCGGCGATCCCCCCGATTCCCAGAGCGATCAGGGTGCCCACCACCCCGATCAAAAGCGAGATGCGCGCCCCGTGGAGCAGGCGGCTCAGCATATCGCGGCCCAGGCTGTCCGCCCCGAGCGGAAACTGAGGGCCGGGTGGAACGGGCATCCCCTGGGCGGTGATGCCGCGGGGATTTTGAAAGGTGGGATCCTGAGGGGCCAGCGCCCCGGCCAGGAGCGCCACCAGCGCCAGGACGGCCACCATGCCCCCGCCGATATAAACCATCGCCGGATAACGGCGTCTCAGGGAGAAAGGCACATCCATCGGCATCAGCCCTTTAGCTGTCCCAGGCTTTCTTCCAGGGCGACGATCTCGGTAGCGCAGGTCAGGACGCCGATCTCCAGGCGATACTCCCTGCGCTCGCCCGGCTCTAAAAATTGCAGAATCCCGGCGGCCCTGTCTTTATGGCGGCCTTCCACCTTGCAGTTGGCAGGCTCCATCCCGACCGTATAGGTTCCCTGTCCGTTCATTTTCCACTGGATGAACTGGGGCAGTTCGTTCTTGTAATAGCTGACATAGAAACCGAAGCCGTCACCGCAGCTCCGGTTGACCAGGGCGGCGGTCGCCCTGCCGGAGGCGTCCGGGGCCATATCGTGATAGAAGACCTGCTCCCTGAAGCCGGGCGTGGGCGGCTCGAAGGTATGCCAGCGGTCTCGGGCGGCCTCTGCGTCCGCATCGCGGGGGACGGCCCGGAGCGACGGGGCCAGCAGGGAGGAACCGGCATCCACCGCGGGAAAGCCGCCGTTGATATGGTAGAGCAGCATATGCTCCGCTGTCTGAAAGCCCTCGTTCTGGACGATATCATTTACCCACAGGCGGTTTTCACCGAGCTTGCAGGTAATGCGCCGGGTGAGGGCGACATTTTCACCGAACACCGACGTTTCGCGCACCTTGCCCTGCGCCCAGAAGATATAATCATCGCCCTGCCATTCGCCGTCCGTCCAGAGGCAGCTGGCCGCCAGGTTAGAAACTCGCCCGTGCAGGCCCAGAGACTTTCCCCCGTCCTCGCAGGGCGCTCCCGCATAGGTGAGGCCGCAGGTGACCATCAGGCCACCGTAGAAGTTCCGCAGCCAGCGCAGGCCCGGCTCCTCGTAATAGGCCGGAGACACCTCGCCTGTGGAGGAGCGCCAGGCCAGCGACATCCCGTTCCAGTCCGCCCGCGAGATATCCATCCCGCGAGAGGGGAGCGCGGTAAACCGGAAGCCGCTCCCTGTGTAAAACTCGACCGCCCGGACCCCGGCCTCCATCCCCTCCTGAAGCTCGCAAACCCTGGTTCCCGCCAGTTGCGAAATATCGCCCACCCGGGCCAAAAGCTCCGCCCGCGTATATTCCCTGCCATACAACAGCGCCATCTCCGAACCCTCCTCTATGATTTCTGCCAAGCATTTCGAGCGGAAGGCGGGATTCTCCTGCTATTGTCTGCAATTGGGGTAGAGGCCGGACATGAGATATCATCTTTGTTCTTAAGACGCGCTAACTCGATCATACAGGGCTTTTACTTGAATAGCGATATACCGTTATCGATGCAGTCTGCGAGAGCGAAGCCCGAAGCAATTTCCAGGGTAGCGACCACGACAGAGCCTTCTCGTCCATTTATTACGCTGGAGATTGCTTCGTCGCTTCGCTCCTCGCAGACTGCATCGATAACGGCTGCTCCTTGGTTGACGTTAAGTTGGAGATTGCCGCCAAGCTCAAGCGCCTCGCAGACTGCATCGATGACGGCTCCGTTCTCCAAGCCAGGCGAAAGTGCTGTAATAATAACCCAAGTTGCTACCCAGGAACAATGGCGGCAGGATCGTCCCGTAGGGGCGCGATGCATCGCGCCCAGCGGCCGTTGAGGGCGCGATGCATCGCGCCCCTACCGCGCAAACGACACCCAACCCGGTTAGGTGGCAACTTGGGTTAATAATATCTTTTGCACAGGCTTGACAATACTTTCGAAATTTGATATGATAACTCAACCCCAATTTTTACCATTTCTGCAATTTCTGATAAGGAGGTGATGCGGATAAGCACAACATAGGGCCCGTTACAAGGCATGGCTGGGCTTTTCTTGCTGTGACGCTATTCCACTGGCATCTCTTTAGAATCTCTCACAGCCGGACGGCCCTTGTTTAGTGTCGTGATCCAGCGCAAAACAAAAGGAGACTTATCATGAAAGTGCTGCGAAACCAGACAAAAGGTTTCACATTGATCGAGCTGCTTGTCGTTATTGCCATCATCGCGATTCTAGCGGCGATCCTCTTCCCCGTTTTCGCCCAGGCTCGCGAGAAGGCACGGTCCATTTCCTGCCTGTCGAACCTGAAGCAGATCGGTACGGCAGTCAACATGTATGTTCAGGACTTCGACGAAACCTTCCCCTACATGTGCTACGGCCAGTATTCCGGATGCAATCCGAGCTCCCCCAATCCTTCGCTTATGTATATCAGCGTTTACCCGTACGTGAAGAATACGGGTGTTTTCAAGTGCCCGTCCGCGGAGGGGTTCTGCCTAGGGTGGGTCGCTCGTTTTCCTCCCTGGAATGTTCCCAATGTCACTATCAACTACGGCTACAGCGAGCATCTGTCCTTCCGCGTAGCCCGGCTTTCGATGTTGGGCTTTCCGGCTGAAACGGTGTTTCTGGCAGACTCCCGCTGCGCTTATCTGGGCGGATTCTGGAATGTTGCTGACCGATCCTGGCTGAGAAGAATCATCTTCTCGGGGAGCAGCCCCGCAGCAGGTGAATTCGACTGCTGCAACGGCTTTAATGGGGATACCGTGTCCGTTGACATCGGCAAGTTCTCACGGCATCAGGGCGGAGACAATGTTCTTTTCTTCGACGGACATGCCAAGTGGTATAAGGCGCAGGCCCTTCATACCAAGAGAGCCAACAACTCCGGCACGTTGCGCTACCACTTCGAGGAGTGGAACAAAGTTCCGGCTACCCTGAACGAAATCGAGTGGTAAACATCAGGCTATTGTTTCGGAGCCGGCTCATGAGTGCGTTCCAAGCAGTCCCTGTAGTCAAGAGGTAGATTGCCTTCCCCAGCCCGTAGGGGCGAACCTCGTGTTCGCCCCTAACACGCAGGCAGACAGCAGGCCGATCACACGGATCGCCCCGGAGCAATCGATCTGAAATCCCAAAGCGAAAAGGGCCGGAATCTTGAAGATTCCGGCCCTTTCTTGTTATACACATTCCCCATAACTTTGCAAGGGCACGGCTAAACGATGCCGCATAGCGATCCAGATAAGGGGAAACATCCTCCGCTCCTGAGGGATGGGCGACCGCTCTCCCCTGGGATGGGTGACCTCTCTCCCCTAACCCCTCTCCCCGAAACGGGGAGAGGGGGATAGAGTGTGCGGTACTTGACCCCCCCATCTCCTCCCCCTGCCCGAAACGAAAAGGGGGCCGGGGGGTTAGGGAACGGTCTCCCCAAGTCCCGCCCCCCGCCCCGGCGGGACAGTCACCCTGATCTGGATCGCTATGGGGCACGGCTAAACGATGCCCCTACCGGATAGGGAAAACCTACAGGATTATATCTCTCCCCCCAATTTCCTCAGCGCTTCCTGGGCGACATAACTCAGGTTGGGGTCCTGGGCTTTCGCCATTTTTTCCAGGGTGGGGCGGGCTTCGGTGGCGCGGATCTCGCCCAGGGCGATAGCGGCCCACTTGCGGGCGGAGGTGTCTGCGGAGTTCAGGGCGGCCATCAGGGCGGGGGTGGCCTCCGAGCCGATGGTGATGAGGGCCTTGTAGGCGTGGTAGCGCAGGGCGTTGTTCGGGCTCTTCAAAAGCGCCACGAGCGGCCCGACTGCGGGTGCGCCGAGTTGGGCCAGGGCGCTGGTGGCGGCCTCGGCCACCTGTGAGTCCTTATCGCTCAGGCGGGCGACCAAGGTCGGGGCGGCCTGGGCGCTGCCGGACGAGCCGAGGGAGCGCACCGCTTCCCTGCGAACGCGGGCGGAGGCGTCTGCGGACGCCTGGACAAGAGCGCCCACCACCGCCGGATCTCTGGTCGCCTCAAGCGCCTGGGTCGCGCCCGCCCGTTTTTGCTCGTTCGGGTTTTTGAGGGTGGCGATCAGGGCGGGGATGGCGGGCCTGCCGATCCGGTGAAGGGCGGTGATGGCGGAGTTGCGGACTTCGTAATCGTCGCTGTCCAGGAGGGCCACCAGGGGGCTGACGGCCCGCGCATCGCGGAATTCGCCGAGGGCGGTGATGGCTTCCAGGCGCACCTGCTCGTCTTCGTTCAGGACGCGGATGACGGCCTCGGTCGCCCGCGGGTCGGCGATCTGGCCCAGGGAGCGAACGATATTCCGGCGCAGCCCGGGAACCTTTTCATCGATATGCTTGAGGAGAGGGTCCACCCCGCGCCTGTCCTTGATTCTTCCCAGCAGTTCTGCGATGTAGACACGCAGGGCGTCCTCCTTATTTTCCATATACGGGAGGACGCGCTCCATTAATTCGTCGGGAACCGACCAGTTCGCCAGGGTCTTCCCGGCAGGGGGAGTGGCGATGGTGACCAGGGCGTTGCCGGCGTGAGGACGCTTATCGGCATCCTCCAGGGCTTTCGCCAGGATGTTCAGGGCGGGCGTCCCGATCATCCCCAGGGCGGCGGCGGAGCCTTTGCGGATATTCTCCTCGCTATCCTTCATCCCCTTATCGAGCAGGGCAGGCTCTTCGGCGCTTCCGTTCAGGGTGATGGAGTACGGGAAGGACGCCAGGGCTTTGGACATCCGGTCGCGGGTGGCTTGGTCCGGCTCTTTCATCATCTGGCTGATGGTGCGGGCGGCGTCACCGGCCAGGTCGGAATCGTCCTTGAAGAGCGCCAGGGCGTCGGTGGCGCTGTTGATGACCGACTGGCGGCGCGGCATCACGCTGTCCACCAGCTTCTTGCGCCGCATGAGTTCTTTGGCGGCAGCCATCTTGACCTGTGGGTCTTTGCTGCCGAGTTCCTCCACCAAGCGCTCCACCTGGGCGTACTTCCACCAGAAATAAGCGACCAGAACGGCGATCACCGCCAGGGTAATCGCCCAAGCCCGGATCGTTCGACGCCGAACTTCGGCTTCCGACAACTGCACCTCTGCCTGTTGATCCATGAATCCTCTTGCCTCCGCTCAGGTGTTTTTAGCAAATACGCCTTTTTGAAAATAAGCGATGAAATCTTTTTCGTTCTATTCGCCGCCGACCGCTCAAACTCCTTTTTTGCCCTCAAAAGGGCCGGATTCCCGCCTTGACCACCTGCTGGGAGGCGACGGCGGAAAGGGCGTCTTCGGCCTCCTCCAGCCGGTAGAGGCGGGTCAGCATCGAGGCCCAGGGGATCGTCTCCTGGTAGCGCCTCAGCACTCTCAGGCCCCGGTAGAGGTGGCTCGAATCGATGCCCCAGACGCCCTGGATCCGGAGATGCTTTTTGTTGATCTGCCGGTGCGGGTTGACGAACATCTCGCCCGCATCGGTGTACTGGCCGACTATTATATATACGCCGGCATCGCGGGCCATGTCAAATCCTTCGGCCAGCGCCTGCGGAACGCCGGTCGCCTCGATGACGATATCGGCCCCTCTGCCGCCGGTCTGCTCCTTCACCCAGGCAATCCGATCCTCCGGAGTGCTGCCGGCGATATCGCAGACCGCATCCGCGCCCAGCCTCCGGGCCATCTCCAGGCGGGCCGCCCCGCCGCCGGTCAGAAGGAGGGCGGTCGCGCCCTTCAGACGGGCCAGGGCCAGCGCGTTCAGCCCGACCGGGCCGCTACCCTGCACCACCACCGCATCGCCCAGCCGGATGTCGGCCTGCTCGACAGCGTGGAGAGCAGTCATCAGGCCGCAGCCGCCGCCCATGAAGGCTTCCGGGGCTATGCCGTCCAGCTTCACCAAGCGGGTGCCGGGCTTCAGCATCATCTCCTCGCTCCAGCCCCCGCAGAGACCGTCCTGCACCCCGTAGGTGATCCCGTAGACCCTGCGCCGGGGGCAGCGTGTGGAAGCCTTCGCCACCTGGCAATACCAGCACTCCCCGCAGGTTCCGTGTACATCCAGAAAGGTGATCGTTTCCCCAGGGCGTATGGGAGCGCCGTCCACGTCATGAACCGTCCCGCCGGTCTCCAGCGCCTCCCCCACGGCGAAATGGCCCGGAACCAGGGGATACGGCGTCTCGGGCAGTTGACCGTGCAGCAGGTGTACATCCGTTCCGCACACCTCGGACAGCAGCACTCGCAGGCGCATCCCGCCCGCCTCCACCGCCGGGCGGGGCAAATCCCGGATCTCCAGTCTCCCCGGCTCCACGATCACAGCAGCTTTAGGCATTGATCTCTCCTCCCGCAACTTGAGTTATTTTACCAGTTATTGAGCGTTTTGTGGAGGGTATGGAGGCAAAATCAGAAACTTTTTATTTTTGCGAAATTCCATTAGCTTCGAGCCGGATTATCAGGAAGTCGTAATGGGCCGTCCCTTTCAGATTCGCATTACTGTGTTCGATCTGGGAAATTTCGCCTCCCCTTCACTCAGCGGTTTCGATATTACTTACGATCCTGCCATTCTGATATTTAGCCGTATGGTATCGGGCCTTTTCTTTAAAGACCCCTCGACAGGCGAGGCGATCTTCGATTTCCCATCGTTTGCAATTTGCCTCCTTCTGTGTTATAATGTGAGCGTACGCTATCTCTGTCTTTAAGACATTTTATGCCTGAATTCTCAGGGGAGGGATTTGGAGGATGGGAGATATTTTCCGACGCATCGGGCGGGCTTTTCTGGCGATCATCACCCTGGGTCTGGTCAAGCTGGAAGACCCGCGCGTCATGGCACCTTATATCATCGACAACATGCGTCGCAAGCTGGAGCAGGTGCAGAAATCGGCGGTTCCCATTATCGCCAACCAGTACCGCATCGAGCGGATGCTGAGCCAGGAACAGCAGAAGCTGGCCCAACTGGACGCCGACGCCCGGCAGGCGGTCTTGCAGCGCGAGGACGATCTGGCGGGGTCTCTGCTGCTCCAGAAGGAAGCGGCCCAGGAGCGGGTGAACAACCTGCTCCAGCAGTTGGAACTCTCGCGCCAGCAGGCGGAGGAAGCCCAGGCGCAGATTCAGAACTTCGAGGAGGAGCTTCAGGTGGCCGAAGAGCGGACCCGCAACGCCCAGATGCGCTATCAGCTCGCTTCCATGCGCTCCCAGCTCAGCAAGATCGGCGCTCGCCCTTCCCTAGATTCCGATATCAAGGCCATCGAGCGCATCGAGGAGCGGGCCGACGAACTGGAAGCCGAATCCCAGGCCCTCAACCAGCTTTCCAATACCGGCAATGAGGCCAAGCTCCGCCAGATCCGCAAAACGGCCCGCGAGTCCCGCGCCGACGCCGCCCTCCAGGCCCTGAAAGCCGAGATGGGCCTCTCCGACACCGAAAAGCGATTCCAGCGCGTCTCTGTCGAGATCGGCCAGGACCAGCAAGGGTCTAGCCCGCAGGATCAGCCCCCGGCCAACAACGGGTAGCCGGGACACTTGCATATTGCCTCCGCAGAATGAACGCTGCCATGCGGCGCTCTTTTTCCTGCGGTTTGTTTCAATGGGGCGCGAACTATCGCGCCCTGCGACACAGGTGGTAGCCGATTGGACAGCGAGTTCAAGTATCTGTGGTCTCTCCTGAAAGCTGCCATGTTCAGGACGCCCAACTGGGTGATCCCGCTTCTAATTTTGATGGCTGGTTTCATCGACCGGCCTTTTTTGGTTTTCGCCCTGCCGATGGCCCTGGTCGCCGGGGCCGCGCTGACCGCCCGGACGATGCGGGACGAGTCCTTCTGCCAGGGCGTCCTGGCAGGCCAGCGGCGCAAAGAACTCCAGGCGATCATCGAGCGGGAGCAGGAGATGCTCGAATCGCTCGGCCAGGTGGACAGCGCCACCTATCTCCGGACGCGGCGCATCGAGAAGTTGGCGTGGGAGATCATCGGCCTTTCGGAAAGCGCGCAGTCGCTGGCGCAGGCGGCGCTTCAGGCCAGCATAGGGGAGATCGTCCGGCTGGTGGAGAAGTCCCTGGATCTGGCGAAAATCCGCGAACAACTCCGCCGCTCCTTCAGCCCCGCGGATATCCGCAACCTGGAGCGCGAATGCCAGACCCTGAAAGATAAAATCCAGGGGGAAGCGGAGAGCGAGGTTCAAAAAGTGCTGTCCCAATCGCTGAATCTCAAAAAAAGGGCGATGGCCCGTTACAAGAGCATCCAGGCCCGGCTGCCCGTGGTGGACGCCCACCTCCAAAACATCGAGGCGGCTCTGAATGAAATCAAAAGCTCTGTCGCCTGCCTGGGCGTCCTCCAGGTTCCGGACACCACCTCCGAACTGACCAGTCTCACGGACGAAATCGCCGTTCTGGAGCGAAGCATCGATGAGGTGATCACTGCGGGCCAGCAGACGCTTCGGGTGAATCATTAATTGGGGCGACTTGCCGGGTCGTCCCATAGCGATCCAGATAAGGGGAAAGATCCTCCGCTCCTGGGGGAGGGGTGACCGCTCTCCCCTAACCCCTCTCCCCGAAACCGAAGGGATGCGCCGGAGCGCCTCCTGGGAGAGGGGGACAGAGAGTGCGGTACTTGACCCCCCCATCTCCTCCCCCTGCCCGAAACGAAAAGGGGGCCGGGGGGTTAGGTAACGGTCTCCCCAAGTCCCCAACCCCGCCCCGGCGGGACAGGCACCCTTATCTGGATCGCTATGGGCGACTCGCCGGGTCGTCCCTACACCCTATCCCCTGGTCCCTCTCCGATCCCCTTCGCCTTCATCCACCCCTCGAAGGTCTTTCGCTCTAACCGGCTGT